>CAIXWQ010001100.1 GCA_903923175.1 uncultured delta proteobacterium | reverse complement strand
GCTCGCGCGCGACGGCGGCGCGGTGGCCGGCTTCGACGCGCTGGTCGCGCGCGCCGTCGCCGATCTGCGCACGCTCGCCGAGGCCCAGGCTGCGCGAACGCTCGTGCAGAAGGCTGCGCACCTCGTCGACCGCGCCGTGTACGCGGAGCGCGCCGAGTGGCTCGATGACCCCGCGTTCGACGAGCGGCTGCGCGTGCGCACGCTCGAGCGCCTCGATCGCCTCAACGAGGCGATCGGCAGCTACGACGCGTTCTTCGCCGTGATCGAGCCGGCGGTCGCGGCCGCGCGGGCGGCCGGCGTGGAGCGGCCGGTCGTCGTCGATCTCGCGAGCGGGCACGGCGTGTTCGCGGTGGAGCTTGCCCTGCGGCTCGGCGCACGCGAGGGGAGGGTGCGCGTGCTCGGCACCGATCTGCGCGAGGCCTACCTGGAGATCGGCCGCGCGCGCGCCGCCTCGCTCGCCCTTCCGGGCGAGTCGATGGGCTTCTTCGCGCAGGACGCGCTCGATCTCCGCGATCTCGAGCGCAAGGTCGGCGCCAAGGTCGACGTCGTGGTCTGTACGCAGACGCTGCACCACTTCCCGCCCGGCTTCGTGGCGCGGATGCTCGCGGAGGCGACGCGCGCGGCGCGCTTCGGGGCGGTCCTCGTCGACGGCGAGCGCAACGCCTTCGCGCTCGGAGGGATCGCGCTGCTGGCTGCGTACTTCGCGCGAGGCGGCGTCCCGTTCATGCACGACTCGTTCGTCTCGATCCGGCGGATGTTCACCGAGCAGGAGCTCACGCTCCTCGCCCGGCTCGCGCCCTTCGTCTCGGACGTGGAGCTGGAGCGCGGGTGGGTGCGGCCGGGCCACGTCTGGGTGCGTACACGGCGCCGCTGAGCGTGCGCTGGACGGGGCCGCCGTCGGGTGGTAACCCTCCGCCCCCCTTTGCCGGCGCGCGTCGCGTCGGCGCGACCCACGCGCGGATGAATCCGCGCACACCGAAAGGCCCGACATGCCCACCAAGAGCCCCGCGCTGACCGTGAAAGAGAAGTACGGCGAGAAATCCAAGCTCGTCGAGGCCCTGAAGGCGGTCGCCGGTCAGGACCTGTGGGTCAGCCGTGAGAACGAGGGCAAGGGCCTCGCGCACGTCTCGAACGCCAAGCTCCTCCGCCTCGTCGCGACCTTCACGGCCGTGCAGGCGAAGTTCGGCACCCGCGTCAAGCTCATCGACGCCGTCCTCGAGGCCGAGGGGCGTGGCAAGGACTCGGGCTACAAGGCCCGCCTCGAGGAGTGGCCCGTGCCCCGCCTCTACGATCGCTACCAGGCGATGAGCAAGCGCCAGGCCCGCGCGAAGAAGGCGGCCGGCTGAGCCGACCCGCGTCTCGATAGTTTGCCCATCTCCGGGCGGCTCGTTAGACCGACGGCAGCCCCGCACCCGCGGGCGCCCGAGGTCTCATGCGTCGCCCGGCTCGTTTTTGTCTCCTGTCGATCGTCACTTCCGCGTGGCTCATCGCGTGCGGCGGCGGCGCGCCGCCCCCCTCGAGCGGGCGGCTCGCTTCGAGGACCGCACCGAGCGTGTCCGCCGCGCCTGCCGAGGCCGGCCCGAGGGCCTGGGTCGCGCGCGCCTCGGTCGACCGTGCGCTGCGCGCCGGGCTCGGCCGCGTGCTCGCCAACGCCGAGGTCGACGCGCAGCTCGACGCTGGGCGCCGCTTCGTCGGTTGGCGAATCGCCGTGCTGCACGACCAGCCCGACGACATGTGGAAGGGGGTCGACCTGCGCGTCGGCGACGTCGTCACCGCGGTGAACGGCTTCCCGCTCGAGCGCCCGCAGCAGGCCGATCGCGCGTTCCAGTCGCTGCGGGTGTCGAGCGAGATCCGCGTCTCCTTGCTGCGCGAGGGCAAGCCGATGGAGCTGCGCATCGCGATCGTCGAGGAGGGCGAGCCGCCGCCTGCCGACGCCGCCGCCTCCGCCGTCCCCGCGACCTCGGCCTCGGTGCTGCCGACCCCCGCGCCGTCCCTCACGGCTTCGTCGAAGCGAGCGGCGTCGTCGAGCGCCGCGCCCGTCGTCTCCGCGAGCGCCTCACCCAGCGCGCCCAGCGCGCCCAGCGTGAAGAAGCCCTCGACCAAGTAGCGCGCAACCGCCACGCCTCTGCCGTCGACCTCCGGCATGGGTCGGCCGTCTCGTCGCCGCGCGGCGCTCGCGCTCATCGGCGTCACGCTCGTCGTGTCCGCCGCCTCCGCCGCCTCGGCCGCGACCTACGTCGAGCCCTCGACCGAGTCGCGCGCGCTGGTCGGCGTCGCGCTCTCGACCGGCTCGCCGAGCGAGCGCGAGCTCGCGCCGTCGGGCGTCGGCCTGGAGCTCGAGAGCGGTTGGGCCTGGGAGCACGGGTTCTCGCTCGTCGCGATCTTCGGCGAGGCCCGCCACGCGCGGGGCGACGCGCTCACCGTGCGGCTCGGGCTCGTCGATGCGCGCGCGTCCGACGACTTCGCCGGCCTGCGTGCGCGATGGTCGCTGACGCCCGGCGATGTCGCGCCCTTCGCCCAGGCCGCGCTGACCGCCGATCACGTACGCTTCTCGGGCGAGCGCGAGGGGAGCGCGCTCGGCGCGTCGGTCGAGCTCGGCGCAGGCCTGCGGCTGCGTGCGGCCCCATGGGAGCTCGCGCTCGCCCTGGGCGCGCGCCGTAGCTGGATCGAGGCGCCGTTCCCCGATCTCGACGCCGTCGCGGTCGGCCGCTTCGTCGCGTCGCTCGGCGTGCGCCTCGACTGGTGACCTACTCGAAGTACGACTTCACCTGTCGGCGAACCGCTTCGGGGACCTCCGCGCGATCGACGCCGTTGACGTCGCCCGCGGACGCCGCCCCGAGATCGCCCGTACCCTTCACCGTCGACCTCGAGCCGTCGTTCCCCGACGAGCGCTCGGTCCAGCCCCCGGGCTTCGGCGAGCCCGCGCCGCCGTTCACGCCGCGCGCACGCGCCTTCAGCGTCTCGGCGTCGAGCTTCTTGCTCTTGCCCCTGTGGTCGCCCTTGCCGCCGCCGGGCCCTGGTCCGCCGGCGCCGTCACCGAGCTCCATCCCGTTTCCGTTGCCGCTTCCCTTGCCGTTTCCGTCGCCCTTGCCGTCACCATCGCCGTCGCCGTCGCCGTCGCCGTCGCCCTTGTCGCCCTTCCCCTTGCCGTCACCATCGCCGTCGCCCTTGTCGTCTCCCTTTCCCTTGCCGTCGCCCTTGTCGCCCTTGTCGCCTTTCTTGTCGCCCTTCCCTTTGCCTTTGCCCTTGCCCTTGCCCTTGCCCTTGCCCTTGTCGCTCTTGTCACCTTTGCCGCTCTTGCCGTCTTCGCCGAGCCCTTTTTCGGCGTCGTCTGCGCCGTCCTCGCCGTCTTCGAGGCCTTGCTGGCGCTTCTCTTCGTCCGTCTCGTCCTTGTCGCCGTCGCCGCCATTGGCGTAGTCGCGGAGCTTGTCCGCGAGCTCCTTCTGCCCCTCCGGCGTCTTCAGCTTGTCGGCGAGATCCTTGAGCCGCTTGCGACCGTGGGGGGACATCTTGCCGTCGGCGCCGCCGCGCTCGGCCTCCTTCTCGAGGCGCTCCGCGAGGCGCTTGCGCTCGTCGGGCGACAGCTTCTCGAGCCCCTTGCGCAGCGAGTCGGCGAGGTCGCGCGCGCTGTCGTCGGTCCCCTTCTTCTCGAAGTCCTTCAGCGATTTGCCGGGGTCACCGGGCGTGCCCTTCAGCGCGTCGCCGAGGTCTCGCAGCGCGTCGCTCTTGTCGCCGCGCTTCTCGAGGCGGGCCTTCTCCTTCTCGAGCTGCTTGGCGACGTCGTCCGCGCCCTTCTTCTTGGCCTCCGCGATCGCCTTGTCGAGGGCGTCCTTCGCCTTCTCGCGATCCTTCTCCTCGCGGTCGTTGGCGAGGCGCTCCATCATCTCGTCGAACGACTGCAGATCGCGCTCCTGCAGGGCGTCCGAGAGCCCCGGGAACCCGTTCTCCTTCAGCGCGCCCGCGGCCGCGTCGAGCCCCGCCTTGCGCTCGCCGCCACCGAGCTCCTCGCGCTCGGCCTCCAGCCGCTGCTGCAGCTTGCGGAGGCGATCGAGCGCCTCGCGGCGCGGCATCCCTTCGATCAGCTTCTTCTTCAGCTCGCGCGCGTCCTTCGCGATGTCCTCGAGGCGCTTCTTCTGCGCGTCGTCCTTCGCCGGGAGCTTCTCGACCTCCGCGATCTTGTCCAGCCCCGGCACGTCTGCGAGCTTCACGAGCTCGGTCCCCGTCGCCGGGGCCGCCTGCACGGGCTTGGGGGCGCGCAGCGCGAACGCCGCGACGCACGCGAGCGCGCCGACGAGCGCGAGCGAGTGGCGGCGACGCAGCCGACGCGGTGGCCTGGTGACGTCGCTCCGCAGCGCGAGGATCGCAGCGTCGACGACGTCCGAGGGGGCCGCGCGCCCCAGCTCGACGGCGCTGGTCACCGTCTCCGGCGTCCCGAGCACGCCGTCGACGTACATCGCGATCTGCCCGTCGTGCCAGGTGCGGCGCCCGCCGAGGAGCGCGCCCACCAGGCCGCCCACGGCCACGAACGCGAGACCTCCGAAGCGCCACGCGTAGTGGTGCGAGGTCCAGGCGGCGCCGACGAACCCCGCGCCGACGACCGCCCCCGCGGTGGCGCCGTCGAGCGCCGCGCGCAGGATCAGGCTCCGGTTGACCGAGGCTCGCCAGGGCGCGAAGGCCTCGTCGAGCTCGCGCCGCGCCGCGCCGCCCGCGAGCGCGCCGCTCGCTGCGTCGGCCGCGCCCTCGGCCTCGGCCCCAGCCGTCGCGATCTCTCCGACCTTCTTGGCATCCATGGTTGGCTCTCCGTCACTGTAGCCCTGAGGATCCCGTACGCACGACCGTGCGACCCGATCTGTGGGTGCGACACCTCCACGGGGGGATGCCCCTCGTCGAATCGGCAATTTCGCGATTTACGGATCCTTAGCGGCTGCTACGTTCGTGTTGCGGAGGCGCAACAACTGTCCGGTTCGACCCGACTCATGGATGACGAAGTCGCGCGCTATCGCTGTGACCCATGCGGCTTCACCTCCGGCGTGCTCGTCAACGGGCACGACGCTAGGGGCCTCGGGATCGGCGATCGCGCTGCCCTCTCCATCGTTGCGTGTCCGCGCTGTGGCCGCCGCGATGGTGGCAACGTGGCGTGGTTGGCGCTGCTCGTCGGCGTCACGGCGATGGCCGGGATGGGCGGCGGCGTCGTGCTGGCGATGGAAGAGGCCGGCCACCTGCGCGCGCTCGGGGTGCTCGCCTTCGCCTTCGGTTGCGCCATCGTCGCGCTGGCGCTGCGGCGCTTCCGCGGCACACGTCGCGCCGTGAAGTTCCTCCCCTACTGACTCCGACGCTCGATCCGCGCCTCGCTCGTCGCGCCGCGCCGCGCCGCGTCGTCGGCACGTCACGCTGGACCGCGTGAGGCCTCCGCGATAACGCCGCGCTCCTCCATGACGACCATGATGAAGGGCGCGCTCGCAGACATCACCAAGGCGGTCGGCAACACGCCGATCGTGAAGCTGAACCACGTCGCGCAGGGCGTGAAGTCCGACGTGTACGTGAAGTGCGAGTACCTGAACCCGGGCGGCAGCCACAAGGATCGGGTGGCGCTCAACATGATCGCCGAGGCCGAGCGCGGCGGGCTCAAGCCGGGCGGCTACATCGTGGAGGCGACGAGCGGCAACACCGGCGCGGCGCTCGCGTTGGTGAGCGCGATCAAGGGCTACAAGTGCATCTTCGTCATGCCCGACAAGATGTCGCAGGAGAAGATCGCCTCGCTGCGCGCGTTCGGCGCCCGCGTCGTGGTCTGCCCCACCGCCGTCGAGGCCGACGATCCGCGCAGCTACTACCAGGTCGCCAAGCGACTCGCCGAGGAGCACGCGCCGAACTGCTACTACGCGAACCAGTACCACAACCAGGCGAACCCCGAGGGGCACTACAAGAGCACCGGGCCGGAGATCTGGAAGCAGTGCGGCGAGGAGCTCGACGCGTTCGTGTCGGGCATGGGCACCGGCGGCACCATCAGCGGCGCGGGGCGCTTTCTCAAGGAGCAGAAGCCCGGGATCAAGCTCGTGGGCGTCGATCCGGTCGGCTCGCTCTATTACGACTTCGTGAAGTCGGGGCGCATCACCAAGCCCTTCACGTACAAGGTCGAGGGCATCGGCGAGGACTTCTTCCCGAGCACGATGAACCTGAAGCTCATCGACGAGATCGTGCGCGTCGACGACAAGGAGTGCTTCCTCATGACGCGCGAGCTCGTGCGCCACGAGGGGCTCTACGTCGGCGGCTCGGGCGGCGCGGCCGTCGCGGGCGCGCTCAAGTACGCCAAGATGCTCGACGAGCAGGGGGCCAGGAAGGAGAACATCCTCATCCTCCTCCCCGACTCGGCGCAGAAGTACCTGTCGAAGATCTTCAACGACGACTGGATGCGCGAGAACGGCTTCCTCGGCGACGAAGACTCGCTCGGCACGGTCCGCGACCTGCTCAAGCCCGGCCACGCGCTGGTGACCGCAGGCTCCACCGCGAAGGTCCGCGAGGTGATCGAGAAGCTCAAGACCTCGGGGATCAGCCAGGTGCCGATCGTCGACGGCAACAAGCTCGTCGGCATCGTGGCCGAGGTCGATCTGCTCCGCCACCTCGTCAGCGGCTCGGGGACGCTCGACTCGGCGGTCGGTCCGCTCGTCGAAGGCGACTACGCGACCGTCACGCCGGACACGAAGATCGAGCTCCTGCAGGGCGTGCTCACCGACGCGAAGGTCGCGATCGTCCTGGAGGCCGAGAAGGTCGTCGGGATCGTCAGCAAGATCGACCTGATCGAGTTCCTCGCCAAGCGCACGCAGCCTGCTGCGTAACCGACGACCGCCGGTCGTCCTACGGGAAGGGGAGCGAGCGCCGCTCCCCCTCGTGCTCCCCCGCCGCCGCATACGGAGCGGCGCGGTCGCCGGCCTCTGGCTCGGTGCGCCGCGTCGTGTTACCCGATCGAGCCCTCGTGACCGACGAAAAGCCTCTCCCCGACGACGACGCGGCCCTCCTCGAGCGCGCCTCGCGCGCGCGCGATGCCCTCCGGCAGTCCATCGCGGTGCGCGTCGTCGGACAGGACGACGTCATCGACTCGATGCTCGTCGCGCTGCTCGCGCGCGGTCACGCGCTGATCGTGGGCGTGCCCGGCCTCGCCAAGACGCTCCTCGTGAGCACGCTCGCCGAGGCGATGGATCTGTCGTTCGGGCGCGTGCAGTTCACCCCGGATCTCCTCCCGGCCGACATCACCGGGACGGACGTCCTCGAGGAGGATCCCGAGCACGGGCGGCGCCGGCTCCGGTTCGCGCCGGGGCCGATCTTCGCGAACCTCGTGCTGGCCGACGAGATCAACCGCACCCCGCCGAAGACGCAGGCCGCGCTGCTGCAAGCCATGCAGGAGCGCGTGGTCACGAGCGGCGGCGAGACGCACAAGCTCCCGAACCCGTTCCAGGTCTTCGCGACGCGCAACCCGATCGAGCAGGAGGGGACGTACCCGCTCCCCGAGGCGCAGCTCGATCGTTTCCTCCTCGAGGTCCACATCGGCTACCCGAGCGAGGTCGACGAGCGCGAGATCGCCCGAAGGACGACCTCTGGCGCGGTCCCCGACCTCCCGCGCGCGCTGACGGCCGACGAGCTCCGCGCGCTGCAGCGGCTCGTTCCCCGCGTGCCGGTCACCGACGAGGCGATCAGCATGGCCGTCCGGCTGACGCGCGCGACGCGCCCGGCCGAGAAGAGCGCGCCGCCGGTGGTGGGCAAGTACGTCCGCTTCGGCGCGGGGCCACGCGGAAGCCAGGCGCTCGTCTTGGCCGCCAAGGCCCGAGCCGCCCTGCGGGGCGAGGCCGCCGTCGAGGCCGAGGACGTGCTCGCGCTGGTCAAGCCAGTGCTTCGCCACCGGCTGGTGCTCTCCTACCGGGCCGAGGCCGACGGGGTCCGCGACGAGGACGTCCTCGACGGCGTCATCGCGGCCATTCGCTGAGCGGCGTGTCCTGATAAGCTCCGTCCCGATGCCCCGGCGGCCGTATTTCGAGCTCATCGAGCCTACCGTCGAGGAGGTGCCGGTCGTCGTCGAGGTGCCCCACGCCGGCGTCGACGTCCCGCCGGAGCTCGCGGCGGCGCTCGTCGCGCCCGTGAGGGCCCTCGCGCGCGACGCGGATCTCCTCGTCGACGAGCTCTACGCGGACGCGCCCTCGCTCGGCGCGACGTTCCTCGCCTCGCGCATCAGCCGCTACGTCGTCGACCTCAACCGCGCCGAGGACGACGTCGACGCGGCGGTCGTGGCAGGCGATCCGCGCCCCGCGCGGGCGCACGCGCGCGGTCTGGTCTGGCGCACGACCACCGACGACGAGCCCGCGCTCGAGCGGCCGCTCACGCGAGAGCAGTACCGCGCGCGCGTCGAGACGATCTGGCGCCCGTACCACGACGCGCTCCGCGCGCTGCTCGATCGGAAGATCGCGCGCTTCGGCTACGTCGTGCTGCTCTGCGCGCACTCGATGCCGAGCATCGGACGCGACGGCCACGCCGACGAAGGGATCGTGCGCGCCGACGTCGTGCCGGGCTCGCGCGGGCGGACCTCGGCGCACGCGAGCGTGATCGACGCGGTCGACTGGGTCGCGCGCACGCGAGGGCTGAGGGTCGAGCACGATCGTCCGTACCGTGGCGGCTACTCGACCACCCGCTACGGTCGGCCGGCGCTTCGTTGCCACGCGATCCAGATCGAGCTCGCGCGGCGCCTCTATCTCGACGAGGCCGCGCTCGTTCGCGACGCCGCCGGCTTCCAGAAGACGCGCGAGCTCTGCCGCGAGTTCGTCGCGAAGCTGGCCGCGCTCTCGCCGGCGCGGCTACGCGGTGGGTGAGTGCGTGTGCGCTTCGCGCCCGCGTCGAAGTTGCTGCTAGCATGGTCGCTCCCGTGGACGCCGGATCGACCTCCTCGCGCGCCGTCGCCGTCCCCGGCGCGGATGACACGCAGAAGCACACGACGGGGACGCGCCCGCGCGGCTCGGTCGCCGCCGACGACGATCCGGCGCCACCAGAACGGCCCGCGGCCGCGCGCGAGACGCCGTCCGGCCTCGCGTCGCTGCCGCCGCCCCTCCTCGCGTCCGAGTGCCTGCGCGACGACGTCGCGCCCCTGGAGCCGTGGTCGCGCTCGCTGCGTCGCGCCACCCTCGCGGCCACGCTCGCGCTCGCGGGGCTATCGGCGTTCGTCGGCGCGCGCGGTGC
>CAIXWQ010001099.1 GCA_903923175.1 uncultured delta proteobacterium | reverse complement strand
GCGCGCAGGCGCAGCCGCCGCCCGAGAGCTGATCGGTCGCCTGCGCGCCGGCGCCGGCGGGCGCGTCGGGCGTGGCGGGCCCGGCGTCGGCGGGGGGCTTCGGCGCGGGCGGGGCCTCGATGGCGAGATCGTTGACGTCGACCTCCAGCATCCCGCCGTTGACGGGCATGACGTACACCGTCGCGGGCCCTGCGCCCGCCTCGCCGTCGGCCGCCGGCACGTCGATCGGGACGCTGCAGTCGGCGAAGTCGCCCTGGTCGTCGCAGGTCACGAGCTGGGCGTCGTGGCGCAGCGGGCCGTACCGGAAGGTGATCGGCGTGGTGCCGACCTTCACGAGCACCTGCGGCACGTATTTGCCGGTGCTGCTGCCGAGCCCCGAGGAGCCGAACTCCCCCTGCGACTGCTGGTAGTTCCACGTCACGTGCAGCGCGTAGGTGCCCGGCCGGGCCTGGTAGCGCGCCTGGAAGATGCCGGGCGCGAAGGGGACGAGCCCCGCGGAGCCGCGGCTCGGCGCGTGGAAGCCGAAATACGTGAGGCCCACCAGCGCGCTGCCGTCGGTGTCGATCACGCGGGGATCGTCGGCGCGCACCCCCTGGGCGAGGAACGCGTCGTCGAGCGCCTTGGCGGTCGCCGCGTCGAGCTCCTTCGTCACCGAGGTCTCGAGCAGTTTCGCCAGGTCGTAGTAGCCGAGGTCGCCGCTGGGCGCGGAGGCGAGGGCCTCCAGGAAGGCGCGGCGGAAGGCCTCTTTGTGCGCGTCGTCGAGCGTCGCGTACGTCTTCCAGATCGCCTCCGAGAACGGGAGCGAGTCCTCGTGGACCTCGCCGCTGATCCCGCGCGGGAACGCGCGATCGCCGTCGAGCGATCGGATCGGCCCGCCGACGAGCCCGCGCCCGGCGTACTCGCCGACGTACGGATCGCCGGTGATGAAGCAGGAGAAGAGATCGGCGATCCCCTCGTTCATCGCCCCTGGCGAGTAGGTCACGCCGTAGGCATCGTGGTGCGGCGTGCCGACCAGCCGCGCGGTGTGGTCGACCACGAAGTGACCGAACTCGTGGTAGACGACGTCGCCGTCGTAGCCGAAGTCGACGCGCGTCCCCTGGCCGAACCAGAGCGCGTCGCCGTCCTCGCCGAAGATCGATCCGAACTCGCCGCCGGGCGCGAAGAAGGCGTTGTCGTAGGCGCCGAGCGCGAGGTTCGGGTTCTGCATCTGCGCGACGTCGCCGGTCTGCAGCCCCTTGTTCATGCGGAAGTTGGCGATGGCGACCAGCGGCGTCGAGACGTCGGTCGGCGTGAAGCCCATCGCCTTGGCCGCGTCCCACGCCTTGTTGGCGTGGAAGAACATCGACAGCTCGGAGAAGGCGTCCTGCGGATCCTTGTCGCTCGCGGGCGGTGCGATGTCGGTGTAGTCGCCGGCGGCGTTCGGCTTCACGGTCGCGACGAGATCGCAGACGTGCAGGTCGACCTGCTGGCCGATGTTCACCGGGCGGAGCGTCTTGTTGTCGATGCAGTTCTTGCCGACCACGTGGTCGTTCTGCAGGCCGTCGACGAGGGTGAGCGCGGGGAGCGTGACCTGGGTGAGGGTCGGCGTCTTCAACGGGTTCTGGTCGTAGACGTTCGCGAGGTTCAGCGTGCGCGCGGCGTCCCAGCGCGCGATCGGCGCGCCGAGCTCGGCGTCGACGACGACCACCGGCCGGTGCGGCACCCCTCGCGTCGCCCCCTCGACCAGCCACGCGAGGCGCGGCTCGCCGCCCGTGGGCCACACGATCGCGGTGACGCGCGCGTGCTCCGCGAGGAGCTCGCCGCTGGCGCGCGCGGCGCGTTCGGCCTCGGTCGCCGTCACGCGCGCCACCATGCTGGCGGGGCGCGAGGGCTCGAGCGCCGTGGAGAGCGTCGTCGCGCGGCCGTCGGCCTCGACGACCACGCGCACGCCGCGTGCGAAGACCGGCACGCCGTCGAGGCGCTGGCCGTAGGCGACGACGTGCGCGCCGCGCGCGAGGGGTTG
>CAIXWQ010001098.1 GCA_903923175.1 uncultured delta proteobacterium | reverse complement strand
TGCGGCCTCCTCGAGCACGGGTTCCTCAGCGTGCGCTGCGAGGCGTGCCGCAAGGATCGGCTCGTCGCGTTCTCGTGTAAGCAGCGGGGCGTCTGCCCGAGCTGCGCCGCCCGCGTGATGTGCAACACCGCCGCGCACCTCACGGACCGCGTGCTCCCGAACGTTCCCGTTCGTCAGTGGGTCCTCTCCCTCCCCTTCGATCTCCGCATCGCCGCGGCGCGCGACCCCAAGCTGCTCGCCGCTTGCGACCGCGCCCTCCTCGACGCCGTCTTCGGCTGGATGCGCGACCAGCTCGGTCTCGCCCACGCCAAGGGGGGCGCGGTGACCTTCGTGCAGCGCTTCGGCTCCTCGCTCAACCTGCACGTCCACTTCCACACGCTCGTCCTCGACGGCCTCTTCGTCCGCGCGCGCGCCGGCCGCGAGGGGCCGCCGGTCTTCGTCGGCGCTCCCGGGCCTACGGCCGGCGATCTCGCCCGCGTGCTCGCAGAGGTGCGCGCGAAGATCGGAGCGTGGCTCGCCAGGCACGCGAGCGAGGAGCGCGACGGCGACGCCGAGCCCGACGCGCTCGCCGGCTGCGCGAACCTCGCCGTCCAGCGCGGGCTCTTCGCCGAGCTCGGTCGCAGCCCGCGTCGCGAGGAGGACGACGAGCCCTCGGCGGGCAAGCACCGCAAGTCGGCGGTGCTCGACGGGTGGAATCTCCACGCCGCCGTCCGCATCGGCGCCGACGACGATCGCGGGCGCGAGAAGCTCGTGCGCTACTGCGCCCGCCCTGCCTTCGCGCTCGAGCGGCTCTCCGTGCTCCCCGACGGGCGCATCGCCTACGCCATCAAGACCCCGGGCAAGAAGGCGACCCACCGCATCCTCACGCCGGTCGAGCTGCTCGCGCGCATCGCCGCGCTCATCCCACCGCCGCGTCACCCGTTCCTGCGCTACCACGGCGTGCTCGCGCCAGCGTCGAAGTGGCGCAAGGAGATCGTGCCGCGGGGGATCGAGCCCGTCGGCGCGACGGCAATGCCTGTGCGCTGCCACACCGAGCATCGCCACGCCGGGGCCGCACCGCCGGCCTCGTTGCCGCGAGCGCCCGCGCCTGAACCCGCGTCGGCAATGAAGCCAACGGAGCGCGCCCAAGCCGCTGCGTTCTCGCCCCTCTGGCAGCGGCCGCCGATCGCCGGCGCCGAGCGCGATTCGCGGGCGATCACCGATGCGCATCGTCGCCGCCTCGACGGCGGTCGCTTGCTCGCGACCTCGCCGCGCCTCGACTGGGCCAAGCTGCTCCAGCGCACCTACCAGGTCGACGTCTTCCGCTGCCCGCGCTGCCTCGGCCCCGCGCGCGTCGTCGCGGCGATCACCGAGCCGGAGGTGATCCGGAAGATCCTCGCCCACGTCCGCGAGCCCCCGGCGCGCGCGCCGCCGAGCGGCGCGAGAGAGCCCGACGACGACGGCGTCGAGGGAGAGGTCTGGCTCGACGCGGAGGTCGACGTCGGCGCGTGACGGGCGGGCCCGGAGGCCGCGACGAGCGGGCGCAGGGCGCGCCCGTGGGCCGAGGTGCGGGCGCGGGGCGCTTGGAGTAGATCAGGGAGACGGCGCGGGCGCGGAGGAGCGGCGAGATTCCGTCCGATTCGAACTGCGAGGATGCGGCGATAGGTCAACTCGCGGAGTGGAATCCGCGCGGGACGCTTGGAGCTCTTATCCTCTAGTCCTTGTTCTAGCGACTGCTGACGGCTCGGGCGGGAATTGAATGAAAACTCCCGGTGTTTGGTGGGGTTGCGAGACCAACCACTCAACACCGGGAGACCTTTTCAGGTGAAGACAAGCGTAGGACGCCTACTCGAGCGAG
>CAIXWQ010001097.1 GCA_903923175.1 uncultured delta proteobacterium | reverse complement strand
CGCGAGCAGCCCGGCGGCGCGGAGCAGCAGGCCGCGCGTGCGGTCGAGCGCGCGGAACACGGCGCTCTCGGGGCGCCGCACCACCAGCGCCCAGCGCCGCGCCGGGATCGAGCGGATCGAGCCCATCATCCGCTCGCCGCTCGCCGAGACGAAGTCGCCCGAGGAGCCGAACGAGGAGGCGAACGCGTCGCCGACGGTCGCCGTCTTGGCGAGCAGATCGTGCCCCGCGAGCGTGCTCCCCACCGCGAGCTCGCCCACGCCGCCCGCGCCCCCCGCCAGCACGCGCGTGTCGTGGTCGAGGAGGATCACGCCGTCGGCGCGCTGATCGAAGCGGTCCTTGGAGATCGCGAGCAGCCGCGTGCCGAGCACGTCGGCCGGGAGCGTGCCGAGCACGAAGCCGCGCCGCTCGCCGCCCTGCACGATCGGCTCGGCGTAGCGCACGATCGCGGCCCCTTCGCGCCACTCGACCGGCAGCCAGGTGCCGCTCGCCTCGGTCGCCCTAGCCGCGTCGGGGATCCGGGCCGGCGCGGGCGGCAGGCCGCCGCGATCCTTCCTGCGGATGGCGTCGACGTACGCGCCGTCGGCCCCGTAGATCGCGACCTCGCCGAGGATCTCGGCGCGCGCCATCGCCTCCTGCATGAGCTCGAGACGCGCCGAGGCGTCGCTGATCCCGGGCTCGGAGAGGAGCCGGCCGACCCGGTGCGTCGCCTCGGCCGCGTCGTCGAGCGTCGCGTTCAGCTCCGACGTCACGTGATCGATGACGGAGACCTCGAGCTGCTCCTCGGCGTTCACCAGCCCGCGGCGCTGGATGACGAGGGTCGCCCACGCGAGCGCGGCGAGCGGCAGCATCGCTGCCACGAGCAGAGCCGTCGTCCATTTGACGCGGAGGGAGATGCCGCGCGTGCGTTCGGGGGCGGTCACGGGAGCGCGCGAGCATACGCGACGCTGCCGCGGGTCGCGTGCTGGTCGTCCCGCGTCGGACATGCGTCTCGCATCGAGAGGGTCCGAAGCGGAGCCCGCGCGCGTCGGCCTCCGGCACCGCCGCGTGCGCGTGGTGCACGCCGACCGAGCGCGGGCCCGGGCGCGCGGCGTGCAGCTCGAGGGAGGATGGCGCGGATGACGAAGTTCGACCCCTCCACGCGCCTGCTGGCGCGTCAGGCCCTGCGCGAGGCCGTGCGCGAGTGGCCTGGCTCGGCGCAGGACGCGGCGAGCGACGCGGTCGCGGAGGCGAATCGCGCCTGGGAGGAGCGCATCTCGCGCGCGATCGGCTTCGGCGAGCCCGACGAGCTCGACGCGCCGGCGGCGGTGCGTGACCTCGAGCCGGGAGGCACGCACGAGGTCCGGCGTCGCCTCCCCTCGATCGGGCGGCTGCTGCTCGGCGTGCTCGCGCTGGCCTTCGGCGTCGGGCTCGCCTGGGTCGCGACGGCGCGGCTGCGGCGAGGATGAGCGGCGCGAGCGATCAGTTCTCGTCCGCGACCTCGATCGTCTGTGCGTCGCGCGCGCGCACGATCTCGTCGTGGTAGGCGCGGGCCACGTCGGACTCGTCGAGCAGCGCCAGGATCGTCCCGTCGAGGTCGACCACGGGGATCTCACGCAAGCCGGTCTCCAGCAGGCGCTCGAGCGCCACGTGCAGATCGTCGTCGCTGCAGACCGTCACCGGCGGCGCCATCAGGTCCGCGGCGACCGTGAGCCGCTGCAGGTCGGGCGCGGCCACCAGCAGCCGCACCGCGTCGGCCGCGACCATGCCGACCATGCGCCCGTCCTCGCCGAGCACGGGGATGGTGTCCTGGAACTGCGAGGCCGAGAGGATCTCCAGGATCTCGTCGGCGCGCGTGTTCGGGCGCACCGTCGCGAGCGCGCGGCGCGGGACCATGTCGCCGACGCGCATCGCCTTGAGCACGTCGAGCGTCATCTCGGAGGCGTGGCTCGGCGAGTCGAAGCGCGAGGTCACCTGCGCCGAGTAGAGCCCGGTGCCGCGCAGCGCGACGAACGCGACCCCCTCGGTGAGCATCAGCGGCACCAGCAGGTCGTAGTTGCCCGCGAGCTCGCACACCATCACGAGGGAGCTCACCGGCACGTGGGCGAGCCCGCCGTAGAACGCGCCCATGCCGACCAGCGCGAAGGCGCCGGGATCGATCCCGGGATCGACGAGCAGCTGCATCGCGCGCCCGAAGGCGCCGCCGAGCAGGCCGCCGATCGCGAGCGAAGGGCCGAAATCGCCCGCGCTGCCGCCGGAGCCGATGGTCAGCGTCGTGCTCGCCATCTTCAGCAGCGCGAGCCCCGCGAGCAGCTCCACGCCGTGCCACCCGCGCGGCACCCACCCGTCGCCGGTGATCGCCCCCTGCGCGGCGCCGTAGCCGCTGCCGAGGATGCCGACCCCTTGCCCATGCAGGCCGAGCTTGGGGTTGACGAGCACGATCCACGAGGTCGCGAGCAGCCCGAGCGAGAGCCCGCCGATGGCCGGCCGCAGCCACGCGGGCACGCGCAGGCGCTTGAAGAACGCCTCGCCGCGGTGGAGCGTGCCCACGAAGAGGTGCGCGGCGAGGGCGATCACCAGCGCGAACGCGGCGAAGAGCGGCAGCCTGCGCGGCTCGAACGGGTAGCTCGGGGCGTGGGCGAACAGGTGACGCACGCCCGGGAAGACCGCCGCGAAGATCGAGTACGCGGTGACGCTCGCGAGGACCGAGGGGATCAGCGCGTCGGACTCGAAGTCGTCGCGATAGAGCACCTCCGTCGCGAGCAGCGCGGCGCCGAGCGGCGTGCCGAAGACGGCCGCGAGCCCGCCCGCCGTCCCCGCGACGAGCAGGATGCGCCGCTCGCGCGCCGGCACGCCCAGCAGCCGCCCGACCAGCGAGCCGACCGCCGCGCCGAGGTGCATCGTCGGCCCCTCGCGCCCGCCCGAGCCGCCGGAGGCGAGGGTCGCGATCGTGGTCGCGAGCTTCGCCGGGATGACCCGCGCCCGGATGCGCCCGTCGCGCCGATGGAACGCTTCGATGAACGCGTTGCTCCCGCCTGCCGCGGTCTCCGGCGCCACGAAGCGCGCGATGAGCCCCGCGACGAGCCCGCCGAGCGCCGGCACGAGCACGAGCAGCCAGGGGACGAGCGGCCGGGCGTGCTCGCCCGCGATCTCGAACGCGTGCTCGCCCGCCGGCCGCAGCGGTCGATACCCCGCCACCCTCTCCAGCAGCAGGTGCTCGCCCCAGATCAGCCCGAGGTAGAAGATGCAGGCGATCGTGCCGACCGCGACGCCGACGAGGATGCAGTGGAGCAACGTGCGCCCGAGGTGCCGGAGCTCCAGGGCGCGGATCGCCGTCTCGAGCCTCCTACGCATCGCGCACTTCGGAGCATCGTCCCGCGCGGGGCCGTGATCTCCAACAAATCCGCATCGGCGCGCGCCCCCGGACGGCGCGCCGAGCGCCCGCCGATCCGGTGCTTCCGCCCCCGTGCGCGCGATCCTTCATCGCGGTGCCGCGTCGGCCGCGATCTTCCGACCCGTGCGGAATCCCGGCGAAATCGGCAAATAATGCACTGGAAAATGCGCTCGCGTTGGAGCGATGGTGCGCCTCGATGTCCACCCGACGCCAGGCCTCGAGCGCGCGCGCCCTCGTGCTCGCATGCGCGGCCTTCTTCACCAGCCTCCTCCTCTTCCCCGCCGTCGCCAACGCCTACCCGTGGATGATCAAGCACGGCGAGTCGCGCTGCATCACCTGCCACAACGACCCGAGCGGCGCGGGGCTCCTCAACAACTACGGCCGCAACGCCTCCGAGCAGCTGCTGCGCACGAACTACGGCAAGGTCGACCCCAAGCTGGGCGGCTTCCTGTT
The DNA here is from genome assembly GCA_903923175.1 of uncultured delta proteobacterium. GTDB lineage: Bacteria > Myxococcota_A > Polyangia > Polyangiales > JADJMO01 > CAIXWQ01. Next base: position 25,281 of record CAIXWQ010001097.1, on the reverse strand, counting down.
CGGCGCGGTGAAGCTCCCGAAGGAGCTGCTGCTCAGCGCCGACTACCGCTCCGGCTTCAACGAGATGAAGGTCGGCAACGGCAGCTTCAACGGCCCCGACTACCTGCTCATGAACGGCCAGGTCGGCGCCGGCCTGCGCGTCGACTGGTTTCGCGCCGCGGCCACCTTCGGCCTCGCGCTCACCGGCGCGCCGCTCGACGCCGTGTACTCGTCGCGTGACAACGGCATCGCGCTCACCTCGCGCGAGCACTGGCTCGGCGCCGCGTTCGACAACGACAAGTGGCTCGTCCGCGCGGGGCGCATGAACCTGCCGTTCGGTTTGCGCGTGCTCGAGCACGTCACGTTCGTGCGCCAGTTCACGCGCACCAGCATCAAGGACGCGCAGCAGCACGGCGTGTCGGTCGCCTACTCCGACGGGCCGGTGCGCGGCGAGCTGATGGCGATCGCCGGCAACTTCCAGCTCAAGGACGACGTGAACCGCGAGCGCGGCTACTCGGGCTACCTCGAGTTCGCCTTCGACAAGCACTACGCGGTCGGCGTCTCGTCGCTCGTGACGCACGCGAAGCAGGACTACACCGAGTTCTTCAACCACGCGCCGATGTGGCGGCAGTCGCACGGCGTGTTCGCGCGCCTCGGCTTCAACAAGTTCCTGACGGTGCTCGCCGAGGCCGACTACATCGGCTACTCGCCCGGCGCGGTCAGCACCGCGAGCGGCGCCACGGGCCCCGCGCCGGTGGCCGGCGCTGCGTGGAACGGCGGCGCGGCGCTCGTGCAGGTCGACCTCGAGCCGGTCCAGGGGCTGCACTTCACCCCCGCCTTCGAGGCCTACAAGACCGGCGACGGCGTGCAAGGCGAGGGGACGAGCTGGTCCGGGTGGTTCACCACGAGCTGGTTCTTCTTCTCGCACCTCGACGTGCGTCTCGACCTGGTCCACAGCAAGGTGTTCCAGGGGCCGTTCGCGCAGAACCAGGACATCGCTCTCCTCCAATTCCACGGGTGGCTGTGATGAGGCGCTTCAATCCGCTCTCGCTGTGGCTCGGCACGTCGCTCGTGCTCGGCGCCTCGCTCGTCGTCGCGCCCGTCGCCGCTGCGCCCGAGTTCCCGAAGAAGATCCAGGACGCGCTCGGGCTCGACTACGCGCCCCCGTGCGAGACCTGCCACGAGAACGGCAACGCCGGGATCGGCACGCTGCGCACCCCCCTCGGGCTCACCGTGCGGAGCTACAACGTCAGCCCCGACGACGCGCAGACGATGGTCGACGCGCTCACGAAGATGAAGGCCGACAAGACCGACAGCGACGGCGACGGCAAGCTCGACGTCGACGAGCTCACCGGCAACAAGGCGGCGACGCCGCCGATCCCGCCCAGCAACCCCAACGTGCGCGCGCCGGGCGACACCCCCTGGCCGCCGCCGCTCTTCCCGGAGACCGGCTGCTCCACCAGCGCCGGCGGCGCGGCGATGCCGTTCGCGACCGCCGGGCTCGTCGCCGCGTTCCTCGCGCTGCGCGCTCGTCGCAAGCGTCGGTAGCGTCGACCCGCGCCGCTCGCAGAGCGGCCCTTCGCGGCCGCGGTCCTCCGGGATCGCGGCCGTGATCTTTTTTGCTCAAGCCCCCCTTCCCGCGCCTCCATTCGGGCTTAGGTTTCTGGGTGACGCCCATGGCCCTCATGGCCCGGCGCCTCGGAGTCTCCGATTCGTTGGCGAGTCGCCCGCGTCTGGGTGGTTGTCGAGTGTCGTGAAGCACGTTCGAGCGTCCGCGGGCGACGCACGTTCATCGTCTGGAATTCCAGCTCAGCGCGCGCCGACCTCCTGAAACGGGGGCGTCGGCGCGCGGTCTTTTTGTCTGCCTTTTGTTTCGTCCCCGCGTCCGCGCGTCCGCGCCTGCGTTCAGATTCAGAGCGTCTCGAGGTACGCGACCAGATCGGCGATCTGCGCGGGCGAGAGCTGCGAGGTCTTGCCGTGGAGATCGCCGCCGCCGCACGCGCCGAAGCGGTCGGTCAGCGTCTTCGCGCAGCCGTCGTGCATGTAGGGCGCGCGGAAGGCGAGATCGCGCAGGCTCGGCACCTGGAACGCCTTGCCGGTGCCGACGTCGGTCGTCTGGTTGTTGGTCGTCGTCGCACCCGAGTGGCAGCCGGCGCACCCCACCACGTCGTTCTGGAACAGCGCCTTGCCGCGCGCGACGGCGGACGCGTCGGCGGGCTTCGACTTGGCGATCTGCGGGTTGCCGTCGAGCCAGCCGCGCATCGCGCCGAGCTGGTCGTCGTTCAGCGGGAAGCCCGACATGCGGCCGACGAAGACGTGCGTCATGAGCGTCGACAGATCGGTCATGTCGCCGTCCCAGTGGAACGGCTCGGTGCCGCTGACGCCGCCGCGGAAGGTCTGCGTGCGCCGCGGCCCGACGCCGTCGAAGCTCCACGTGAAGCCGTCGTCGCCCCCCTCGGCGTGGCACGAGGCGCACGCGATGAAGCCGCCCACGTTGGCGTGGAACAGCGCGTGCCCGGTGTCGAACACCGAGTCGGTGGCCGTCGGGATGACCGAGCCCTTGTAGAAGAGGCCGCCCGGCTCGCGCAGCTGCACGACGAGCGAGCCCGCGCCGTCGTAGGCGACCGCGATCGGCTGGCCCGTCCCCCCCGCGAGCGGATCGGGCGAGCCGACGCAGCTGAAGCCGCCGGTCGACAGCGCGCTGGTCTCGAGGGTCAGCACGCGGGGAAGGCCGAAGATCTGCGTGTTGCCCGCCGCGACGATCGCGATCTTGGTGCCGCTGATCGCGAGGTCGACCGGGAGCACCGCCGCGGCGAGGGTCGGGCCCTCCTGGGGCGCGGAGCCGTCGTCGGCGAACTCGGTCACCGTGCTCCGCACGACGCCGCTCGCGCACAGGCCGGAGCCATAGCCGCCGGCGCCGGTGGAGACGGGGCTGGTCTGCGCGGCCTGGTGCACCATCAGGATCGAGTGCGGCGTGCCGATCGCGCGCCACGCGACGGTGGGCGCGAAGTCCGAGGGCTTCTGGTGCGCGACGGCCGGCGCGCGGCGCGCGACGAGCTTGCCCGTGGCGTCGAGCTCGAGCAGCTCCGCGCTCCGGAAGCGCGTGACGTACGTCTTGCCGTTGCGCACGAGCACGTCGCGGAGGTCGCGCTCGAGCTGCACGGTGCGCGTCGCCGCGCCGCCGCCGGCAGGGAGCGTGACGAGCTCGCCGCCCACGCACGCCACCAGCAGCGCGTCGGCGGCGGCGTCGTAGGCGATCCCGCGCGGCGCCGGGCACACGGCGCGTCGACCGACGAGCGCGCCGGTCGCGAGATCGATGGTGACCACCGCCCCGCCGCGGCGCAGCGCGACGTGCACGCGGCGCGCGGCATCCTCGACCACGCGCCCGGGCTCGTCGCCATCGGTGAGGCGCACCGAGGTCGTCGGGTGGGCGCCGCTCAGGTCGACGATCGACACCTGATCGCGATCGGGATCGGCCGCGACCGCGGTCACGCCGTCCTGCGCGACCAGGAGCGTGCCGCCGCTGATCGCGGGCGGACGCTTCGCGGCGCGCGTGGTGCCGCCGAAGACGGCGGGAGACGCGTCGCCGGGCGCGCCAGGGTCGCTGAACGAGCCGGCGTCGCCGCCCGAGCTCGGCTGGCCGGGCTCGCCCACCGGGTCACCGATCCCCGGGCTCGCGTCGGGCGACGCGCCGTTGGCGGCGGGCCACTCGCAGGCCGCGGCGGCGGCGAACGTGACGCAAGAAGTCGCGAGCAGGGCGAGCCGGGGAAGACGGAGCATGGGGCGAATCGGCGTAGCAGCCGCCGGGGGCTCGGGCAAACCACGGAATCCAGCGCATACGGCCGCGGGGCAGGGTTGCCCGCGAGCATCCACGCGGCGCAGGCGCGCGCCGCGCCCCCGCGTCGCGCGCGCCCCGACTACCCTCGCCCGGACATGCGCGTCGATCGCCCTTCCGTCCTGCTGCTCGTCGTCCTCGCGCCGCTCGCCGCCCTCACGTGCGCCGCCTGCTCGCCCGCGCGCCCCGCCGAGCCGCCGCCGAAGGAGATCCCGCCGGTGACCGTGACGCCTCCGCCCTCGTCGCTCCCCGAGGAGCCGATGGTGACCGACGCGAAGGGGGCGGCGACCATCCCCCCGCCGGCCGACTACGACGCCCCGCCCGCCGACGCCGACGTGAGCGCGACCGGGCTGCGCTCGAAGCGCCTGCGCGCGGGCGGCGGCGACGTCCATCCGCGGTCGACCGACCGCGTGAAGGTGCACTACTCGGGCTGGACCCTCGACGGCGCGATGTTCGACAGCTCGATCGTGCGCGGCGAGCCGATCGAGGCGCCGGTCGACGCGCTGATCCCGGGCTTCTCGGAGGGGCTGCGCGAGATGGTGGTCGGCGAGCAGCGCCGGCTCTGGATCCCGGTCGCGCTCGCCTACAAGGGCATGGCCGGGCGCCCGCGCGGCATGCTCGTGTTCGACGTGGAGCTGATCGCGATCGAGAAGTAGCTCGCTCCCCGGCGCGCGCGGCGCTCGCTCCGCCCCGCTGGCTACCGCCGGATCCCCAGCAGCAGCCCGTCGGGCGTCGGGATGCACACCGTGTCGTAGTGCTCGCGCGCCTCCTCGTGGAAGCGCCGCATCGCGCGCGCGCCCGGCGTGTCGTCGAGGAGCTTGCCGAAGAAGAACGCGTTGTCGCCGAGCAGCAGCCCGCCCGGGCGCGTGTGGCGCGCGGCCCAGCGGCCGTACGCGTCGTAGCGCTCCTTGTCGGCGTCGACGAAGACCACGTCGAACGGCCCCTCGCGCTCGATCTCGGCGAGCCGATCGAGCGCCGGCCCCTCGAGCACGCGCGCGCGCGCGTCGAGCCCCGCCGCCTGCAGGTTGTCGCGGGCGACCTGCACGTGGCGCGGATCGAGCTCGAACGACCAGAGCGCCCCGAGCTCGGGGAGCGCGCGCGCGAGGTGGATGGCGGAGTAGCCCGCGAGCGTGCCGATCTCGACGACCTTCCGCGCGCCGACCAGCCGCACGAAGAGCTCGAGGAGCTTCCCCTCCGCGGGCCCCACCTGGATGGCCGGCATCGCGTGGCGCGTCGGCGCGTCGAAGGCGCGCTGCAGCCCCGCGTCGTGCCCCGCGTGCGTCTTCTCGAGCCAGCGGAGCACGTCCAGGTTCGCGTACGTCGTGCCGGTGCGTGAGTCGGTGTCCGCCATGGGCGTCCGATGGCCGAGCACGGCGCGGGGTTACTCCGCGGGCGCAGGATCGAGGCTCGACCGGAGCGTGCGCACGCATTTGCGCGCGGCCTCGGTGAACACGAACAGCAGCGCCGCCATCGCCACCACGCAGATGACCATGCGCACGCCGCCGTTGAAGACGTCCGCCGGCGTCCTCGGGTGGCGCACCATCGGCAGGAACTGGTTGGTCACGAGCTGGTAGCCCGCCGTCTCGGTCGCCGTCGCGACGAACAGCAGCGGCACGAGCGTGACCCACAGGTAGCGCGCGCGGCCGCGGTTCACGATCCAGGTCGTGCCGGCGCAGAGCGCGATGCACGCGAGCAGCTGGTTGGTGATGCCGAGCATCGGCCACAGCGTCTCCATCGCCCCCGACCACACGAAGTAGACCCACGCGACGCACACCAGCGCGGTGGAGAGGAGCGCGCCCGGCATCCAGTCGGTCCTGCCCATCGGCTTCCAGACGCGGCCGCCCATCTCCTGCACGAGGAAGCGCGCGACGCGCGTGCCGGCGTCGACCGTCGTGAGGATGAACAGCGCCTCGAACATGATCGCGAAGTGGTACCAGTACGCGATCAGGCTCGAGAACCCGGGGATCTTGGCGAAGATCTGGCTCATGCCGACGGCGAGCGTGACCGCGCCGCCGGGCTTGCCGTGGAGCTGCTCGCCGATCTGCGCCTGCAGCTCGTCGAGGTGGTCGATGGCGAGGCCGAGCGTGGCGAACTTGTCGGGTCGGACGTTGATCGCGAAGTAGTCCCCCTGCGAGAGCGAGTTGGCCGCGATGAGCGCCACCACGCCCACGATCGCCTCGCAGAGCATCGCGCCGTAGCCGATGGGGCGCGCGTGCGACTCCTTGTCGAGCATCTTCGAGGTCGTGCCGCTGCCGACGAGGCCGTGGAAGCCGCTGATCGCGCCGCACGCGATGGTGATGAACACGAACGGGAAGACCTTGCCCGGCACGATCGGCCCGCCGCCGTGGGCGAACTGCGAGATCGCCGGCATCTTCAGCTCGGGGTTCACCACCAGCACGCCGACCACGAGGATCGTGATGGTGCCGAGCTTCATGTACGTCGACAGGTAGTCGCGCGGGACGAGCAGGATCCAGACGGGGAGCACGCTCGCGACGAAGCCGTAGATGGCGATGGCGATGATCAGCGTGTGCTTGCTCAGGAGGAAGTAGTGCGCGAGCGGCGAGTCGGCGATCGACTTGCCGTAGAACACCGCGAGCAGCAGCAGCACGACGCCGATCGCCGAGGCCTCCTGCACCTTCCCCTTGCGGAAGACGTGCATCCAGAAGCCCATGAGCAGCGCGATCGGGATGGTGACCGCGATGGTGAACGTCCCCCATGCGCTCTCGCTCAGCGCGTTCACCACCACGCCGGCCATCGCGGCGATGGCGATCACGAGGATGAACAGGATGGCGACGCCCGCGACCAGGCCGCTCGCCGGGCCGATCTCCGCACGCACGATCTCGGCGAGCGATTTCCCGTCGCGCTGCGTGCTGGCCGCGAGCACCACGAAGTCGTGCACCGCGCCGCCGAGCACCACGCCGGCGAGGATCCACAAGTAGCCCGGCAGGAAGCCGAACTGCGCGGCGAGCACCGGCCCGACCAGCGGCCCCGCGCCGGAGATCGCCGCGAAATGGTGGCCGAACAGCACCCACTTGTTGGTCGGCACGTAGTTCGCGCCGTCGTTCAGCCGGTGCGCGGGGGTCGCGCGCGCGTCGTCGAGGCAGAGCACCTTCGCGGCGAGGAAGGCCGAGTAGTACCGGTACGCGATCGCCACGACGCAGACGGCGCCGAGCATCAGCGGGAGCGCGTGCATCCGGAGTGAGTACAGGGCGGCGGCAGCGCGTTCAACTTCCTGCGGTCGCGGCGGGCACGAGCGGCGGTTGCGAGGTGTCGCGGCCGGGGAGGTCGGCTTCGGTCCGCGCGCGAGGACCGCGGACCACGCCGGCGGGCGGAGGGGGACGCGGCACCCTCAGCGCGGCCGCTCCCGGCACCGAGGCCCGCCGGTGGTCGTCGAGTCGTTCAGCCGCCGACTAGTTCAGGATCTTCACCGAGCCCGCCGCGAAATTGGCGCGAAGCTGCGAGGCGTCGGCGCACCCGCCGCTCGCCGCCAGGTTCGTCGTCGAGCACCAGTCGCCCTGGAACAGGATCTGGCCGCTGGCATCGCGCTTACAGACGGTGACGCCCATCGCGCTCGGCACGCCGTACATCGTCGCGTTCCCCGAAAGCAGGACGCAGAGCGACTGGTTGATCGCCGCGACGGGCAGCTTGTCGGCCTCTTCGAGCGTCATGAAGCCCTCGAGAGATCCGGCATCGAGGAAGGCGGGGTGCGTCGAGTCCGGGGTGCAGCTGTTCGCCGGGTCGAGTCCGGCGGCGTTGTAGGTGCCGATGCAGTCGTTGTGGGACGACAGCGTGCCCGTGGAGATGCGCGCCTGGTGGAGCGGGAGCACGATCGAGCTCGTGCTCGCGGCATCGAGGAAGATCGGCAGGACGAGATCGACCCCGGTGGTGGCCGCGAATCTCCCCATCGCGTCGGGGCTCACGTCCGAGAACGTGGCCGGTTGGACGTGCGCCCCGCCGATCATCGCGTCGACGAACGCGTAGCCGTCGGTCGGGGTCGCCACCGGCTTGGCGCCGCCGAGCTTGAGCGTCATCGCCGTGGTGTCGAACTGCAGCAGCCACGAGACCGTCCCCGTCGCGTTCTGGTTGCAGACTGGCAAATCGAGTCCGGTGCTCCCCGCGAATACGGAATGGAAGATGCCCGCCGTCAGCGCCGGCGGGGACGTGAGATCGATCTCGCTCATGCGGAGCCCGAACTTCGTGAGGCCGGTGTTGTCGACGAGCCCGACGCAGCTCTTGTCGGTCGCGACGCAGCTCGCCTTCAGCCCGCACGCGGAGCTCGGGGCATCGTCCCCCGAGTCCAGGTCGCCGGTGCCGGTGTCGGTGTCGGTGTCGGTCGTCGCGCCCGAGTCGGTCGTGGTGGCGGTGCTGCCGCTCGAGCTGCTGCAAGCGGGGAGGGCGAGGACGAGCGCGCACAGCGCGAACGTGGGAAGCGATTTCATGGGGGATCTTCCTGTCGGCCCTGGGGGGGCGCGCGTGGGGCGTCTACGGGCCACGGCGGAGAACGACGAATCATCGCGGGTGCGCGCCCGGAGCGCGACCTCCGCGGCGGCGTCCGGGCGCGCGAACGCAGACCCGAGAGAGACCGCGATTCGCGCGAGCTGCGGCGAGACTCCGTCCGATTCGAACTTCGGAGTCGCGGGTCCGCACCCCAGTCCCTCGGCCCCCGAACAGCAAGAACCTGGATGGCGGCGGGGGACCGCAGCCGTCCGACGTATCGCTTCCCAGCGCGATCGAGCCTTGGCGTGCGCACGCGCGTTCGCCGACCATTCCATCGCGGTCCCGCCGACGTCGATGCGCAAGACGCTCACGTGCACCGACGATCCGCCCGCCGTCGTCTACGATCTCGCAGGCGATCAGCTCTCGTTCGTGGGACTTCGCTGCAGCTGTTCCCAGTCGCCCATTTGAGGTGCACGCCGTCGCCGCAGCGGGCTCGGCGGTCGTCGAGCGTGCGAGGCGAGCCGCAGCTTGCCCGGAGGGACGGCAACCGTCAGGCTCCAGCGTCCGTGACGTCCACCTCGCCCGTCGCACGCTCGCACCTGGCCGCGCTCGCGCGGGTGCTCGCGCCCGTGCTGGCGCTCTCCCTCGGCGGCTGCGCGAGCCTCGAGTACCTCAGCCAGGCGGCGGCTGGGCAGTGGCAGCTCAATCGTGGAGGCAAGTCCATCGACCAGCTCGTCGAGGGCGGATACCTCGACGCGCGGACACGCGAGCTGCTCTCACAGGTGCCCCGGATCAAGGCCTTCGGCGAGGCCAACGGACTCCGCCATACGGACAATTACACCCGCTACCTCTGGCTCGCCCGACCCGCGGTGGTCTGGGTGGTGACGGTCTGCGATCCACTCGCCTTCAAGCCCGTCGCGTGGCGCTTCCCGATCGTGGGGAGCATCACGTACACGGGCTGGTTCAAGGAGCTCGCGGCGCGCGCCTACGCGGACGAGCAGGCGCGCGCGGGCTGGGACGTCGACGTGCGCCCGTCGCCCGCGTACTCCACGCTCGGCTGGTTCCACGACCCGATCCTCTCGACGATGATCGAAGAGGGGGACGAGGCGCTCGGCGATCTCGCCGACGTCGTGCTCCACGAGACGCTGCACGCGACGTTCTTCGTCCCGGACCAGAGCACGCTGAACGAGAGCGTGGCGTCGTTCGTCGGCGAGGAGCTCGCGGTGCGCTACCTCGACGCCGCGCCGGGGCCGAACGCTCGGGCGAAGAGCGCGTTCCTCGCGGCCGGGGCGCGCCGCGACGCGCGCGCCACGAAGCTCAGGGCCGCGTACGCGGAGCTCGAGAGGCTGTACGCCTCGACGGCGTCGCCCGAGGCGAAGCGGTCGGAGAAGGCGCGCATCACGCGGGCGCTGCGGCTGGAGCTGTCGCTGCGCCGACCGCTGAACAACGCGTCGCTCATCCAGTACGAGACCTACGGCTCGGGGCGCGCCGAGCTGCGCGCGCTCCTCGCGGGCTGCGGAGGGAGCTTCCCGCGGATGCTCGTGGCGCTCGAGAAGGTCCGCGCGATCGCGCGCCGAGCGCCGGCGCACTCGGATCCGGCCGTGCTGCTGCGCCCCGTGCTCGCCGAGCGTTGCGAGTGACGGGAATCCGCGCGCGCGAGACCCGCGCCTCGGTTGGACTTCTCGGGCCCCGCCAGCACGCCGCGCGTCTCGTCTTGCCGTCGAGTGCGCGCCTGGGGTCGATCTCCTCGGCGCCGATCACGAATCGCCATGTAGCACCCGTGACCCGTCCGCACACGCGAGCGCGTCTGCGCCCACTCGGCGCGCCCGCGGCTCCGGCGCGAGCGGCCCCGGTGGACCCGCCCGTCCGATCGCGTCACGCTCCTGCCACCGTGTCGAACGTCGTGAACCTCAACAAGTTCCGCAAGGCCAAGGCGAAGGCCGAGGCCAAGCAGCGCGCAGAGACCAACGTCCGGCTCCACGGCCGCACGAAGGCCGAGCGGGCGCTCGAGGCGAAGCAGCAGGAGCTCCTCGAGCGACGCGTCGACGGCGCGCTGCTGACGGGGCCGGCGGTCCACGACGGCGACGACGCGCAGGAGTAGGTCCGGGCGCAGACGCGGGCCGACCGGCGTGCCCGAGGCACGGCGTGCGCGCTCCTCCGAGAGTCACCAGCTCGAGCAGGAGAAGCTCGCGCAACCGGCGCAGTCCGAGGCCGAGCTCGCGGGCGGCGTGTAGTCCCAGCAGGCCTGCTGCGCCCTCGCGGTGGAGAGCACGCCGCACTTGCCGCTGCCGAGCGCGCTGCCGCCGTAGCTGCCGCTCCACGCGGAGCCCGGGCTCCCCGTCGAGACGCTGGTCAGCTCCTGGCCGCTCCCGGCGGGCCCCGAGCACGAGCTCGAGCTCATGCCGGACTTGGTGAAGTCGCCGATGTACAGGTCGACGTTGGGGTAGCTCGCGCCGGAGACGGTCTGGAAGCAGTAGCTGTCGTCGCCGTTGTCGCCGCAGAAGTCGTCGATCTGCACCCAGCCGGAGTGCTTCGCGCCGTTCGGCATGGTGCGTCCGGCGAGGAACTGCACGTACAGCTTGTCGCCGTAATTCAGCTTGCCGCCGAAGGCCTTCAACAGCCGGAACGGCACGGCGACCGAGAGGTACGGCAGCAGCGGGCGCCCCGAGGCGCTGAGCGCCGAGTTGACCGGCGTGTTGTCCTGGAACGAGTACCAGGTCATCACGTAGCTCCCGAGTGGGCTGGTGGTGCTCGCGATCGGCGCAGTCGGCGCGGTGGTGGGCGCAGTGGTCGGCGCGGTGGTGGGCGCAGTGGTCGGCGCGGTGGTCGGCGCAGTGGTGGGCGCGGTGGTGGGCGCGGTGGTGGGCGCGGTGGTCGGCGCGGTGGTCGGCGCGGTGGTGGGCGCGGTGGTCGGCGCGGTGGTCGGCGCGGTGGTGGGCGCGGTGGTCGGCGCGGTGGTCGGCGCAGTGGTCGTGGCGCACAGCTCGCTCTTCGCGACCGGCGAAGTCGCCAACAACGACGCCGTTTGGCTGTTGCAGAAGGTGATCTCATGGGACGCGCCCGCCGCCAGCGTGGCGTGCGTCGCGTCGGGGACGAACGTCACGTGCGCGCCGGATTGCGCATACGCGACGCCCCGGTCGATGTAGTCGACGCGGACGCCCGAGGGGACGTCGGCCTCGACGGTCCAATGATGGACCGCGACCGTGCCCGTGTTCTTCAGCGTGATGAAGCCGCAGTAGTCCTTGTCGGTTCGATTGCCGACGATCGAGACGCCGCCGCACGATTGGAGGTCCGAGGGGGCAGTGCCGAGCTGTCCACTCGCATCGCCGGGCGCGGCGCCGCAGCCGATGGCGAAGGCCATCGCAGAGACGAGCGCGATCGGGACGATCAGGGAGCGGGGCGTAGCGTTCGTATTCACCATGGGGAGCGCCTGGTGCGCACTCCGCGCACGCGGAACCCCTCGAACGAGCTCAGCGACGAAGATAGATGTGCGATCTCCACACACGCCCCCACCCTGTCGAGCGCGTCCCGAAGCGGGGCCGTCTCGCTCGGTGGTGCCGCGCGTGACACCCGTGCGCGCGCTCCTTGCGCCGTCCTCGTCGGCGGTGCGTGCTTCGCGCTCGCTCGGCCGTTCGCGAATGGGCAGCTCGGGCGTGGCCGCGCCGTCGCGCCCCCTCAGAAGCTCTTCTCTCCGTCGTAGTAGAAGAGCAGGTAGGTCGGATCGGTGTCGGGGTGCAGGACGATCGCGCCGTCGACGTCGGCGCCGCCGGCGACGTAGCGATGAACGTCGTGGGCGCGGGTGCCGTCGAGCGGATCGCCCGACGTGAAGTCCGACATCGCGTAGACCGAGACCCGATCGCCGATCTCGATCGGCGCCGAGACGGCCGCGACGAGATCGGCGCTCGCGAAGGGCGCGAAGTCGGCGGCGTGCACGCCGAGGTTCTTCACGTAGTCGAGCCCCGACGCCGCGCCCGGGTGCCACCCCTCGGCCCACGCGTCGCCGACGAGCGGGGCGTGCTTGGTCGCGAACCACATGGTGCCCGCCGTCGTGCGGTTGTCGAGCGTCCGCACGACGAGCCGCTCGAGCGTGCCGTGCATCGAGATCTCCAGCGTCATGTGCGTGCTGTTGGCCGAGGCGAGGCACGCCTGGTCGCCGGTCGGGACGATCGCGGTGACCAGGCCGTCGGCGCGGCCGTGCCCTTGCGTGAGCAGCGTGCCGAGCTTGTCGGTGGTCGTGCACGCGGCGGCCTTGTCGACGTGCGTGTCTGCGGCGTCGGAGAGCGCGTCGGCGCTCGCATCGGAGGGCGCGTCCGTGAGCGCGTCGGCGCTCACGTCGGAGAGCGCGTCGTCGGGCGAGGCCGTGGGAGCGCTGGAGCTGCAGGCGGCCAGGAGGCACGGCGCGAGGATCGAGCTGGCGAGCGTCGAGCGGAGGGTCGAGCGCATGGTGCCGCGCGCATACCACGCCCGTTCGCGTGCAGCGCGCGGTCGCGTCGCGGTCGCTCGGGTCCGCTCCGCGCTACTTCCCCTTCGGCGCGATCAGCGCGCCGTCGGCGACGCGCAGCCGCACGGCGCCGGCCACGGTGGAGAAACCCACGACGTCGCCCTCACCGTTGGCGCAGTCGATCGAGAAGTGGCCTTTCTTCGGGTTGCCGCTCCCCGGGTAGACGTACTTGCCCGGCAGCGGCGTCGTCCAGAGCAGCTTGGCCTTCTTCTTCGGCTCGAGCGACCAGCCGCTCGCGACGGCGCCGGCCACGACGGCGACGACCGACCGGTCGCACAACATCGCGAGCCCCAGGCTGCGCCCCTTGATCGAGCGCGGCGGCGCGGTCTCGTCGGTGACCGGCAGATCGAGCGCGCGATCACCGGGCGCGCCGAGCACGTAGCTCCCCGTGAGGTGCGCGTCGTCGGTGCCCGAGACGACGGCCGACAGCGAGGCGTAGCCTTCTTTGTCGGCGACCTTCACCTTGCACTCGCACGATCCGAGCGCGCCGAAATCGTAGGTGACCTCGGGCGGAGCGCTCGCGACGACGTCCTCCGCGGGGGCGCCGGCGGCTCCTCCGGAGCGACGCGTGGCCGGCGCGCTGCGCACGGCGACCACCGTCGCGGCGAGCCCGCCCGCGATGGCGATCACGACGGCGGTGACGATGGCGATGGTGACGCCGATCGTCCCCTTCGCGATCAGGCCGCCGAGCTCCGTCCACTGCTGCGCGTCGAGCTGCACGATCGGCTGCCCGGCCGGCGGCGGCGCGAAGACCCCCGTCGCCCGCTTGGGCGGCTGCACGAAGACCGTCGTGCCGCAGTACGCGCACGCGACCTGCGGCGCGCCCGGCGTGATCGAGAGCGCGGCGCCGCAGCGAGGGCAGCTGGCCTGGACGAGGCGCGGGATCATCGAAGGGGGGACCTCGGGTTCGACGCGCTCCTGGGTCTCCGCCTCTCGCACGGCGTTACCGGCGGGGCGGGCGCTCGCGCTCGGTCGGCGCACGCGCACGCTCCTTTCGCGGTCGCCTCGGGGCCCGGCGTTACCGCGGTCTCGCGCCCGGCTTGGCCGCGGCGACCGCCTTCACGGGCGGCTTCTCGAGCGTCAGCGTCGGGATCTTCCGCCCCTCCTCGCAGCACTCGAGCAGCAGCGCGAGCCTGCGCGCGCACGTGTCCGCCTTCTTCGCGGAGTTCACCCAGAAGCTCGCCGTGCGTCGGTAGCCCGGCGGCATCTTCTCCCAGTACGCCCACCCCTTCGCGTACGCGCGCAGCGCCCGCTCCTGCGCCTCGTCGAGCGGCCGCGGCGCGCTCTCGAACGAGTAGATCGCCGAGCGCTCGGCCGAGCGCGCGCCGAACGCGGCGAGCCCCGCGGGACGCATGCTCCCCGCGGCGATCAGCGCCTCCGCGCGCGCGATCATGAGCTTGCTCCAGATGCTTCGCGCCCGGCGCGCGGTGAAGCGCGCGCAGTACCGCTCGTCGTCGACGGAGCGGCGCACGCCGTCGATCCAGCCGAAGCAGAGCGCCTCGTCGACCGCGGCGGCGTAGCGCAGCGGGTCCTTGCGGGCGGAGACCTTGTAGAAGCCGACGACGATCTCCGTCGCGTCTGCGTGGTGCGCCTCGAGCCAGGCGCGGAACGCGGCGGCGGTGGCGAAGTAGCGCGGGGCAGGGGGCTTGGCGGTCACGTCGGCTCTCCTCTGGTCGTCCAAGGAATCTACGCGACCGAGGTCCGACGCATCGAGCGCATCCTTCGGCGCAGCGCGCCGGCGGTCCGCGTTCGCTCGCCTCTCGCCCCCCTTCGTGGAACGGTTCGCCCCGATGCGCCTCGCCCTCACGTCTTCCTCCGCGTTCGCCGGTTGCCTCTGCGCCCTCGCCCTCACGCTCGCCGCCTGCGGCCCGGCCGCGGGCAAGCCGCCCACGAGCCCCACCCCCTCCGGGAAGGACGCCGCCATGCCCGCGCGCCCCGCGCCGTTCGTCACGACCCTCGACGCGGCCCACCCGCTCGTCGGCAAGGCGTGGGACGTCGCCGGCAAGAAGCTCGTCGACGACGCCGCGCTGCTCGCCGCCGCGCGCGGCGCGCACTTCGTCTTCCTCGGCGAGAAGCACGACAACCCCGACCACCACCGGCTGCAGGCGTGGGTCATCGACGCGATCGTGAAGGGGGGGCGCGCGCCCGCGATCGCGATGGAGCAGTTCGACGTCGAGTCGCAGCCGGCCATCGACGCCGCCCGCAAGGCGCAGCCGAAGGACGCCGACGCCATCGCCACCGCGACGCGCTGGAGCGAGACCGGCTGGCCGCCGTGGGAGCAGTACGCGCCGATCGTGCGGCTCACCGTCGAGGCCGATCTGCCGCTCGTCGCCGCGAACCTGTCGCGCGCGCGCGCCAAGGCGCTGGTGCTCGGCGGCATCGACGCGATGGCCCCCGAGGAGCGCGCGCGGCTGCTGCTCGATCGCCCGCTCGATCCCAAGATGGTGGCCTCGCAGCGCGCCGAGCTCGACGACGTGCACTGCGGCATGGAGATGCCCACCGAGGTCCTCGACGGGATGGCCCTCGCGGCGCGCGCGCGCGACGCGGTCCTCGCCGACCGCATGATCTCGGGCGATCGCGAGGGGGGCGTCGTGCTCGTCGCCGGCACGGGCCACACGCGCACCGACCGCGGCGTGCCGGAGGCGCTCACGGCGCGCGGGCGCAAGGACGCGCGCGTGAGCATCGCGTTCGTGGAGGTCGCGCCGGGCGTGACCGACGCGGCCGGCTACGCGGAGGGGTGGCACGCCGAGGCGCTGCCGTTCGACTTCGTGCTCTTCACGCCGCGCGCGAACGACGCGGATCCCTGCGCGGGCAAGCGCGTGCGCAAGGGCGAGAAGGGCGAGAAGGGCGGCGGCTCGATGTGAGCCGCGCGGTGCCCGAGGCGCCGACGCGCCCCAGCGCTCGCAGCGCTCGCAGCGCTCGTGGCGAGAGGCGCGGAGCGCACGGCCCGCCGTCATGGTAGAGCCCGCCCCGTGAACGCGCGCGCCCCCTCCGTCGCCCTCGCCCTCGCCTTCGTCCTCCTCGGGGGCTGCAGCTCGTCCAGCGCGGGCGGGCCTTCCTCGCCGGTGGTCGACGGCTCGGTCGACACGGGCGGCGTCGAGACGTCGAGCGACACCGCCGTCGACACCGCCGTCGACGCTTCGGCGGACGCCGCCAGCGGCGAGACGAGCGCCGAGGCCGGCGCTGCCGACGCGTCGGACGCGTCGGACACGGCCAGCGACGCGCCCGCCGACGCGAGCGGCGCGTCGACCGTGCTGCGCATCCATTACCCGGCCGGCGCGCACTCGGTCACGATCCGCGGCAGCGCGACCGGGCTGAGCTGGACGGCGGGGCAGCCGACGATGGCGAGCGGCAACGTCTTCTCGTACACGCTGACGGGGCTCACCAAGCCGGCCGAATTCAAGCCGCTCCTCGACGACACGACGTGGGCGCGGGGGCCGAATTACCACGTCTCGCCCGGCCAGACGCTCGACGTCTATCCGCACTTCACGACGGTGAAGGGCCAGGTCACGACCCTCGTCGCGTCGTTCCACTCGACGGTGCTCGGCAACTCGCGCGCCATCTACGCGTACCTGCCGCCGAGCTACGCCGAGAACACCGAGGCGAAGTTCCCCGTCGTCTACCTCCACGACGGCCAGAACCTCTGGGCGGCGCTGCCGTCGATCGCCTTCGGCGCGACCTGGAACGTCGACACCACCTTCGACACGGCCGCGGAGCTCGGCGCCTGCTCGAGCGCGAGCGTGGTCGGCTGGGGGGCGCAGCCGCTCGGCGCCTCGGCGACGACTTGCACGGGCGACGGCGACTGCCCCACCGGCGCGTGCCGCACGTTCCCCGAGGCCATCCTCATCGGCATCGCGAACGACGCCGATCGGATCCACGAGTACACGCCGACCACCGACCCGACCACGGCCGGCGGCGGCGGGGCCGACGCGTACCTGCAGATGATCGTGCAGGAGCTGAAGCCGGCGATCGACGGCATGCTGCGCACCCGCCCCGGCGTCGAGTCGACGTACCTCGCCGGCAGCTCGCTCGGCGGGCTCGTGACCGCGTACGCCGGCCTCAAGTACCCGACCGTCTTCGGCGGGCTCGGCGAGCTCTCGCCGTCGACCTGGTGGAACGCCGACGTCATCGTGACCGACGTGAAGGCGACGCCCGCGGCGCCGCAGCGGCCGCGCGTCGTGTACGTCGACTCCGGCGGCGGGACGGCCGACGATCAGGCCGACACGGACCTGCTCGCCGCCGCCTACCTCGGCCTCGGCTACGTCGACGGCGTGAGCTTCCGGCACGTCGTGCAGGCCGGCGCCAGCCACAACGAGACGTACTGGGCCCAGCGCTTCCCGGGCGCGATGCAGCTGCTGCTCGGCGAGCGCTGAAGGCGCCGCGGGCGCCGAACGCGCGTCGTCCTGGAATTCCTGCGCCGTTGCGCTAGATCGCGCCGCTCCGATGTCGAACGCCGTGCCTCCGTCCGCCGAGACCGACCGCGACGCGCGCTTCCGCGAGCTCTTCGCGAACAAGCCCGTGATCCTCGCGCCCATGGAGGACGTGACCGACGCGGTCTTCCGCCGCCTCTGCCGCAAGCACGGGGCCGGGCTGTGCGTCACCGAGTTCGTCAACGTCGAGGGGCTGCTCCGCGGCTGCCAGCGCGCCGCCCGCAAGCTGCGCCTCGAGGACGACGACACGCCGACCGCGATCCAGATCTACGGCGCGGACGCCGACCGCCTCGCCGAGGCCGCCGCCGTCGCCGCCGCGGCGAACCCGACGTTCCTCGACATCAACTGCGGCTGCTGGGTCCCCAAGATTGCCGGCCGCGGCGCCGGCGCGGCGTGGCTGCGCGACCCCGACGCCATGGTGAAGATGGCGTCGATGGTCGTGAAATCGACCTCGCTGCCGGTCACCGTCAAGACGCGCATCGGCTGGGGCCCCGAGTCGGACATGCCGATCGTGGAGCTCGCCAAGCGCCTCGAAGGGGTCGGCGTGCGCGCGCTGACCGTGCACTGCCGCACCGCCAAGATGGGGCACTCGGGCGAGGCCGACTGGTCGTGGGCGGGCAAGGCGCGCGCGGGGGTGTCGATCCCCGTGATCGTGAACGGCGACGTGAAATCGGCCGACGACGCCGCGCGCGCGCTCGCCGAGACGGGCTGCGCCGGCGTCATGATCGGCCGCCGCGCCATCGAGCACCCGTGGGTCTTCGACGAGTGCCGCGCGCTCCTCGATCGCGGCGTGCACCTCGCGCCGCCCACCGCGCTCGAGCGCCTCGCGCTCTGCCGCGAGCACCTGCTCGCGAACGTCGACCAGCGCGGCGAGCCGCACGGCGTGCACTGCACCCGGCGCCACCTCTCGGGCTACCTGAAGGGGCTCCCCGGCGCCGCCGCCGTGCGCAACGCGCTCAACCACGACGAGACGCTCGCGGGCTGCCTCGCCATCCTCGACCAGGCCGAGGAGCGCGTGCGCCGCGGCGCCGAGGAGCGCGCGGCGCTGGCCGTGCCCGCGTGACGCGCGGCTCGACGACGCCGCGCATCGATCGTACGAAATCGACGTGAGCAAAGCCCGCCTCGGCCTCGTCGGCGCCTCCGGCTACACCGGCGCCGTCGCCGCCCGCCTCCTCGCCACGCATCCGGACGTCGAGCTCGTCTTCGCGACGTCGGACAAATGGGCCGGCGACGAGCTCTGCGAGCGCCTCGGCGCGCCGGTGCGCTCGCGCGCGCGCTTCGTGAAGAACGGCGACGGCGTCGCGCGCTTCGCCGAGGTCGACGTCGTGCTGCTCGCCACCAGCGCGGAGGTGTCGATCGACCTCGCCGCCAAGGCGCGCGCCCTCGGCAAGTCGGTGATCGACTTCTCGGGGGCCTTCCGGCTCGCGAGCGCGGGCGATTTCCAGGGCTGGTACAAGCTCGAGCACGGCGCGGCCGAGCTGCTCGCGCAGGCGCACTACGGGCTGCCGGAGCTCTTCGGCGCGCCGCCCGTGCGCCTGGAGGGGGTGCTGGTCGCCAACCCCGGCTGCTACGCCACGGCGTCGATCCTCGGCCTCGCGCCGCTGCTGAAGGCGGGGCTCGTGGAGCGCGACGGCCTCTTCCTCGACGGCAAATCGGGCGTCTCCGGCGCCGGTCGGCAGGCCAAGGAGGAGTACTCCTTCGTCGAGGTCGAGAACGATCTGCGCGCCTACCGCCTGCTCGGCCACCAGCACACGCCGGAGATCGCGCGCTTCTGCGGCGTGCACGCGGGCGAGCCGGTGAAGGTCACCTTCACGCCGCACCTGGTGCCGATCTCGCGCGGCCTGCTCGTGAGCGGCTACGCGCGCCCGCGCGGCCGGGTCACCGCGCGCGACGTCGACGAGTGCCTGCGCGAGGCGTACCGCGACCGCCCCTTCGTGCGCGTGCGCGCCTGCGAGCGCGTCGGCCTCGCGGGCGTGGTCGGCACCAACGAGTGCCACGTCGGCGCGACCGCGAACGACGACGCGGTGGTGTTCGTCTCGGCGCTCGACAACCTCGTGAAGGGGGCGGGCGGGCAGGCGATCCAGAACCTGAACCTGCTGCTCGGGCTCGACGAGTCGGCCGGGCTCGACGGGCTCTCGCGCGTGGCGCCGTAGCGGCACGCGCCTTACCTTTTTCGATCGACTTCGTCGGGGTACGCGGGCGCGTGGCCGCTACGCGGTCACGTTGGCGGCGCCGGCAAGGCCTCTGCCCCCAAGCCCCCGCGGCGAGAGGAACGTTGGGCCATCTGCCGCTTCGGGGCGGCGCGCGCGAGCGCGAGGTGTTCGCGCTCGCGACGCCGGGGAGCCGAGGTTTCGGGGCCACTCTGGCGCGCGCGCCTCACGCCTCACGCCTCACGCCTCACGCCTACCTCACGCGTGCCTCACGCTCGAGGACGCCGCGACGCCGCGCGCGCGAGGTGCACGAGCGCCGCGGCGATCGACGTCGACAGCTCCGCCACCGGCGGCGCGTCGGGGCGCTCGAGCACCAGGAAATCCCGGGCGATCACGTCGTAGCGCGCGCGGTGACGCAGCAGCCGGAGCGCGCGCCCGTCGCCCAGCTCGAGGCGCGGCCCGTCGGCGAGCTCCGCCTCGTCGAGCGGCTTGCCGTAGCGATCCATCACGACGTCGATCGCGCGCACCGGCAGCTCGCCGGTGAGCGCGTCGCCGACCGACACGCGCAGGCGCCCCTCGACCAGATCGAGCCGCGTCGTCTCGGAGGTGCCGTCGTCTCGGAGGTGCTCGTCGATGGTCAACACGGGCGAAAGATGCTCCGAGCGCGCGGGTCGTTGCGCCGCGCGCCCGCTCGCGCGCCCGCGCACCGGTCGAGCGGCGTCGTAGTAGGATCTGCCGATGCCGTTGTCGCCGGGCGTCGTGGTGGGCGGGGACTTCCGCGTCCTCTCGCGCCTGCGCGCCGGCGGCATGGGCTCGGTGTGGGTCGCCGAGCAGCTGAGCGTCGGGCGCAAGCGCGCGCTCAAGGTGATGCACCGCGAGATCGCCCGCGACGCGCGGCTGCGCGAGCGCTTCGTGCAAGAGGCGCGGATCGGCGCGAGCATCGACAGCGATCACGTGGTGGAGGTCGTCGCCGCCGGGATCGACGAGGCGCTCGATCTGCCGTGGCTCGCGATGGAGCTCCTCGAGGGGCAGGATCTCGGCGCGATCCTCGCCGAGCAGGGCGCGCTCGGCCTGCAGGAGGTCGCCGAGATCCTGAGCCCGCTCTGCCACGCGCTCGCCTGCGCGCACGCGGCGGGCGTCGTCCACCGCGACCTCAAGCCCGAGATCGTCTTCCTCGCGCGCGGGCGGCGCGCGGGCGGCGCCGCGTTCGACCTGAAGGTGCTCGACTTCGGCATCGCGAAGGTGACCGCCGAGGCGCTCTCCACCGGCGGCGGCTCGGGGCTCCTCGGCACGCCGCACTTCCTCGCGCCCGAGCAGGCCGAGCCGAACGGCGCCGCGACGCCCGCCCTCGACGTCTGGGCGCTCGGGCTCCTCGTGTACGAGATGCTCGCCGGCCGCTGCTTCTGGCGCACCGCGCGCGGGCGCGAGAGCTCGATCACCGCCATCCTGCGCGAGGTGCTGATCGATCCCATCCCGCCGGCCTCGGTGCGCGCCGGCGAGCAGGGCGTCGCCGCGCGGCTCCCCGTCGGCTTCGACGCGTGGCTGGAGCGCTGCCTCGAGCGCGAGCCGGCGCGCCGCTTCCCCGACGCGGGCGAGGCCTACGCGGCGTTCTCGAGCCTGCTCGTGGGCCTCTCGCCGCGCCCCGCCGACGTCGCGACGCACGTGCCGCCCTCGCCCTCGATCTCGCCCCAGGCGCACACCGTCGCGTCGGGAGGGAACACGCCCGTCGCCACGGCCGCGGCCGCCTCCGCAGCGAGCGCCTCCGCAGCGAGCGCCGCCGAGGCCATCACCGTGACGCCGCTCCACGACGACGAAGCGTTCCGGGCCGGGCGCGTGGGCGACGTCGTGGTCATCCACTGGCGCCGGCCGCCGACGTTGGCCTCCGCCGCGGCCATGGATCGCGCCGTCGCGCGGGCGGTGCGCGAGCTCGCCGGCCGCCCGTGCACCATCATGCCGATCATCGACGCCTCGGTGCGCGCGCCCGATCCCGAGGCGCGCGCTGCGCTCGCGCGCGCGGTCGAGCGGCACGACGCGGCGGTCGCGGGGGTCGCGTACGTCGTGCGCGGCGAGGGCTTCCAGGCGGCGGTGCTGCGCGGGGCCATCACCAGCGTGATGATCCTGTCGCGCCCCTCGCACACGACCAAGGTCTTCGCGTCCATCGCCGACGCGACCGCGTGGCTCGAGAAGCGCCGCGCGCGCCCGCTCGCCGAGCGGCCCGAGGATCTCATCGCCGGCATCGAGCGGTTCTGCGCGGGCTGATCGCGCCGACGCTTGCACCGCGCGCGCCTCGTCTCGACGCTCCCGGCATGCCCGCCCTCGTCCAGGTCGCCAGCGTCGACGATCTCCGCGCGCTCGCCAGCAGCGGCCGCCGCATCGGCCCGAGCCCGTGGCGCGAGATCACCCAGGCGATGGTCGACGCGTTCGCCGAGCTCGGCGGCGATCGGCAGTGGATCCACACCGACCCCGCGCGCGCCGCGCGCGAGAGCGCCTACGGCGGCACCATCGCGCACGGCAACCTGACGCTCGCCATGCTCGACGGCTTCCGCCCCGACCTCTTGGAGCGCGTCGGCGGCTTCTCCGTCGCGCTCAACTACGGCTGGAACAAGGTCCGCTTCCCCGCGCCGCTGCCGGTCGGCGCGCGGGTGCGCGCGGTGCTCGAGGTCGCCTCGGTCGAGGAGCTCGAGGGCGGATGGGTGCAGGTCGTCTACAAGTGGACGGTCGAGCGCGAGGGGAGCGACAAGCCGGTGTGCGTGGCCGAGAACGTCGGGCGGCTGCGCAAGGCCTGACGCGGACGCTCGTCCGTGTGGCAGCCGACGGACCCGCCGGCTCCGCTGCCGTTCGTCCCTCGCGACGACGCCGCGGGGCGCTACCATGCCGAGCCGTGAAGACGCCGCGCGGTTTCCGCTTCGCCGGGGTGAACGTCGGCGTGAAAGCCGTGCGCAAGGATCTGGCGCTGATCCTCAGCGACGTGCCGTGCAACGCCGCGGCTTGCGTGACGGTCAACAAGGCCAAGGCGGCCCCGCTGCTCGATCTCGAGGGGCGCCTCCCCTCGAGCAGCGTGCGCGCCATCGTGGTCAACAGCGGCAACGCCAACGCGCTCACCGGCCCCGAGGGGCTCGACGACGTCCGCGTGGTGCGCGAGGCCTTCGCCCAGGCCATCGGCTGCCCCGCGCGCGCCATCCTCTGCGCCTCGACCGGCGTCATCGGCGTGCGCCTCCCCGCGCACAAGCTCGTCGCCGGCGCGCCGCGCCTGGTCGCCGCCGCCGGCGCCTCGATCGAGGCCGCCGCCGAGGCGATCATGACCACCGACACGCGCCTCAAGCTCGCCGCGCGCACGCTGCGCATCGGCGACAAAGAGGTGCAGCTCTCGGCCTTCGCCAAGGGCTCGGGCATGATCGCGCCCCAGCTCGCCACGATGCTGGTGTTCATCACCACCGACGCGGCGATCGACGAGCGCACCCTCGCCGCGATGCTCGATCGCGCCGCCGACGCGACCTTCAACCGCGTGGTCATCGACGGCGACATGAGCACCAACGACGCCGTCTTCGCGATGGCGAACGGCCTCGCCGGCAACTCGCCGATCACGGCCGGCTCCGAGGGCTACGCGCCGTTCGAGGAGGCGCTGCGCTCGATCTGCCTCGAGCTCGCTCGCGCCATCGCCGAGGACGGAGAGGGGGCGACCAAGCTCGTCGAGGTCACCGTGACGGGCGCGCCCGGCGAGCGCATCGCGCGCGACCTCACGAAATCGATCGTCGGCTCGAGCCTCGTGAAGGCCTCGATCTTCGGCGCCGACCCGAACTGGGGGCGCATCCTCGCCACCATCGGCGCGCGCGCCGGCGCGAACCTCTGGCCCATCGATCTCGATCGCGCGCGCGTGGAGATCCAGGGCGTGGTCGTCTTCGATCAGGGGCGCCCTGCCGCGCACGACTCGGCCTCGCTGCGCGCGAAGATGCGCATGCCGCGCGTCGCGATCGACGTGCACCTGCACGCCGGCGACGACTCCGCGACCGCCTACGGCTGCGATCTCTCGTACGACTACGTGAAGATCAACGCCGACTACATGTCGCTCGTGACGGCCTCGCCGGAGGGCGTGGTCGCGAAGGACGATCGCCTCACCAACTACAGCCCCGGCTTCAAGCGCGCGCTGCTCGTCGAGGCGCTCTCGTACATCTCGAAGTTCTCCGGCAAGCGCGCGGTCATCCAGTACGGCGGCGCGGCGATGGTGAAGGACTCGCTCAAGGCGAGCTTCTGCAACGACGTGAACCTGCTGCGCAACGCGGGGCTGCTGCCGATCATCGTCCACGGCGGCGGGCCGGAGATCGCACGCACGCTCGAGAAGCTCGACCCGCACAAGAAGAGCGAGTTCATCGACGGCGTGCGCATCACCGACGCCCACGACTACCGCGTCGTCGAGATGGTGCTGACCGGCCGCGTGAACACCGAGATCGTCTCGCTCCTCAACCAGGAGAGCCCGCGCGCGGTGGGCGTGTCCGGCAAGGACGGCGGGCTGCTCCGGGCTCGCAAGCTGCGCGCCGACGACGGCCGCGATCTCGGGCGGATCGGCGAGGTCAGCAGCGTGAACCCCGCGCTGCTCGAGCTGCTGCTCTCCAAGGAGTACGTGCCGGTGATCTCGCCGCTCGGCCTCGGCGAGGACGGCGAGGGGTACGACCTCGACGCCGACGCGGCCGCTGCCGAGATCGCCATCGCGCTCGGCGCCGAGAAGCTCATCTACCTCACCGACGTGCCCGGCATCCTCGAGGAGGGCGAGCTCCTGAGCGAGCTCACCGCCGCGCAGCTCGACGCGAAGATCGCCGCGGGCGTCGTGCGCGGCGGCATGGTCCGCAAGGCGCGGAGCATCCTGCGCGCGATCGAGGGGGGCGTGCAGAAGGTCCACGTCGTCGACGGCCGCACGCCCCACGGCGTCATCGCCGAGCTCTTCACCGATCGCGGCGTCGGCACGCTCGTGACGGCGTAGCCAGTCGCGTCGCGCCACCCCGCGCCGTGCCGCGCCGTGCCGTCGGGCTCCGACAGGACCGATCGCACAGCAAACTGGGCCGCTCCATGGCTCCAATGTAGGCTTTGGTGCGCAGGAGGTGCCGCGTGGACAGTTTCCTCACGTCCGCGACCGATCGTCGTTCGATCCGTCGCGCCGTCCGAATCGCTTGCCAGGTCGTGCGCGAGCGCGACTTCCGCCTCGTCGGCGCGCGCACGCTCGACCTCTCCTACGAAGGGATGCTCGTGGCGTGCGACGTGCCCGTGCTGACCGGTGAGCTCGTCGTCTTCTCGTTCCAGATTCCGAGCCTGGGCGAGTGGATCGACGGCGAGGGGGTCGTCGCGCGCGTCGTGCACGGCCGACGGCCGCTCGACCCGTGCCACTCGATCGGCATCGAGTTCATCGGCCTCGACGCGTGCGCGCGCGAGGCGCTGCGCGTCGGCTTCAAGGGGTCGCCGCCGCCGCTGCCGGCCCGCGCGATGCGCATCGACTGGGCCGCGACGGCGCGCATGATCTCGATCAGCTGAGCTGCGCGTGCTCGCGGCCGCACGCGGCCGCATGCGGTCGCGCGTGGCCGCGCGTGGCCGCGCGATGCGAACGCGGCTAGCCCCTCGGCCCCGTGGAGGAGATCCCTCGAGACTGGCGCCGCCACCTCGCGCTCGACACTGCGGCCTACGCCGCGCTGGCGCGCTTCGTCGCCGAGGAGCGCGCGCGCGGGCCGGTCTTCCCGCCCGCGGATCGGGTGTTCGCCGCGCTCGCGCGCACGCCGTTCGAGGCCGTGCGCGTGGTGCTGCTCGGGCAGGATCCGTATCACGGCGCGGGGCAGGCCCACGGCCTCGCGTTCTCGGTGCCGCCCGGCGTCCGCAAGCCTCCGTCGCTCGCGAACCTGCTCAAGGAGCTCGAGGCCGATCGCGGGGTGCGCGCGCCCGAGCACGGCTCGCTCGAGGCGTGGGCTG
>CAIXWQ010001096.1 GCA_903923175.1 uncultured delta proteobacterium | reverse complement strand
GCGCGCAGGGCCGCGAACGCCGCGTCGGTCGGCGGCACGACCTCGCTGCCGCCCGTGTGCGTCGAGACCAGCACCAGCCGATCGACGCGCGCGCCGTGCAGCAGCGCGAGCTCCTGCGCGATCATCCCGCCCATCGAGAAGCCGACGACGTGCGCGTGGATCGCGCCGACCGCGTCGAGCACGGCGACCGAGTCGGCCGCGAGCAGCTCGATCGAGTAGGGCCCCTCCGGCTTCGCCGACCGCCCCGCGCCGCGGTTGTCGACGCGCAGCACGCGGTACGCCTTCGCGAGCCGGTCGGTGAACGGCTCGCTCCAGTCCTCGGCGCGCCCCCCGAGCCCCATCAGCAGCAGCAGCCACGGCCCCTGGCCGCGCACGTCGTACGCGAGCTCGAGGCCGCCCGACGTCACCTTGCCCCGCTCGGTCGTGCTCATCCGAATCAGCTCCTCGAACCCGAAGCGAGCGCGCCGAGGAGGCCGAGCACGCCGAGCCCGACGCCGGCCAGGATCGCGTCGCTCTGCCGCTCGTCGGTCACGTTGCGCGCCCAGGCCTGCTCGCGCAGCTGCGCCATCTGGACCTCGGAGGCCTCGGGCGCGGCCCGCTTCTTCTTGCTCTGGTCGTAGGCGTCGATCACGCCGTGCAGCTCGCCGCAGTCGAACCAGGTGCCGTGCGGCGCACAGACGTCGAGGGCGATGCCGGAGATGCGCGCGCGGCTCATCGCGGAGCCGCAGGCGGGGCAGGGGAGCTCGGTGGCGGCCTCGTCGAGCGGGCGGCCAGCGCCGTGCGAGGAGACGCGGTCGGCGAGCGCGGTGAGGTCCGCGTCGGCGCGCTGCGTGACGTAGACCGAGCCGTCGTTGTCGAGGAAGATGCCGCCGCAGCCGCCGCAACCCTGGAGCGTCACGCCGTGCACGGCCTTCGCCGCGAGCGCGGTGTGGCAGCGCGGGCAGAGGGGCACGGCCCGCGTGCTCGGCGCGTTCGGCGCGTTCGGCGCCGCCGTGACGACGGAGACCGGCGCGCTCGTCAGGTGACACTGCGCGCACTCCACGGCGCGCGCGGCCGCCTCGGGCGGCAGCGGGGCGCCGCAGCCGGGGCACACGATCTTCACCCGCACCTGTTCCGCCATGGGGCGATCGAATCGGAGCGCGGGCGCGCGGTCAACGCGTTCGTGCGCGCATTCGACCGCGTCAGCCCATCAGCGCGCGATACGCGAGCTGATCGTCGTGCAGGCGCAGGAAGACCTGGTGCTTGCGCGCGTGGAACGCCGCCACCGCGCCGGACGCGGGGAACACGGTCGCCCCCGCGCGGCTCATCGCGCCCATCGCCGCGACCACGCTCGGCGCGTCGCCCGCGGCCACCGCGCCCAGCATCGCCGAGCCCAGGATCACCGCCTCGGGCTCGGCCGGCAGCACCACGCGACAGCCGGTCACGTCGGCGTGCTCGCGCACGAAGACGGGGTTCTTCGCGTCGCCGCCGCACGCGACGATCGTGTCGATGCGGTGGCCGTTCGCGTTCATCGCGTCGAGCACGTGCTTGGTGCCGTGCGCGATCGCCTGCACCGTCGCGAGGTAGAGGAGCGAAAGCGCGTCGAGCGAGTCGTCGAGCTTCAGCCCCGAGACCATGCCGCGCAGCGTGGGATCGGCCCGCGGCGAGCGGTTGCCGTGGTGATCGGGGAGCACGTGCAGCTCGCGCGCGAGCTCCGCGGGGAACGCCGCGCCGCGCTCCGCCGCGAGCCGCTCGAGGCGCTCGTTCAGCAGCGCGTAGACCGTGGTCCCCTTCGCCGTCGCCTCGGCCGTGAGCTCGACCCCGCGGGCGTGCGCGTGGATGGTGTGGTCGATCAGCGCGCCGGTGGCCGACTGCCCCCCTTCGGTGAGCCACATCCCCGGCACCATCGCCGAGCGGTACGGACCCCACACGCCGGGGACGAAGCGCGGCGCGCGCGACACCGCCATGTGGCAGGTCGAGGTGCCGCCGATCAGCGCGACGCGGGTCTCGAGCGCGGCCTCGTCGGGCGCGCGCTCGCCGGGCAGCGCGAGGCCGAGCGTGCCGAGCCCGCCGGCGTGGGCGTCGATGATCGCGACGCCGACCGCGGTCCCCTCCGAGAGCCCGAGCTCCTCGGCGGCCTTCGCGGTGAGCCCTCCGACGCGCTCGCCCATCGGCCGCACGCGCGTGCCGATGCGGGAGTACCCCTCGTCGACCAGCTCGCCCAGGCCGATGGCGCGGAAGTACGCGTCGTCCCAGCGCGTCTCGTCGCTCGAGCCCTCCTGCGACACCGCGACGCGCGTCCACTTGCAGACGGTGGTGCACAGCGAGCGCACGTCGACCCCGGTCGCGCGCCACACCAGGAAATCGGGCAAATCGAAGAGCCGCGTGGCCCGCGCGAACGAGCGAGGCAGCCGCTCCTTGAGCCAGAGGATCTTCGGCGTCTCCATCTCCGGCGAGATGACGCCGCCGACGTAGCGGAGCACCTCGTGCGCGCCGGCGTTGATCCGCTCGGCCTGCGGGATGGCGCGGTGGTCCATCCAGACGATCACGTTCTGTGCGTCGTCGCCGGTGGGGCTCACGGTGACCGGCGCGCCCGCGTCGTCGAGCGCGACCAGCGAGCAGGTCGCGTCGAAGCCGACCCCCAGGATGGCCTCCTTCGCGACGCCTCCGCGCGCGAGCGCGGCGCGGATCGCGACGCCGCACGCCCGCCAGATGTCGTCGGACGACTGCTCGACGAAATCCGCCTCGGGGCGCCACATCGCGATCGGCTCGGAGGCCGCGCCGCGCAGCCCTCCGTGCGCGTCGAACACCCCCGCGCGCGCGCTGCCCGTCCCCACGTCGACGCCCAGATAGAAGCGCTCGCTCATCGGGCGGGATGGTAGCGCGGCTATCCGTCGCTCGTGACCAGCTTCTCGTACGCGCCCTTGAGCGTCGCGCCGACCGCGCCGAGCGTGGCCTCGAGCGCGGCGCTCTTGCGCCACACGAGCGCGATCGTGCGGAAGGGGACCTTCGGCGCGAAGGGGCGGATCGTGAGCGCGCCCCGCCGGTTCTCGAGCGCGACGGCGATGCTCGGCAGCAGCGTGACCCCGGCGCCGCCCGCGGCCATCTGCACGAGCGTCGAGAGGCTCGTCGCGCGGTAGCCCGCCTCCTCCGCGCCGGCGCGGCTGCAGTACGAGAGCGCCTGCTCGCGGAAGCAGTGGCCGTCGTCGAGCAGGAACACCCGCTCCCCCTCGAGCTGCTTGGCGGCGAGCGGTCGGTCGCCGGCGGCGAGCGGGTGGCTCGGCGCCGCGGCGAAGAGGAACGCATCCTTGCCGAGCACGAAGCTCGCGACGTTGCCGATCTCGGCCTCGAGCGCCACGATCGCGCAGTCGAGCTCCGCGCGCGCGAGCCGCTCGGCGAGCACGGGCGTCTTCTCCTCGGACCACACGAACGCGAGCTTCGGGTAGCGCGCGCGCAGGAGCGGCGCGATCTCGGGGAGCAGGTACGGCGCGAGCGTCGGGATCACGCCCACGCGCAGCGTGCCCGCGAACGGATCGGCGAGCGTGCGCGCCGCCTCGACCAGCTCGTCGGCCGAGCCCAGGAGCCTCCGTGCGCGCTCGACGAGGCTGCGCCCCGCAGGGGTGAGCTCGACGCGGCGCGCGTCACGCTCGAACAAGCGCACGCCGAGCGACTCCTCCAGCAGCGCGAGCTGCGCCGAGAGCGAGGGCTGCGCCACGTGACACGCCTCCGCGGCCTTGCGGAAGCTCAGCGTGTCGGCGACGGCGACGGCGTACTGCAGCTGTCGGAGCGAGAAGGCGTGCGGGGCGAGCTTCATAGGCGGGGGCTATCGCAGGCATCGGAACGTTGTCTTGGAGGGGGCGGGGGCCGAGTGGCTATCTCTCTCGAAGCAGCGAGCGACGGAGTCGCCCGCGTCGCGCACAGCCCCGGAAGTCCCGGCGGCCCGCGCCTTCCCCGTTCCCCCGAGAGAGCCCCCGCCATGTCGATCATCAACAGCAAGATCCCGGAGTTCAAGGTGCAGGCCTACCGCGACGGCAAGTTCGAGACGGTCAGCGCCGCGGACCTGCGCGGCAAGTGGTCGATCTTCTTCTTCTACCCCGCCGACTTCACCTTCGTGTGCCCGACCGAGCTCGGCGATCTCGCCGACAAGTACGCGCAGCTGCAGGCCATGGGCGTCGAGGTCTACTCGGTCAGCACCGACACCCACTTCGTGCACAAGGCGTGGCACGACGCCTCCGAGACGATCAAGAAGATCCACTATCCGATGCTCGCCGACCCGACCGGGCTGCTGAGCCGCGCGTTCGGCGTGTACATCGAGGACGAGGGGCTCGCCTACCGCGGCACCTTCGTCGTGAACCCCGAGGGGCTGATCAAGGTCGCCGAGATCCACGACAACGGCATCGGCCGCAACGCCGAGGAGCTCGTGCGCAAGGTGCAGGCGGCGCAGTACGTCGCCTCGCACGACGGCGAGGTCTGCCCCGCCAAGTGGAAGCCGGGTGCCGCCACGCTGAAGCCCGGGCTCGATCTGGTCGGCAAGATCTGAGCGTCGCGCTCGCTCTCCGCTCTCTCGCTCCGCCGTCGCGCAGTCACCGCGCAGTCGCCGCGCAGTCACCGCGCGCCGCGGAGCACCCTTTCGAACCACCGCCCGGAGCCCGCCATGCTCGACCCGTCGATCGTCTCTCAGCTCGTCACCCTCTTCGCCGGGCTCGCGCCCGAGCTCACCCTCGCGATCGACGCGAGCCGCCACGAGAAGCAGGGTGAGCTGCGGGCGATGCTGGAGGGCGTCGCCGGCGCCAGCCCGCGCCTGCGCGTCATCGAGACCGACGTCGAGGCCGACGCGGTGCGCTTCGAGATCCGCAAGGATGGCGCGCCGACCGGCGTGAGCTTCCGCGCGGTGCCGGGCGGGCACGAGTTCAGCTCGCTGGTGCTCGCGCTGCTGCACGCGGGCGGGCGCGGCAAGCTCCCCGACGAGGCGACGATCGCCCGGATCCGCGCGCTGCGTGGGCCGATCGCGCTGCGCAGCTACGTGTCGCTCGAGTGCACCAACTGCCCGGACGTCGTGCAGGCGCTCAACCTCGTCGCCATCCTGCACGGCGACGTGCGCCACGAGACGGTCGACGGCGGGCTCTTCGAGGGCGAGATCGCCGCGCGCAACGTCCAGGCGGTGCCGACGGTGATGCTCGACGACGAGGTGTTCCACGTCGGCCGCGGCTCGCTCGGCGAGCTCCTGGAGAAGCTCGAGGCGCGGTTCGGTCGGTCTCGCGAGACGCGCGAGTCGGGCGCGGCGCAGGGCGCGGAGCCGGTCGCGCAGGTCTACGACGTCGTCGTCTTGGGCGGCGGCCCGGCCGGCTGCTCGGCGGCGATCTACAGCGCGCGCAAGGGGCTCGCCACGGCGCTGGTCGCCGATCGCGTCGGCGGGCAGCTGCTCGAGACGCTCGGCATCGAGAACCTGATCTCGGTCCCGCGCACCGAGGGGGCGCGGCTCTCGGCCGATCTCGAGCGGCACGTGCGCGACTACCCGATCGACGTGCTGGAGCACCGCAAGGTGGAGGCGATCCTCGACGGTGAGGACAAGGAGGTCGTGCTCACGAGCGGCGAGCGCCTGCGGGCGCGCTCGGTCATCCTCGCGCTCGGCGCCAAGTGGCGCGAGCTCGGCGTCCCCGGCGAGCGGGAGTACCTCGGCCGCGGCGTGGCGTTCTGCCCGCACTGCGACGGCCCGTTCTACAAGGGGCGAAGGGTCGCGGTGGTCGGCGGCGGCAACTCCGGCGTCGAGGCCGCCATCGATCTCGCGGGGCTCTGCGCGCACGTCACGCTCGTGGAATTCCTCGAGCAGCTCAAGGCCGACGACGTGCTGATCCGCCGGCTCGAGAGCCTGCCGAACGTCGACGTCGTCACCCGCGCCCGCGTCACCGAGGTGGTGGGCGACGGCAAGGGCGTCACCGCGCTCCGCTACGAAGAGCGCGCGAGCGGGGCGCCGCGCGAGCTCGCGCTCGACGGCGTGTTCGTGCAGATCGGGCTCGTCCCCAACAGCGCGGTGGTGAGGGAGCTCGTCGAGCTCAACCGCTACGGCGAGGTCGTGGTCGACGCGAAGGGGCGCACCAGCGTCCCGGGGCTCTACGCGGCGGGGGACGTCACGACGACGCCGTACAAGCAGATCGTCATCGCGATGGGCGACGGCGCGAAGGCCGCGCTCACCGCGTTCGAGGACCGCATCCGCGCGGCGTGAAGGCGCGCACGCCGTGAATCGAGCGGCGCCCGGCGCTCGCGTCGGGCCGCTCGGGCGCGCGGGGGTGCGCGCGCCGGCGATCGATCGTATGGGAGCCCAATGAATGTGGCCCCGGTGAAGGAGCGCGTCGCGGCGAGCGACGAGCGCGCGGTGATCGACGGCGTGCGGCGCGTCGTGCGCGCGCTGCGCGAGTCGTCGCGCGCGGTCGAGGTGGCGGTAGGGCTCTCGGGCGCGCAGGTGTTCGTGCTCCACGCGCTCTCGGGCGCGCGGCCGCTCTCGCTCAACGAGGTCGCCGCCCGCACGCTCACGCACCAGAGCTCCGTCTCCGTCGTGGTCTCGCGGCTCGTGGCGCGCGGGCTCGTGCGGCGCGTGCGCGCCCGCGACGACGCGCGCAAGCTGCAGCTCGCGCTCACGCCCAAGGGGGCGGCCGTCGCCGCGCGCGTGCCGTTCGTCGAGCAGCAGCGGATGCTCGCGGGGCTGCGCAAGCTGTCGCCCACGCAGGTGCGGGCGCTGGCCCGCGCGCTCGGCGCGTGGCTCGAGGCGATGGGGATCGCCGAGGCGGAGCCGACCATGTTCTTCGAGGAGCCGAAGCGCCGGCGCGCACCGGCCAAGGACCACGCGCCGCCCGTTCCGACCGCGCCGCGTGCGGCACGCACCGCCCGGGTTCGCCGTGGTTGAGCGCCCGGACGAGGAGCGCGGCCCGCACGAAGCGCACATGAGCCACATGATCGAGGAGGCCGAGACCGCCGCGGGCGGGCTGCCGATCGCGCCGTCGCTCGGGCCGACGCTCGCGGCGATGGCCGTCCCGCGCGAGGACATGCGCCTCTCGCCGCGCGTGGCCTTCGTCGGCCTGCTCGCCGTCGGGCTCGGCCTCGCCTGCGCGCTCGCTGCGCGGCTGCTCGGCGCGCTGATCACGCTCTGCACGAACCTGTCGTTCCACGGCAAGCTCGACCTCGTCGCGCGCGGCCCCGCCGGCCACCACCTCGGCGCGCTGGTGATCGTCGTGCCCGTGCTCGGCGCGCTCGTCGTCGGCGCGATGGCCCGCTGGGGCTCGGCCGCGATCCGCGGCCACGGCATCCCCGAGGCGATGGAGCAGGTGCTCGTCAACGAGAGCCGCATCCCGCTGCGGGTCCTGTTCCTCAAGCCGCTCTCGGCGGCGATCTCGATCGGCTCGGGCGGGCCCTTCGGCGCCGAGGGGCCGATCATCGCGACCGGCGGCGCGATGGGCTCGGCGCTCGGCCAGCTGATCCGCGTGAGCGCCGCGGAGCGAAAGACGCTGCTCGCGGCCGGCGCGGCCGCGGGGATGGCCGCCACCTTCGGCACGCCGCTGGCCGCGGTGCTGCTCGCGATCGAGCTGCTGCTCTTCGAGCTCGACGCGCGCAGCTTCGTGCCGGTCGCGCTGGCCGCGACCACGGCCACCGCGGTGCGCGTCGCGTTCGAGGGGGCCCGCCCGGCCTTCGCGATGCCCGAGGTGCCGCTCGCGGGCGGCGGGATCGTCGTCGGGTACGTCGCCATCGGCGCGCTCGTCGGCCTCGCGTCGATCGGCGCGACGCGCCTCGTCTACGGCATCGAGGACGCGTTCGATCGGCTGCCGATCCACTGGATGTGGTGGCCGGCGCTGGGCGGCGTCGCGGTCGGGGTCGTCGGCTGGCTCGTGCCGCACACGCTGGGCGTCGGCTACGACAACATCGAGGGGGCGCTCTCGGGCTCGCTCGCCGGTCGGGCGCTCCTCGTGCTGTGCCTCGCGAAGTTCGTCTCGTGGGCGATCTCGCTCGGGAGCGGCACCTCCGGCGGCACGCTCGCGCCGCTGCTCACGGTGGGCGGCGGGCTCGGCGCGCTGCTCGCGGAGCTCTGGCTCCGCCTCGATCCGACCTCGCGCCTCGATCCGCGCGTGGCGGCGCTGGTGGGGATGGCCGCGATGTTCGGCGGCGCCTCGCGCGCGCTGCTCGCGAGCGTCGCCTTCGCGTTCGAATCCACGCGGCAGGTCGCGGCGGTGCTCCCGATCCTCGGCGGCGGCGTCGCCGGCTACCTCGTCTCCTCGGTGTTCATGCGGCACGGGATCATGACCGAGAAGATCGCGCGCCGTGGCGTGCGCGTCGCGTTCGACTACAGCGCCGATCGGCTGGCGCGCCACGCGGTGGCCGAGGTGGCGACGCGTGACGTGATCGCGCTCGACGCGGCGCAGACCGTGGGCGCCGCGCGCGCCGGGCTCGACGCGTCGGGGACGCACCAGGGGTGGCCGGTGCTCGAGGGGGGTGCGGTGGTCGGCGTGCTGCTGCGCCGCGAGCTTCAGGCAGCCTGCGCGGAGGCGCGCCTCGGCGAGCTGCTGCAGGGGCGCGCGGTGGTGGTGTTCCCCGACAGCTCGCTGCGCGAGGCGGCGGAGTTCATGGCGCGCGAAGGGGTCGGGCGCCTCCCCGTGGTCGCGCGCGCGGCGCCGCATCCGCTCGTCGGCATCGTCACGCGCAAGGACGTGATGGGGGTATTCGGGAAGCGTCACCGCGAGAACCAGGCCTTTGCGCCCACCTTGCGCCTGCGCACGCCGTTCGCGAGGAAGGTGACGCGCGCCGCAGCGCCCTGAGCGATTGCGATGCAATCTCTCCGGTGGGGTGGGGCCCCGACGAATCGCATTCGGCGGGGCGGGGCGGTGTCGACCGCCCCGATGGGCAGTGATGAGCCTGTGAGGCATTGCCTCAGAGGCTCTGAGCAGAGCGCGAGCCCAGGCGCCGAGCAGCGCGGCGACGCGCACGGGAACTGCAGAGTCGGGCGATCGCCAGGCGTCCTGGCGCGCTCTTCCTTCACTCCCTTGGGGGCCCCATGTCTCTCTCGGTTCGTCGCCATGGCATCGCTGTCGCGCTGCTCGTCCTCGGCGCGTGCGCTGGCACAGACGAAGTGGTCACGCTGCAGAATCCGACGCAGGCGCTGCTCCTCGACGACAGCGCCCCGCCCGAGCCGACGGTGCGCGACCCGGCGCTCGACTACGTGAATCGGCGAGGCTTCCCGGCGAACCACTCGCTCGATCGGTACCGCTTCGACGTCGCGGCCTTCCGCGACGACGGCGAGAAGGCCGACGCCGCGAAGCTCTTCCCGAGCCACGCCGCGCACCTCGCGGCGCACCCGAGCGCGATCCCTTCGGTGCAGACGATCGGCACCTACACCAAGCAGCTCGACGACACGATCTACGCCGGGATCGAGCGCGCGGCGCAGGATGGCCTCGCGCCCACCGTGCTCCCGAAGCGCACCCTCCTGAGCGAGTCGCTCGGCTGGCTCGCGGCGCACCGCTCCGCCGGCGCCGACCAGGCGATCGCGCAGCTCGGCGCGGCGTTCGAGCTGGGGGGCGACGTCCAGGCGAGCATCCCGGCCGATCTGCGCGCCGCGACCGATTCGGTGAAGTCCGGCTTCCTGCTCGACGCGTCGCACTCGAAGCCGTTCGGGTTCTACACCTGGTCCGCCGAGCTGCGCGCCATCTGGCAGCAGGATCGCCTCCTCCAGCAGCCGCTCTCGGGCCCGGCCGGCTGCGCGCTCGCCGCCGCGATCGGCGCCGACCCCGCGCGCGAGGAGCGCTCCCTCGCGCTGGTCGGCCTCTACTCCCGGCTCACCAACCCGCTGCACTCGTCGCTGGTGGATCTGCTGCCGATCGCGGGCGATGCGTCGTGCGCCGCCAAGCCCCCGCACGCGTTCCTGAGCACGTCGGAGACGGTCGAGGTCGCGCTCTTCGAGAAGCTCTATCCGAACGGCGTGCCGGCCGGCGCGAACCTCATGCAGGACCTCGTCGACGCCATCCGCAAGGGGAGCGTGAGCCTCGCGCCGACCGCGGGCGACGGCTGGTACCAGTATCAGGAGTACGCGCTCGAGACGCTGCTCGTGACCGACAAGTCCGAGGAGCGCGCGAAGATCGCCTTCATGGGGAGCTACAAGAAGCGCCTCCAGGAGGCGTTCGAGACGATGCTCGTGCAGCACCGCGAGACGCACGCCAAGCAGGCCGACGGCGCGACGGCGACGGCCGCACCGGCGCCCCCGCCGACCCCGGACTTCCGGGTCGAGCCCCTCGCGACGGTCTACGTG
The DNA here is from genome assembly GCA_903923175.1 of uncultured delta proteobacterium. Taxonomy (GTDB): domain Bacteria; phylum Myxococcota_A; class Polyangia; order Polyangiales; family JADJMO01; genus CAIXWQ01. The sequence goes on along the minus strand of CAIXWQ010001096.1, from coordinate 10,613 downwards.
CGTCACGCCCGCTCGTACGTGTTCCTCGAGTCCGCGCTCGACGCCGCCTACGGCCCCGCGCTGCTCGACGCCGGCGTGGCGACCGGACCGAGCGGCCCCGAGGGGGAGACGTTGCGGGCGCGCCTTCGGCGGACGCGCGATCTCTTCTTCGGCCTCTACTTGGTCGCCTGTCAGGACGTCGGGCTGTCGCCGACCCTCGCCAGCGCGGGCGATCCGGCGGCGGCCGACTGGAGCGCGCTCGCGTCGCAGGCCGACGCGTGGCTGCTGAAGCTCGCGAGCGATCCGGTCGCCGCGTCCGACGTCCGCGTGATGATCCCGATCGCGAGCCTCGACGGCGGGCGCGCGCGCTACTGGGCGGTGATCGGCGTGCGCACCACGCTCGCGGGCTACTCGTTCCTGTCCGGGAGCGACGTGAGCGCGCCCGCCGATCCGGCCCAGATGGCGAGGGTGCCGCTGCCGACCGAGCAGTTCGTCGAGGTCACGTCGAGCGACACGCCGCTGTCGCGCGACGAGTTCCGCGCGCTGTGCGATCAGGCCCAGACGGCGGACGCGATCGTGGCGGCGCTCGAGGCCCGCTGACGAAGCTGCGCGATCAGCCCTGCGGCGCCCCAGGCGTGCGCGCGCCCGCCACGAGCTCTCGGTAGAGCCCCTCGACGGCGGCGCGCTCGGGGGGGTGACGCCGCAGGAACTTGAGGCTCGACGCGATCGTCGGCGCGCGTACGAAGGGCGGGATCGGCAGGCGCCGTGCGAGCGCTTCCCAGCCGAGGCGCTCGACGAGGGCGGTGACGAGCGCCTCGAGCGTGAGCCCGTGGAGCGGATCGTTGGGGTGCGCGGAGCTCACCGCACCTGCGTACGCCGCCGGCGCGCGGCCTCCAAGCGTCGCGCGCGCGGCGCCACGCGGTTCGGAATGGCTCGGCGTGCCCCGGCGCGCAGGCTCGGCGCGAGGCCTTCGTGACGCTACGTTGGGCCTCGCATGCCCAGCCCCTCGCCTCGACTCGCCGCCTCGCTCCCTCGCGCGCGCCGCACGTCCACCTCGTGCGCCGGCCTCGCCGGCCTCGCCGCGCTCGCGTCGCTCCTCGTCGTGAGCCCCGTGGCGTGTGGGCCGCGTCACCCGCTCAGCCACGTGCGGACCGCGCGGGGGCCCTCCGCGACGACCCGCGACGGCGCTGCGAGCGCCGCGGATCCGAGCGCGGCGAATCCTGCGCCCGCGAGCCCGGGCGACGCGTCCCTCGACCGCGCGCGCGACCGCTGCGTCGCCGAGATCAACCGCTTTCGGGCGAGCATCGGCGTGGCGCCGGTGCAGCGCTGGCGTTCGACCGAGGCCTGCACCGACGACGAGGCGCGCCGCGACGGCGTGAGCCAGCAGGCGCACGGCGCGTTCGGCACCTGCCAGGAGTGGGAGCAGTGCGAGTGCCCGGGCTGGGACGGCCCGGCCGAGACGCTCGTCGTGAGCTGCCTGCAGGCGATGTGGGACGAAGGGCCCGGGGGCGGCCACCACGACGCGATGGCGAACCCCGAGAACCGCTTCGTCTCCTGCGGCTTCCACGACGCGGCCGACGGCTCGGTCTGGGCCATCCAGAACTACGGCAGCGGCCGCTGAGCGGCGCCATCGTATGTTCGCGTCGTTCGCGTCGTTCGCGTCGTTCGCGCGGCGCTAGAACTCCGGCGCCGGCCTGCCGGTGATGCGCTGCACCGCCGCCTTGAAGGTGCGGAGGTGCTCTTCCGAGTCGGGCTCCATCGCCGCCTTCGACGAGGGGATGTGCGTCTCGTGGGCGAGCTGCATCTTCGCCGCCATGCCGTTCGAGTCGTAAACGTGCTTGTAGTACTTGAGCAGTCGTTCGGCCATTTGCCCCTCCCCTTCGCTCAGAACTTCGCCAACGCGTCGACGTAGGGCTTCGCCTCGTCGCCCCACTTCGCGGGAGGCTGGATCTTCCAGCCGCAGCTCTCGTCGCCGCGGCCGACGCACCTCGGCTCGATCGCGACGAGCTTGCTGCCGAAGAACGCCGTCGCCCAGCCCGACGCGTACCCCATCAACGACCAGCACACGGGCTCGCTCGACTTCTCGTTGAAGCTCAGGTGCTGCTCCGCCTCGTACGAATTCGTCCAGGTGCCGGTGAAGAAGAACTCGCCCTTCGCGCGGTCCATCCGCAGCTCGCCGGGAGCGGCGCGCACGATCCCCTCCCACGTGTGGATGACCGGCCCCGAGGCGAGCAGCTCGATCTCGTTGTCGAACTCGTAGCCGATCTTCATCTGCATGAAATCGGCGAACCCGTTCTGGAAGCCGAAGCGCAGGAAGAACTCGCGCGCCGCAGCCACCCCCAGCGACTCGATCAGGTTCTGCCGCAGCAGCCCGATCGCGTTCGCGTCGAACAAGACCAGGCGGTTGTCGCGAAACGTCGTGATGCCGGTGTCGAGGTTGAACTTCAGCTCCGCCGGCAGATTGAAATCGATGGCCCGCATGCATCCCCTCCTCACGCGCAGATCGGCCGCGAGACGGGCGAAACGCCGCCGCCCCCGACGCGCATCGAGCCCCCCCCAGAAGCTGCTGCGGGGCCCTGAGGTTCCGGTACGGCCCGCGGCGGCCGTTTCGTTAGGGGAACGCGTCAGAAATCGTCGAGAAATCATGCTTGATTTGCCTCAAAGATCGGTCGCGGCGCGTCATCGGGCGGGCGCGCTCGTGGCCGCGCAGCGTGCGCGCGCCCTCTCGCCTCGCCGGGCTCCTTCGACGTCGCGCACGGCTCGACGCGAGGGCGCGGACATCGAGGCGACCGACGGCGAGCGCCGCGCGACTCGGGCTCCGAGGAGGAGCCTCGTGCGCGCACCTCCGCCGACACCCTGCGCGACTCGGCCGTAGAGCCGTGCGCAGCGCCGGAGTCGATCGCGCCCGTTTGCAGGGTAATCCGCGGCGGTCACTGGAATTGCCTGGAGGGCGCAAACCGACAGTCACACCGCGGGTTTCCTACCGGGCGACTGGAAGATTCGCTCGACGCCGTGCGCGCGCAGCGAGTGCGTCGCAGCGCAGCGGAAATGGCCGTTCGGCCGGGATTTCGGGTCGATCGAGAACTGATGCGCAATTGACCCGCTGGTGGCTACTCGTCGAATGGGGGTTCGGGACTCCACAGCTCGGAGGATCACCATGCGTCGAACGAGTCACCTCAATGCGTTCGTTGCGATCGTCGGAGTCGGCCTCTTCGGGTGCAGCGCCGGCCTGGACAAGCCGGAGAGCACGGGCGAGACCACGGCCGATCGCGCGGCCGACGAGCTCTCGATGATCCCCCAACACCCCCACTCGGCGGTGTGCCAGGGCGGAAAGTTCCAGTGCAAGGCGCGCGTGCGCTCGGACGGCATCACCGGCGCGGCCACCGCCTTCGCGACGCCGGCCGGCCTGGGCGCCGGCGATCTCGCCAGCGCGTACAAGCTGAATACCAGCGCGACGCCCGGCGCCACGATCGCGATCGTCGACGCCTACGGCTACGCGGCCGCCGAGAGCGACCTCGCGACGTATCGCAAGCAGTACGGCCTGCCGCCGTGCACCGTCGCGAGCGGGTGTCTCAAAATCGTCAATCAGAGCGGGGCGACCACGCCATTGCCCAAGGCGCCTCCCACGAACGACGACTGGACCCTCGAGACCGCGCTCGATCTCGACATGGCGAGCGCCGCCTGCCCGAACTGCAAGCTGCTGCTGGTGCAGGCGAACGACGACACGAGCAACGGGCTGTACCTCGCGCAGGCCGCCGCGGTGAAGCTGGGGGCGACGGTCATCAGCAACAGCTGGGGCTCGCCCGAGAGCGCGAGCAGCCCGGGCTCGAGCTTCGAGAGCTACTTCGACTTCCCGGGCGTGAGCATCTTCGTCGCCGCCGGTGACAGCGGCTACGACGACGGCGGGCAGGGCCCCGACTACCCCTCCGTGTCGGCGCACGTCATCGCCGTCGGCGGGACGAGCCTCGCGAAGTCGACCTCCGCCGCGCGCGGCTGGGTCGAGGGGGCGTGGAGCACGAGCAGCGGGCAGGGCGCGGGCGGGAGCTCGTGCAGCACCTCGATCGCGAAGCCGAGCTGGCAGTCGAGCGTCGTCTCGAGCGCGGCGTGCAAGTACCGCGCGGCCGCGGACGTCGCCGCGGTGGGCGACCCCAACACCGGCCCCGCCATCTACAACGCCAAGAACGGCGGCTGGGTCGTCATCGGCGGCACGAGCGCCGCGGCGCCGTTCGTCGCCGGGGTCTTCGCGCTCACCGGCCACGGCGCCAAGAACGACGCCTCGTTCGTCTACGGCGCCCCCTCGTCGTTCTACGACGTCACCAGCGGCTCGAACGGCAGCTGCGGGACGCTGCTCTGCAACGCCGGCGCGGGCTGGGACGGGCCGACCGGGCTCGGCTCCCCGAACGGCGCGGCCCTGGCGGGCACGACCTGCGTGCCGAGCTGCTCGGGCAAGACCTGCGGCGCGAACGGCTGCGGCGGGAGCTGCGGCGCCTGCGCGAGCGGCAGCAGCTGCAGCGCGGCGGGGCAGTGCGTGTCGAACGCGTGCGTGCCGAGCTGCAGCGGCAAGGCGTGCGGCAGCGACGGCTGCGGCGGCACCTGCGGCACGTGCGCGGGCGGCACCACGTGCAACACGGCGGGCGCGTGCGTCGCGGCCTGCACGCCGAGCTGCGCGGGCAAGACGTGCGGCAGCGACGGCTGCGGCGGCACCTGCGGCACCTGCGGCGCGGGCACGTCGTGCAGCGCCGCCGGGCAGTGCGCGGCCGCCAACACCTGCACCCACGCGCTGTGCACCGCGGGGCGCTCGCTCAAATCGACGTGCGACGCCTGCGTGAAGAAGATCTGTGCCGCCGACGCCTACTGCTGCTCGAACGCGTGGGACTCGGTCTGCGTGGGCGAGGTCGCGTCGGTCTGCGGCGAGGCCTGCTGAGCGCCGGCGTCACGACGCGCGCGGGCGAGGGCGAGCCGTGTGATGGCTCGTCCGGCGTCCGCGCGCTGGGGCTCGTGAGCGTGATCGTGATCGAGAGGGCGCCCGTCCGGGCTCAGCCCGCGGCGCCGACGCCGCCGTCGGACACGCCCGCGTCGCTGATCGGCGGCACGGGGCCGCTGCAGGTCGGCGTGCTGCAGGCCCAGGTGCCGACGTCGCTGCAGAAGCACCCCGAGCTGCACTGCGCCACCGGGTCGGTGATGTACTGGCACGAGCTCCCGCTGCCGGTCATGCAGGGGGTCCCCGTCGTCGGCTTGCTCGAGGGGCAGCCCGGCGTGCACGGCGAGGGGCCCTTCATCTGCCAGCTGCCGGCGCTGCAGACGTACCAGTCGATGGCGCCGCAGCCGTTGCCGTACTCGCAGCCGAGGCTGCTGCTGCCGCACGTGCTGCCGACGCTGGGGCGCGTCGCCGGGCACGACGGCACCGAGCAGGTGCCGCCCATGATGCTCCACGTGCTGCCGTTGCAGTAGCCGGCGTCGGTGCCGCCGCAGGTGTTGGCCCAGCTGCACGAGAGCCCCGTCGGCGAGCACGCCGTGCCGCCCTTGGGCTCGACGCCCGGGCAGACCATGCAGGTGTTGTTGGTCGGGACCCACCCGGACGACGAGCAGTAGGCCTTGTCGCAGGGCCAGTAACAGGCCTGGCCGACCGTGCCGCACTTGTCGCCGAGCTTCGGCACTGCGGACGGGCAGGTCGGGGTCGTGCAGGGGCCGATTCCGACGGACCAGCGCCCGCCGCCGCACTTGCCCGTGTCGGTGCCGCCGCAGGAGTTCATCCAGGTGCAGGTCGCGCCGTTCGTCGTGCAGACCGAGCCGCTGATCGGCTCGTAGGTCGGGCAGCCGCCGCCGCAGGTGGTGTCGACGCGCCAGAGACCGGTCGAGTCGCAGACGCCGATGTCGATCGTGCCGCAGACGCTCGGCCAGTTGCAGGACTTGCCGAGCGCCGGGTCGCACGGGGTGCCCGCGGAGGGCTCGGTGATCGGGCACGCGGGCGGTGGGCAGGTCGGCGAGGGGTCGTACCAGACGCCGCCCTTGCAGTACGCCGAGGCGGTGCCGCACGAGGTCGGGTAGCTGCACGCGATCCCCTCGCTCGTGCACGCAGCGCCGTTGCTCGGGAGCGCGGAGGGGCAGCTGCCGGCGTCGGGCGGGCAGAGGTCGTTGAAGTACCAGGTCCTGCCGTCGGTGGAGCAGAGCGCCGTCGTGCAGGCATCGACGGAGCACAGCCTCCCAGGTAGGCAGGCGCCGACGCCGCAGGGCTGCGGTCCGTCGGTCGACGTGTCGATCCCCGTGTCGGGCATCGTGTCGATCGACGTGTCGACCGAGCCGTCGTCGCCGGTGTCCGGTCCGGTGTCGCCGGCCGTGTCGCCGCCGGTGTCGTCGCCGGGCGCGCCGGTGTCTTCGCAGAACTCGGTGGCCGGGCAGCTCTGGAAGGCGCTGCCGTCGACCTTGCCTCCGCAGGCGACGAGCAGGAACGCGCCGGGGACGGCGAGCAGGACGAGCGGGGCGAGGGCGGCGGAGCGGAGCTTGAGCGAGCGGAGCGACATCGATTCCTCCAGGGCACACGCGAGCGAACGAGCGGGCCGGAGCCTACGGGAAGGCCAAGCATAGCGGGCAAACGCCGAGACGCCCGCCCGCGCGCGCGCGGATCGTCGATGGTAGCGTGGCGCGCGATGACCTGCGGGCCCGCGTTGCCGACGGATCCGAGCGCGCTCTCCGCGCTCTCCGCGCTCTCGGATGCCGCCCAGGTCGGCCTCTGGCTCTGCGTGCTCGCCGGCGGCCTGGCCTTCTGCGTCGGCCTCCGCCGCGCCGGCCTCGCCACGACGTACGTGCGCGATCTGCTGCACATCGGCGCAGGCGTGTGGGCGTTCGGCCTTCGGCTCTGGCACGGCGCGCGGGCGCCGATCGCCATCACCCTCGCGGCCGTGCTCGCCCTCGCGCTCGTGCCGCGCGTGGCCCCGCGGCTGCGGGCGCTCGCGCGCTTTCGCGATGCGGTCAGCGCGGGCGACGAGCGCTTCGCGGGGCTCGTGCTCTACGCCGCGAGCTTCTGCGCGTTCACCGTTCTCGGCTCGCTAGGCTCGTTCGGCTCGTTCGAGACGCAGCCGGCGGCCGCCGCGGCCCTGCTCGCGCTCGCGCTCGGGGATGGCGTCGGTGGCCTGGTCGGCCGGCGCTTCGGCCGGCTGCGCTATCGCGTGCCCGGCGCGAAGGAGAAGTCGCTCGAGGGGAGCGTGACGGTCGCGCTCTTCACGGCCCTCGCGCTGCTCGCCGTCGGCGGCTGGTACGGTCGCCCGTTCGGCGTCGGCGCCATCGTCGTCGCGTCGCTCGCGGCCTCGGCGGCCGAGGCGATCGCGCCGCGCGCGAGCGACAACGTGCTGCTCCCCGCGGCGGTGTTCGCGGCGCTATCGGCGCTGCGCCTGCGCGGCTGACGGCCCTCAGCGGATCGGCGCGGCGAGCTCCGCGTGGAGCGCGAGCAGCGGGCCGATCGACTCCGGCGGGCGTCGCCCGAGCCCGCACTCGGTGGCGACGCCGAAGTGCGGCACGCGCTCGGCGGCGAGCGCGATCCGGCGCCTTGCTCCTTCGGCGCCGTCGGCCGCGTGGATGACGCCGAGCAAGAGCTTGGTCTGCTCCTGCAGCGCGAGCCCCCCGAGCGCCGCGAACGCGCCTGGCTCGCGCCAGCCGATCGGCACGGGCAGGTGCACCCAGTCGATCCCCCGCTCGAGCCACGCGAGCGCGTTGGCGACGTGCACCAGCCGCGAGGCGTCGGCCGGCTCGACGAAGTGCTTGTGCCCGAAGTCGCCGTAGCAGAGGTGGAAGCCGAGCGAGACGTCGCGCGGCACCGCGGCCCCGAGGCGACGCAGGCGCGCGAGCACGCCGGCCTCGACGTCGTCGAAGTGCGCGGGCCAGATCTCCTCGAGGTGGCCGAATTCGGCCGCGACGTCCCACTGCACCGCGAGCCGGTCGTGCGGGATCCCGTCGGTGATCCGCGCGAGCTCGGCGAGCAGCGCGCGCTCGTACGCAGGCTCCACCACCGCGCGGTCCTCCGGGCGCACGAAGACGCTGATCGGCGCCAGCGGCGTGGGGAGCGAGACCTGGAACCGCAGGTGCGCGGGGACGAGCCCCTCGAGCTGCAGCCGGAAGAAGATCGCGAACGAGGCGAGCGCGGCGTCGGCGTAGCCCAGCGCGCCGAACCGCGGCTCGTCGCGCTCGCTCCCGCCGCCGGGACGCCCGCTGTGGGCCGAGAGCTGCACGAGCTGGCGTCGCAGGTAGCCACGATCGCCGGCCGGGATCGGCTCGAGGCCCGGCGTGCGCGCGAGCAAGGGGTACTGCCACGCGATCCAGTCCTTGCGCACGCCCGTCTCGCCGTCCGGGCAGCGGAGCAGGTGTCGCCCGAGCGCGCCGCCGACCGTGCGGAACACTGTCTCCGAGTCGTGGAGCGGGACGCTCCCGACGAGGTGGGCCCCCTCGGGGCGGTAGTCGGCTTGCGCGCGTGGCGACGGGGTGGGCATCTCGATCCGAGCGAGCGGCGCAAGGATCGCGCCCGCGCGCGCGCATCGCAGCGCCCGCGGTTGCGGGCGGCTCCGGCTCCGCGTCACGCACTCGCTGCGCGTCGACGAAAATCGCGGCCGCCGCGCCGCGAGCGCCGCCCGTGCGTCGAGGCGATTGCGGCGGATCACGAGGGCGGCCGATCGCGCGGACAGGGCCCGCGTCTTGCGTCGAACCTCCGAAGGCTCACGCGACCCGGCTCGTGAACACGCTGGAGCAGCGCGTGGCGGCGTCGCTCGCGCGCGACCTCGCGACCTCGCGACCATGCGCCGCACGCTCGAGGAGCGAGAGCGCGAGGAGCAGCTACGGCTGAAGCGCATAGTGGCGTCGCGCGGGCGGCGGCGAGGGCGCGGCGCCGCGGGTCGCGCGGGCTACGGTGTGCTCGGATCGAACTTCTTCGGGCGGGTGTCGGCGGCCGGCGGCGGGCTCGCTCGGAGCTCGGTCGCCGGCGGGGGCGCGACGACGGTCGGCGCGACGATGAGCGTCGGAGCCGTCGCGGCGGCGTCGGGCGCGCTCGCGGTGTTCGCGGCGCCCCGTGGCCTTGCGCTGGTTGCGGTCGAGGCTGCGGTGGCGGTGGCGGGGGGAGTGGGCGACGCGGCCGCGTCGGGCGCGCTCACGGCCGGCGGCTCGGCTGGTGCGAGCTCGTCGGCCTCGCGCCGCTGGGTCGACGCTTGCGCGTTCGTCGTGGTCGGCTCGCTGCTCTCGGCGGGCGCTCTCGCGGACACGCGGTCGGGCGTGCGGTCGGGCGCGGTGGAGCTGGTCGCTCGCCACGCCACCACGCCGATCGTCGCGCCGACGACGAGCCCTCCGCCGATCACGGCCGCCAGCGCCTTCGCGCGCGAGGTCCGCGGAGAGGGCATCGGCGCGGTCTGCGCGACCGCGGCGCCGGCCGTGGTGCGGATTCCCACACCAACGGTCGCCGGCTGGTATGTACCCGGCATCGCGACCGCGGGCGACATCACCTGCGTCTCCTCGTACTCCGGCGCCGCGTCACGCGCCGATGCGCCCAGGCCGAACACCGTAGCGAGCGCGGCGACCTGCTCGCCGACGCTCCGGAAGCGCGCCGAAGGGTTCCGATCGGTCGAGCGTGCGAACCAAGCGTCGAAGGCGCCGGGTAGCTGCACGAGCGTCGACGGAGGCGGCATCGGCTCGGTGAGGAGCTGCACCATCAGCTCGGCGAGCGTGGAGGCGGTCCAGTAGATGCGGCCGGTGAGCAGCCGATAGGCGATCAACCCGATCGCCCACACGTCCGTCGCGGGGCCGATCTCGTTGACGCGGCCGCGCGCCTGCTCGGGCGACATGTAGAGCGGCGTGCCCATCATCGCGCCCGATTTGGTCAGTCCGGCGTTGCTGATGTCGTTGGCGCTCTCGCCGACCAGCTTCGAGATGCCGAAGTCGACGACCTTGAGCGTCTCCTCGCCGTTCTCGCGCTTGTGCAGGAAGAGGTTCTCGGGCTTGAGGTCGCGGTGGGTGATGCCGATCGCGTGCGCCTTGTCGAGCGCGATGGCCGCCTGTCTGAGAATCCCAATCACCTCCGACGGCGAGAAGCGCCCACGCGCCGCGAGACGCTTCTCCAGGTCCTGGCCGTCGAGCAGCTCCATCACCAGGAACGGCGCGCCGCCGAGCTCCGGCGCGACGTCGGCGTCGGTCACGCGGACGACGTGCTCGCTCTTGATCTTCGCCGGCGCGCGCGCCTCGCGCTTGAAACGCTCGATCGCCTCCTGCCCCGCGTCCGCGTGCGCAAGGATCAGCTTGAGCGCGAGGGTGTCGCCGGTGCCGACGTGCTCGACGAGGTAGACCACGCCCATGCCCCCGCGACCGAGCTCGCGGAGGACGCGGTAGCGGGAGGCGATGAGCGTCTGGGCCATGTCGTCACCCGCCGCAGTGCGAGACCTTCAGGTGGGGTTGGAGGTACCAATTCCGCGTGCAGCCACCGAAGCAGCACGTCGTGCCGTTGTTGTTGTGACGGACCGAAATTGCGCTGCCAGGCGGGCAGGACACGACCTTCACGGCCCCGGCGTTGAAGTCGGCCTCGGTGTAGTTCGTCGAGGAACCGCCGCAGGTCACGATCATCGTGAGCGAATTGGGGTCGGTCCCACAATGGTCATTGGTAACCT
>CAIXWQ010001095.1 GCA_903923175.1 uncultured delta proteobacterium | reverse complement strand
GGCGTCGCTCGGGCGAGTGCATCCCGGGGGGAGGCGCGAAGCGGGCAGGCGGGACCGCGGCGGGCCCGGACGCAGCTCCGAAGGAGAGCGCTGCGTCGGGCGCGCTCAGGGACGCCGCGGCGGAGACGGACGCGGACGTAGCCGAGGGGTCCGGCTCGGGCGCGCGCCGGCTGCACGCCGACGCGAGCGTGACGAGCGTGGCGAGCGTGACGAGCGCGAGCGGAGCGAGAGGAGCGAGAGGAGCGAGCGAGCCCGAGCGGGCGAGCGTCGTGCGGCGCATCCGCGGCCGCGCTCAGGCCGCGCGCGGCGTGACGTTGGTCTTCACCCAGTCGATGATCTGCCCGAGCGGCGTGCCGGGGGTGAACAGCCCCTTCACGCCGGCGTCGTGGAGGCGCTGGAAGTCGTCGTCGGGGATGATGCCGCCGCCGAAGACGACCACGTCGGTGACCCCCTTGGCGCGCAGGGCCTCGATGACCGCGGGGAAGAGCGTGTTGTGCGCGCCGCTCATGATCGAGAGGCCGATCGCGTCGACGTCCTCCTGCACGGCCGCCGCGGCGATCATCTCGGGGGTCTGGTGCAAGCCGGTGTAGATGACCTCGAAACCGGCATCACGCAGCGCGCGCGCGACGACCTTCGCGCCGCGATCGTGACCGTCGAGACCGGGCTTCGCGACCAGGATGCGGACCTTCGTGCTCACCTTGGGCTCCTGCCGCCCGCGAGGGGCGCTGGTAGTTGCCCGGATGCTCTATCGGAGGGGGCGCGCGGCAGCAAACGGCGGCGTCGCAGCGGGCGGCTCGCGGACGCATGACGCGATGGAGCGCGCGGCGCGCGCGCCCGCTCAGCCACCGATCGGCACGCGAATCGCGCCCCTTCAGCGCCTCCGCCGGTGCGCGAGCTCGAGGGCCTGGGCGACCGAGCCCGTCCGTAGCGAGAGCGCCCGTTCGAGGTCGGCGAGCGCGCCGAGCCGGTGGCCGTTCGCCGCCGGCACGAGCGCGACGAAGGCCGCGGCGTCGAGCGCGGCCACGCGCGCGTCGAGCGTGAGCTCGAGCGCCGCGCGCATCAGCGCGTCGAGCGCCGCGGGGTAGCCGGCGACGGTGAGCCGGGCGATCGACGCGGCGCCTCGCTCGCGCAGCACCGAGCGAGGGACGTCGGGGCGCGCGGTGCGCATGAAGGTCGCGAGCGCGCGCACGAACGGCAGCTCGGCGCCCGCGCCCACGTGCCGCACGAACGGCGCGCCGTCGGCGAAGCCCACGAGCAGCGCGGCGTCGATGGCGACGTCGATGGGGACGACCCCCGGCGGGATCGAGCCCGGGCGCAGCGGCGCCTGATCGAGGGCCTCGAACGCGTCGAGGAGCGTCAGGCGGAAGCGGAGCGTGCGGGCGCGGGCGAGCGTCGCCTTCGCGCCGACCTCGCGCTGCACCTCGCGATCGGGGCGCTCGTCGAGCGCGCCGATCGACGCGAGATCGCGGGCGATCGCCCCGCGCTCACCGCTCGGATCGGGCGCGTCGATCAGGTGCGCCAGCGCCGGGGGCATCGCGGCCTCGGGGGCGAACGAGTGCAGCGGCATCGCCACCGACGGCGGGAGCGCCGACAGAGGAGCCGGCTCCGAGGCAGGCGGCGGCTCGGGGGGAACCGGCGGTGGCAGCGGCTCCGGCCAGTGCTCCGGCTCCGGCTCCTGGCTCGGCTGGGTGGGCATCGGCGGCGCGCCGATCGAGATCGACGCGCGCGGCACGATGGCGTGGGCGGGCTCGAACGCGACGGTGCGCGGGCCCGACAGGCTCGACTCGGGCGACTCGGGCCGGCGACTGGCTTCGCTCCGCTCGGCGGGCTCGACGCGCAGCCCGGGCCACGGCGTGGGTTCGAAGGCGACGGTCTGCGGGCCCGGCTCGATGGGCTCGCAGCCCTCGTGCGGCGCGTGCGGTTGCGGCGGCGCGACGCGCGGCGCGAGCCAGGGCTTGGGCTCGAACGCGACGGTCTGCGGGCTCGGCTCGAAGGGTTCGTCGAACGCGTCCGAGGCGCCGGGCGCGCTGCGCGTGTCGGGCAGAGGCGCGCGCGGCGGGCGCGACTGACGCTCCTCGACCGGGAACGCGAGCGTGTAGAGCGCCCCGCCCGAGGACGAGGGGGGCATCGCCTCCGGAGCCTGCGCCGCGGGGAGCCCCATGGGCGCGGTGGTGCCCACCGTGGGAGCGTCGATCGGCGCGGCCCCGGCCGCGATCGGCAGCGAAGGCCACGAGCGCGAGCCCCCTTCGCCGACGCCTCCCCCGGCGAGCAGCTCCTCGCGCGCGCGGCGGACGCTCTCGCGCACGTCGACCGCCGGCGCCAGGTGCACCGGGGCGTCCTCGATCGCCGGGTAGCCGGCCGGGTGCGGCGGCGGGTTCGAGCGGCGCGAGGTCGGGTCCATGGTCTTGCCGCAGCATACCGCGTCCGGGCACTCCGACGGCGGGACGCGTCGGGCCGCCGCACGCGCGTGCCTCGCAGGTGCCCAAGACGTGGTCGCTGCGGTTCCTCGCGCGGGACGGACGAGCCAACCTTGACGATGCAGCCGCGGCGCGACTCGTTCTAAGGTCCCGGCATGACCGTCCTTCGCACCTCCGTCCGCCTGCGCATGTCGAGCCACGACGCCCACTACGCGGGCGAGCTGGTCGACGGCGCGCGGATGCTCGCGCTGTTCGGCGATCTCGCGACCGAGCTGCTCATCCGGCACGACGGCGACGAGGGGCTCTTCCGCGCCTACGAGTCGATCGAGTTCCTCGCGCCGGTGTTCGCGGGCGACTACATCGAGGCGGTGGCCGAGCTCGTCCACGTCGGGCGCACCTCGCGCAAGATGGTCTTCGAGGCGCGCAAGGTCGCCGGCAACGTGCGCAAGCCGGGCATCCCCGCGAGCGCCGCCGAGCACTACGACCCGCCGATCGTGGTCACCCGCGCCGTCGGCACCTGCGTCGTCCCCGCCGAGCTGCAGAAGCGGCCGCCCGCTCGGCTCGCCGCCCCCGAGCTGCACGCGCTCCCGGCCTCGCATCCGCTCCCCGAGCTGATCCTCACGGCGGCGCTCGTGGGCGCCGAGGTCACCCGCGCGCAGAACCCGCACGTCCCGTTCACGCCCGAGGAGATCGCCGACGAGGCCGCGCGATGCCGCGAGGCCGGCGCGTCGGTCGTGCACCTCCACGTGCGCACCGACGACGGCAAGCCCACGCAGTCGCGAGATCGCTTCGCCGCCACGATCGAGGCGATCCGTCGCAAGTCGGACGTCGTCATCCAGGTCACCACCGGCGGCGCCGTCGGCATGCCGATCGAGGAGCGCTGCCAGCCGCTGCTGCTCCGCCCGATCCCCGAGATGGCGACGCTCAACTGCGGCACCATCAACTTCGGCGACGACATCTTCGTCAACACCCGCAAGGAGATCCGCGAGGTCGCGGCGCGCATCCAGGAGACGGGCTCGATCGCCGAGTGCGAGTGCTACGAGGTCGGGCACCTCGACGAGGCGCTCTCGCTCGTGAAGGAGAACAGGATCTCGGGGACGCTCCACGTGCAGTTCGTGATGGGCGTGCCGGGCGCGATGGCGCCGCGCGAGTCGCTGCTGCGCTTCCTCGTCGGCGAGCTCGCCGCCTCCGGCGTGCCGCACTCGTGGGCCGTCGCGGCGACCGGGCGCCACCAGCGGCCGATGACCGAGCTCGCCATGCGCCTCGGCGGCCACGCGCGCGTCGGGCTCGAGGACAACATCTACCTCGAGAAGGGGGTCCTCGCCGAGGGGAGCGCGCCGCTGGTCGCGCGCGCCGCGGCGTACGCTGCGTCGATCGATCGCAAGCTCGCCGACCCGGCGCGCGCGCGAGAGCTGCTCGGGCTGCGCTGAGCGGGCGCAGCGGTCGACTCACGTCACGACACGCCGAGCGCGTGCAGCGCCTTCGCGAGCACGAGATCGGTCTTGTCGACGTGGCCGAAGAGCCACTCGTGCAGGTAGCGCATCGTCAGCAGGAGGCTGCGCTCGTCGAGGCCGGTGGCGAGGCTGCGCAGGTCGTCGAGCAGGCGCCGGTGGAGCGCGACGTGCCCGGTGGCGCTCTCGACGCCGTGCTCGTGCATCAGGCGCTCCTCGTAGGCGAAGTGCTCGGCCGTCGCGAGCACGAGCGCGTCGAGCGCGTCGAGCCGCCGCTCGAGCGGGAGGCCGGAGCGCATCCCCTCGACGAGGCGGTTGACCCGCTCGACGAGCCCGTGGTGCTGCTCGTCGATCGCCGCGATGCCCACGACGTGCATCTCGCTCCAGACGATGTTGCGCGCCACCGACGCCGGCGAGGCGTCGCTCGCCGCCGCCCACTGATAGCGCCCGCGCCCGGCCTGCTTGGCCCCGCGCATCGCGCGCTCCGCGCTCGCCGAGAGCCCCTCGGGGTCGGTCGCGTCGGCGGGATAGAGCGCGATCCCCACCGAGGCGCCCACGCGACGCTCCTGGCCGGTGGCCGCGATCGGCTTCTCCAGCGCGCGCACGACCCTCCCCGCGGCGATGCCGGCGTCCTCGGGGTGGCGCACCTTCGTCAGGATCAGCGCGAACAGATCGACGGAGAGCCGGACCGCGACGTCGTGCTGACGCGAGCAGCCGCCGATGCGCAGGCCGATCGCGTCGAGGAGGGCGTCGTCCTCCGCGTCGGCGCGCGCGTCGATCTCGCGCAGCGCGATCATCAGCAGCGCCACCGTGCGCCCTTGCTTGTCGGCCTCCTCGATCGCCTTCGCGAGCTGCTCGCGCAGGCCGAGCGCGGAGCTCGCCGCGTTCGGCGTGACGCGAGCGCGGGCCGCCTGCGCCCCCGCGACCTCGATCGCGCGCAGCTCCGCGAGCACGTCCTCCATGCCCGCGGGCCGATCGCGCGGCTGCTTGGCGAGCATCGACGTCACCAGCTCCGCGAGCCCCTCGGGCACGTCGCGCCGCGCCTCCAGCAGGCTCGGCACGGGCGCGAGCAGGTGCGCCCGGAGCAGCTGCGCCACCACCTCGTCCTGGTACGGCACGACGCCGGTCAGCAGCTCGTAGGCGACGACGCCGAGCGCGTACACGTCGACGAGGTGCGCCGCGCCGCGCGCGATCTCGTCGGAGATCGACTCGGGCGCCATGTACTCGGGCGTGCCGCACGCGTAGCCGGTCGCGCCCGCGATGAAGGTCTGCGCCACCATGAGCCCGAAGTCGATCAGCACGACGCGTCCGCTCGGCGTGATCAGCACGTTCTCCGGCTTCACGTCGCGGTGGGCGACCCCCGCCACGTGGGCCGCGTGGAGCCCCTCGGCGATGCCGATGAGCAGCCGCGTCGCCTCGGCGATCGAGTACGGGCGGTGCTGCGCCTGACGGCGGCGACTCTGGTCGTAGAGGCTCGTGCCGTGCAGGTGCTCCATGACCACGAACGGCACGCGCTCGTGCTCCCAGAGGGCGTAGACCGCGGGCACGCCCGGGTGGCGGATCGCCGCGAGCGCGCGCGCCTCGGCCACGAGCCCGGCCGGATCGAAGTCGCGCCAGAGCGCCTTGATCGCGACGCGGCGCTGGAGGCTGCGGTCCCACGCGTCGAAGACCTGCCCCATGCCGCCCGTGCCGAGGAGCGCCCGCAGCTCGTAGGTGCCCGCGAGCACCGCGCCCACGGAGAACGCCCCGTCGGGCTCGGTCGAGCCCTGCGACGAGGCGGCCGCGCGCTCGTCCTTCGAAGTCGTCGGCCCATGCGTCACGACAGCGCGCCTCCCTCCGCCCTGGGCGCGGCGCACCGGGGCTCGAGCCGACTCGCTCCGACGCTACCGGATCCGCCACGCCAGGCACAACTCGACCGCGTGGACGAGCTAGGCGGCGCGCGACGCGCGTGGCGGCGACCCGAGCCATGGCGCCCACGGCGTGGCCCGGGTCGCGTTCAGGCCGAGCGCTCCGTCTCGGAGCTCGGCGTCGCCTCCTCGGCCCGCACCGGACACAGCCGTTCGTGGCTCTTGCTCGGCGAACCGAGGCGCCGCCAGTCCTCCGGAAGCACGCCGTAGATCGCGACGTCGCGCGCGCGCCCGGCGCGCACGAGCATGGCGCGCAGCACGCCCTCTTGCCGGAAGCCGACGTGCGTCGCGAGCGCGCGCGAGGGGCGGTTGTTCGGCTCGACGAGGATCTCGACCCGCGCGGCGCCGGCCGCGAACGACAACTGCGTGATCGCGCGCAGCGCCTCGGCGGCGAACCCGCGGCGCGCGGCCGAAGGGCGCACCCAGAAGTCGAGCACGCAGCGCGCGCTGCGCAGGTCGGGCGCGTGCATCGCGATCCCGCCGACGAACCGGGCGTCGTCCCTCGTGACGAGGGCGTAGCGGAAGTCCTGCGCGAGATCGAAGAGGCCGCGCGCGCGGCGGCAGTACGCGACGGCGTCGCGCATGGTGCGGCACGACGTGGGCCACTCGAGCCAGCGCTCGAACACCTCGCGCCCCTCGTCGATCGCGGCGAGCAGCGCGGCGCCGTCGGCCGGTTCGAAGGCGCGCAGCGTGAGGCGCTCCGTCGCAAGGCTGTAAGGGAGCTCGTCGGCGCGAAGCATCGTCGTCTCCGGGTCGCTCCACCAAGTCCTGGTCAGAGCGCGCAGGGAATGTGTACCTAAAGCGGAGTACCGCGCGCACGTGAAATTCAGGCATGGTTGTGCAGAGTGCCCCTACGGACGGCGGGGAGCAGACGCGTCCGCGGTATGGTGTACGAACCCTCGTGCCCCGATCCCCGACGCTCTTCGACGAGCCCGCCGCGCCGCCCGCAGGCCCGTGCGTCGAGGTCGCGCTCGACGTGCCGATCGACCGGCAGTTCACCTACCGGCTGCCGAGCGCGCTCGCGCAGGATCTCGTGCCGGGTGCTCGCGTCCTGGTCCCGTTCGGCGCACGTCGACTGATCGGCGTCGTCGTCGCGGTGCTGGCCGCGCCGCCGGAGGGGCTCGACAAGCTCAAGGACGTCGCGGCGATCGTCGACCGCACGCCGGCGCTCCCGGCGGAGCTGCTCGCGTTCCTGCGCGAGGTCGCGTCGTACTATCTCGCCCCGCTCGGCGAGGTGCTCGCGCTCGCGCTCCCCGCGATCGAGCGCAAGACGATCTCGCGCCTGCGCGCGCAAGGGGTCGCGCCGGAGACGTCCAAGATCGCGCCGTCGCGCGTGGAGCGGATCGTCGCACGCGGGGTCGCCGACGTGGAAGGGGTGAAGCTCGGCCGCGTCGCGAGCGAGATCGTCGCGCACGTCCGCGAGGCCGGCGAGGTGCCGCTGCGCGCGCTCACCGAGCGGTGGAAGGGCGCGCCCGGCATCGTGGCCGAGCAGGCGAAGCGTGGCGTGCTGGTCATGCACGAGCGCGAGCTGGAGGTGAGCGCGTTCGCCGACGCCTCGGAGCGCGACGTCGCGCCCGAGCTCACCGCCGAGCAAGCGGAGGCGGTGGCCGCGATCACCGCGTCGCTCGACGACGCGAAGACGCCCCCCCTCCCCTTCCTGCTGCACGGCGTGACCGGCTCCGGCAAGACCGAGGTCTACCTGCGCGCGATCGCGCACACGCTCTCGCTCGGGCGCGGCGCGCTGATGCTCGTCCCCGAGATCGCGCTCACGCCGCAGCTGGTCTCGCGCTTTCGCGCGCGCTTCGGCGACGACGTCGCGGTCGTGCACAGCGCGCTCGACCCCGCGGCGCGCTTCGCGATGTGGCGGCGCCTGCACGAGGGGAAGCTGCGCGTCGCGATCGGCGCCCGCAGCGCGCTCTTCGCGCCGGTGCCGTCGCTCGGCCTCGTGGTCGTCGACGAGGAGCACGACCCGTCGTTCAAGCAGGAAGAGGGCGTGCGCTACCACGCGCGCGACTGCGCCATCCTGCGCGCCGTGCGCGCGTCGGCGGTGTGCGTCCTCGGCAGCGCGACGCCGTCGCTCGAGAGCGTCGAGCTGGTGAACCAGGGGCGCGCGCGGCGGCTGGTGCTCGCGCAGCGCGCGAAGGCGCAGCCGATGCCGCGCGTGGAGATCATCGATCTGCGGCACGTCGGCGCGGGGCCGAGCGGCAGCAAGCAGCTGAGCCTGCCGCTCCACCGCGCGCTCGAGGCCACGCTCGCCGCGGGCGAGCAGGCCATCCTGTTCCTCAACCGACGCGGCTTCGCCCCTGCCGTCCGCTGCGAGGCGTGCGGCGAGCTGCTGCGCTGTCCCGACTGCGACGTCGCGTACACGTTCCATCGCGCGCCCGGCACGCGCGCGCGCCGCGACGGGCTGATCGAGCCGGTCGCGGCGGGCATGCGCTGCCACTACTGCGATCGGGTCGAGGAGCTGCCGCTGAAGTGCCCCGCCTGCAACGGGCGGCTCTCGCTCGAGGGGGCCGGCACCGAGCGGCTCGAGGACGTGCTCGCCAGCGCGTTCCCGCGCGCACGGGTGGCGCGGCTCGATCGCGACGTCGCGAGCGGCCGCGAGATCGAGAAGATCCTCGATCGCGTGCGCGCGCGCGAGGTCGACATCCTGGTCGGCACCCAGATGGTGACCAAGGGGCACGATCTCCCGTTCGTGACGCTCGTGGGCGTGATCAACGCCGACTCCGCGCTCTCGATGCCCGATTTCCGCGCCGCCGAGCGCACCTTCCAGCTCCTGGTGCAGGTCGCCGGGCGCGCGGGGCGAGGCGACGCGCCCGGCAAGGTGCTGGTGCAGACGCGCACGCCGGAGCACGCCGCCATCCGGTGCGCGGCGCAGCACGACGTGGGCTCGTTCCAGGAGCTCGAGCTGCGCGATCGCGAGGAGCTCGGCTACCCGCCGTTCTCTCGGCTCGTGCTCGTGCGCCTCGACGGGCCGACCGAGGAGCGCACCGCGCAGGTCGCGGCCCAGCTCGCGGCGGCGGCGTGCGCGCTCGAGGCCACCAAGCGCGAGATCGTCGAGGTGCGCGGCCCGACCCCGGCCCCGGTGCCACGCGTCCGCGGGCGCTATCGCTACCGGCTCCTGCTGAAGGGGCCGCGCAAGGAGCTGCGCGAGGTGGCGCGCGCGGTGAAGCGCGCGGCCGAGGAGATCACGCGCAAGTCGCGCGACGTGCGCATCGTCATCGACGTCGACCCGCTGGCGATGCTGTAGAACGAGCCCGACCCCGATGGAGCTGGTCCTCTTCTACGTCCTGTTCGCCTTCTTCATCGCGCTGCCGGCGACCGCGATCTGGGCCGGGCTGCTCGGCGTGAAGGTGCTGATCCACGGCCTGCGCACCAAGGACTGGCGCGTCCGACTCCACCGCTGGGAGACGGTCTCGCTCGCCGTCGGCATCGGCCTCGTGCTCGCCGGCGTCGCGCTGGTGGCCGCGTTCGGCCGGGAGCTGGTGGTGAAGTAAGCGTCACTGCGCCGGGATCTGACAGTGCATCGGGTAGCCGGTCGCGTCCTTCTTGGGGAGGCACAGCGCGCCGCCGACGCAGTCGGAGTCCTTGCAGCAGGTGTCGTCGCAGTGGCCCGAGATGCAGTGCCCGCTGCGGCAGTCGGAGTCGACCCCGCAGCCGTCGCCGCCGAGCTTGGTGCCGACCGTCTCGCTCCAGTTCAGCGGCTGGCAGAACGCGACCAGCGCGCCGCCGACCACGGTCGTCTCGCAGCGATCCTCGGCGCTGCAGTCGGCCGACGTGCAGCAGTGCTTCGTGCACCAGGACTGGTACAGGCAGAGCCCGCTCTTGCAGGTCGAGCTGGTCGAGCAGGAGCTGTTGTAGCTCCCCGTCGCCGAGCTCGGGCGGCAGACGAAGTCGTGGTCGCCCGAGCGCATCGAGCACGAGCCGCTGGCGCCGCAGGTCGGGCTCGCGCAGCAGACGTCGCTGCAGGCGCCCGACACGCACACGCCGCTCCGGCACTCGGCGCCGCCGTTGCACGCGGCCAGGACGACCTTGGTGCCGAGGGTGAGCCCGGCGTCGGCCGCCTTCACGCACATCGAGGCGCCGTTGCCGGTGGCGCGGCAGATGAACCCCGCCGCGCACTGGTCGGTCGAGCAGCAGGACGTGGAGCAGACCGAGCCGGTCTTCCCGGTCAGCCCGAGCACGTCGGCGCCGACGCACTGCCCCTGCCCGGTGTCGCAGAGGATGGTCGTGTCGCACGAGTCGCCGAGCTTGGCGATCTTCACGCAGGTGCGCGTCTTGGGATCGCAGCGCGTGGTCGGATCGGAGCAGCTCCCGAGCTGGACGCAGTCCGCCGACGTGCACTGCCCCGTCTCGGCGTTGCAGCCGCCCGAGGTGCAGCCGTGGAGGCGGCAGTCGCCGCGCGCGACGCACCGGGAGCGGTCGCTCCAGCACTCGAGCCCCTTGCCGCTGCAGTCGTTGGGCTCTTCGTCGGTCTTGCCGTTGCAGTTGTCGTCGAAGCCGTTGCAGACCTCGGGCGCGCCCGGGTGGATGCTCGCGCCGGTGGCGGGGTCGTCGTTGCAGTCGAACTGCGTCTTGTCGAGCACGCAGGTGCTGTAGCCGTCGCCGTCGAGATCGAAGCCGTTGTCGACGACGCCGTCGCAGTCGTCGTCGAGGCCGTTGCAGAGCTCCGGCTGCGGCTTGCAGGTGGAGCAGACGCCGCCGACGCAGATGGTGCCGTCGCCGCAGGGCGTCCCGTTCGGCAGATCGCAGCGCGGGTCGGCGTCGGAGGCGTTGAGCGCGAGCTGGCACGCGGGCGCAAAGGCCAGCACGGCGCCCACGACCAGCGCGAGGAGCGAGCCCGCGGCGACGCGGCGCAGGGCGGGGAAGCGCGCGAGCTGCATCTAGAACACCATCCCGAGCTGCACCGTGCCGCCGCCCGGGAGCGGCGTCACGCCGAGCCAGCCGACCTTGCGCGGCGGCAGCTCGCGCACGTCGTCCTCTTTGGCGAACTCGGAGGTGAAGTAGAGCGTGAACGCCGCGGTGCCGGTGGCGAGGGCCACCGTGCCGAAGACGTCGGCGAGCACCCCCTCGGTGCGCGCGCGGTTCACGAGCGCGGCGCGCCCGTTGAGCGAGCCGCCGCTGCCGACCAGGAAATCGCGGGCGGCGCGGTCGTCGTGCAGCGCGAGGTACGAGAACACGCCGGTCGCCGCGAGCGAGATCGCGCAGCTGATGGCGAGCGTGCTGGTCAGCGGCGTGAAGCGGTGCTCCATGCGCTTCGCCTCGCGATCCTTCAGGTCGGTGCGCGCGCCCTTGAGCCGCTGGATGAAGCCGCGGATCCGCTTCAGCTCCTCGGCGTCGGCGTCGGGCCCGAGCAGCTTCAGGTAGCGCTCGTAGGCCGCGATGGCTTCGTCGGCGTCGCCGAGCTTCTCGTGGACGACGCCGAGGTTGTACCAGAGGTCCGCCGCGTCGGGATCGAGCTTCACCGCGGCCTCGAGGCGCGCGATGGCCTCGCGGTAGCGACCGAGCTTGTACAGCTCCTGGGCGCGCAGGAAGTGCTGGAACGCCTGCTGCTGGTGCGGCGATTTCGGCTTCTCTTCTTCGGATTTCGCCTCTTCCTCCGCCTTGGCGCGCGCGTGCGCGGGCCGCGCGGAGACCGCGAGGATGGCGAGGGCGAAGAGGGCGTATTTGCCCCGGGACATCCGGCGGAGCCTACCAGGTCGCACCGCCCGGCGGCGGCCCTGGCCACAAAGAAATGTGTGCCGTGCGTCGTCGACGCCTGGATTTCGCGCCGAAGGCGAACGAACGCCCATCGGCGAGCGCGCCGGACGGACCTTCCGACCGGTCGACCGATGTCGCGGCGCCACACCGACGCAAAAGTTCCACGGGCCTGGCCGGCCCTCGGCGAAGGAAAAGCGGAGAATTCGGTTGGCGCGGCCATTGCCTAGTGGCGAGTCACGATGCGGAATCGAACCTTCGGCAGGCTCGCACGCGGCGCGACGGCGATATCGGCGGCGCTCGCGATCGCGCTCCTGGTCGCGACCACCCCTTCGGCAGCCCAGACGGGCGCACCCCTCGAGGGGACGGTGCTGCTCCTCGACGGCGGCGACGTCGTCGTCGATCTCGGCAAGGCGAAGGGGGTCGGCGACGGCGACGTCGTCGAGCTCTGGCGCCCCATGAAGGTGAAGCACCCCGTGACGGGGAAGCTCATCACCGATCGCTTCAAGATCGGCGAGCTCAAGATCTCCCAAGCGCGCGACGTGCTCTCGCTCGCGCGCCCCACCGGCACGCTGCTGCGGCCGGTCGAGACCGGCGACGTCGTGACGATCGCGGGCAGGACGCCGGTGGTGGTGGCTCCGCTCCCGACGCCGATCACGAAGCCGACGACGACCGCGAAGCCGACCGCGACCGCGACCGCGCCGACGAGCGCAGGCCCGGGCGTGATCACGGTGATCAAGGAGCCCTGCAAGGAGCCCAAGGAGGACGAGGACGCGACCGAGCTCTCGATCCTCTTCGAGAACTTGAGCGGCGCGGCGCCCGAGACGCGCGTCCTTCGCTACGAGGCGTGGGCCAAGGCGCACCCCAAGAGCCGCTTCGCGCGCGTGGTGCTCGAGGAGGCCGCGGCGCTGCGCGAGACGGGCGAGCCGCGCGTCGAGAAGAAGGCCGACACCATCGAGGTGCTCTCGGCGAGCGCGCCGACCGAGCTGCTCAAAGGGCGCCCGGCGTCGATCGGCCTCGAGCTGGTCGGCCCCGTCGCCGGCGCGGTGTTCTACGGCGCGATCGACGACGAGGCCTCGTTCCAGCCGATCACGATGACGGCGGCCGGCCCGCGCTACTGGGTCGCGACGCTCCCCGAGACGCGCGTGACCGGCGCGCGGCTGCGCTGGTTCGTGCAGGGGGTGCTCCCCTCCGGCAAGGCCGTCGCGATCGTGGGCGACCCCGCCACGCCGCGCGAGGTGAAGATCGTCGAGCCGATGAACCCCTCGACGCCGAAGCCGCACGAGGCGACCGCGGCGCTGTGGATGGACTACGCCGACTACAACCGCCTGCGCGCGAACGACAAGGGCGGCGATCACGCGCTGCAGGTCGAGGGCTACTTCGGCATGCGCATCGAGGACGTGGGGCTGCGCGCGGTGCGCTCGGGGCTCGGCGTCTACCGCGGCTACGGCGGCTCGGTCGACGATCTCGACAAGCTCGGGATCTCGTCGCGCGAGGTCGGGCTCACCTACGGCTTCCTCGAGGCGGAGTGGGGGCTCACCCACTTCTGGGGGCTCGTGACCCGCGCCGTGATCGGCCTCGGTCAGAACGGGCTCGACGGCGGCGGCCAGGTGTTCGTGCGCCTCGGCAACGACAAGGCCACCAACCTGATGATCGGCGGCGAATTCCTGGGCGGCATCGGCCTGCGAGGGATCACGCAGATCGAGCTGAACATGTTCCCGCGCTTCCCGATCATGGTGCGCACCGAGGTCACCAACCAGCCCGCCGGCGTCACGCCGAGCGCGTCGGACCTCGCGAATCAGACGACCGGGACCGGCAAGAACGCGGTCGTCCCCTCGGGCGCCGCGGCCGACGTCGGCGTGCGCGCGATCGTGCAGTTCGGCTTCCGGCAGTCGAAGAACATCGCCTGGTACCTGCGGGGCTCGTACCAGGGGCGCAACATCGTCCACTCCGGCCCCGGCGCCGGCATGGGAGTGACGTTCTCATGGTAACGCTCACGTCGAAGCACCGAACGCAGCACGCGATGATCGCGCTGGCGTCGCTGGCGAGCCTGCTCGTCGCGACGGCGGGCCGCGCCGAGGAGACGGTCTCGATCCCCGTCCCGCCCGCGCCGAGCGCGATCCCCACGACGACCGGGCCCGGCGCGCCGAGCGCTCCGAGCGCGGCGACCTCCAGCGCGCCGAACGTGTCGCGGATCGACGCGCGCGTGCACCACGCCCCGCCCTCGAGCGCGACGGCCCACGAGGCCCTGCGCATCCAGGCCGACGTCGAGGACCCGCACCTCGCGAAGCAGATCGTCCTCGCGTACCGCGTCGGCGACGGCGCGTTCAAGGAGGTCCCCTTCCAGCTCGCCAACGAGCACTGGCTCGCGGAGATCCCCGCCGAGGACGTCCAGGCGCCGAGCGTCGCGTACACCATCGAGGTCGTCCGCCACGACGGCGCGCGCGCCAGCGCCTTCGCGAGCCGCGAGGCGCCGTTCGTGGTGGGCATCGCCGAGGACCTCACCGACACCCGCGAGGGGGCCTGGCTGAGCCGCCTGGGCGGCAAGCGCAGCGAGGTGTTCGCGTCGGCCGACTACGTCTCGTTCGGGCAGACCGATCGCACCGGCGGGCTCGCGCAGGCGCAGACCGAGAAGGTCTCCGACTACTACTTCCGCACCGAGGCCGGCTACACCTATCGCCCGCTGATCGCCGTCATCGATTTCGGCGTGCGCATCGGCATCGTGCGCGGCAACGCGGCGCGGCCCAACCCCGCCGACGACAGCGTCGGCCTCAACTACGGCGCCGCGCACGGCACCTTCGCGATCATCGACGGGCTCGCCGTCACGGTCGAGGCCCTCACCAGCGTCACCGAGGTCGGCTTCTCGGGCGGCGGCGGCGTCGCCGTCCACATCGGCGACTACTTCGGCGAGAAGCTCGTCGTCGGCGTCGAGAGCATCAAGACCTTCGGCACGCGCGGCTACGTGCGCCTCGATCTGGCCCGCCACGACGCCTGGCGCGTCAGCCCGACCATCGAGGTCACCGACATGCCGCACGCGCAGAAGACCGGCCTGCGGCTCCTCGTCGAGGGGGCCGGCAAGATCGGCGCGGGCTTCTCGCTGGTCGGCCGCGTCTCCTACCAGGCGCGCGACTTCCACAGCGGCGGCCCGGGCTTCGGGCTCGGGCTCTCGTACGCGTTCTGAGGTGGCCCCGGGGCCGCGCGGCGCGCCCGACGCCGCGCCCGACGCCTCACGCCGCCTTGGCCGCGACCTCGTAGGCCGCTCGCCAGGCGTCGAGCAGCCCGCCGTCGTCGATGTCGCGGGGGTGGAACCCGGGGCGGTAGTACTGCAGGTACAGCGGGATCAGCCTCCGCATCCCGCCCGGATCGCCGAAGAGGAACCAGCCGAGCGCCCACCACTCGCGCGGCGAGAAGGCCACGCCGTCGGCGGCCATGAAGCGCGCCTGGTGCTCCAGCACCTTCGCCCAGAAGATCACCGTGGCGGCGAGCATCACCGCCGAGCGCTCGAGATCGTTGCCGCCGGCGGCGAGGTACACGTCGAACGCGAGCGACTTGTGCTCGTTCTCCTCGGCCGCGTGCCAGCGCCAGAGCGTCGCCATCTCCGGGTGCGCCCCCGCGAGCAAGCGCGGATCGCCGAGCAGCATGTGCCCCATGAGCGCGGTGAAGTGCTCGAGCGCGCACGTCGCCGCGAGCTGCAGGCGCTCCGGCAGGACGCGCGAGACCACGGCCAGGATCCGCGCGACCTTCCGCTCGAGCTCGTCGACCGGGTAGCCCTTGGCGCGGAGCATCTCGTTGTAGCGCTCGTGCTCGCGGCTGTGGATCCCCTCCTGGCCGCAGAAGCCGTTCACGTCGCGCTTGAGCGCCGGATCCTTCACGACCTTCGCGTGCGCGCGGACGCTCTTCACGAAGAAGCGCTCCCCCTCGGGGAAGAAGATCGAGAGGCCGTCGAAGAACGCCGTCAGCGAGCGCCTGCCGCCGTGCCAGTGGCGCGGCACCGCGGCGCCGAGGTCGAAGCGGAGGTTCCGGATCTCGAGCGGACGAGCCTGCATGGGTGGCCTCCTCGGGGAGCGGCGACGCGTCGTCGCCATCCCAGGAAGCTACGTTGCCATCGCACGATGTCAACGTTAGGGCGCCGAAGGGCGGCGCTTCTTGGACCGCGCGAGCAGCCGATCGAGCCGATCGCCCAGCCCGGCGCGGATGTGGCGCTCCAGCGAGCGAGCGAGCTCGGCGTCGACCACGACCTCGGCGAGAGGGCGCACGCGGCGGATCATGTCCGCGAGCCGCTGCGCCTCCTTGGGCGGCGGCATGTCGGGTCCCAGCCGGTCGAAGATCTGCCGCACCACCAGCCGCACGAAGCGCTTGCCGATGCGGTCGACGTCGTCGCGCAGCGCCTCGAGCTCGTCGAGCAGCGCCGGCAACGGCACGCCGGCCCGGTGCAGATCCGCCCCCGCTCGCAGCACGCGCATGCTGCGCACCTTGAGCCTCGCGCCGTCGAGCTCGAGCAGCCCGAGCTCGGTCGCGCGCAGCACCGCGGCGGGGTCGAGGGTGCCGAACAGCTCCGTCAGCTCGGCGAGATCGATCCAGGCCGGCAGCTCGTCGTCGAAGGGGCTGGTGACCGCGACCTCGAAGCCGAGCAGCTCGCGCAGATCGCCGCCCGTCTCCCAGGTCTTCACCAGCTCGGCGATGTTGCCTAGCGAGTAGCCGCGCTCGAGGAGCATCCCGATCAGCCGCAGCCGGCCGAGGTGCTCCTCCGAGTAGTAGGCGACGCGGCCATCGCGTCGCGGCGCCGGCAAGAGCCCGCGGTCCTGGTACGCCCGCACGTTGCGGACGGTGGTGCCGGCGGCCTCGGCGAGCTCCTCGATTCGGTAGTCCAAGCGCGGCGCAGTATGCCGCGGCAGGTGCCCGGCGGGCGCAGCGCTTTCGCCGTGCTCGCGGCGGCCGCGCACGGCCCGGAGCCTCGCTCCCGTCGAGCCGAGATCGTCCGGTATGCCTCTTTTTGATGCGCCCTCGTCTTTCGGGCGAGTACCGGCCCCCCGTATCTTCGAACCATGCGTTTGGGCCGTATTTGCGCGTGTTTGTGGCTCGGTCTCGTCACCGCGGCGGGCGCCTCGGCCGCGGCCTGCGTGCAGTCGGCGTGCGGCGGCACGTGCGGCTCGGGGACGTATTGCGACGTGTCGGGGCAGTGCGTGAGCCCCTCGGCGGGCGACGACGCGTCGGACGCGTCGGACGCGTCGACCGCAGAGACGGACCCGCCGGACACGGCCTCGGACGGCGGCGGCGACGACACGAGCGTGAGCGAGGCGAGCGACACGGCGGAGGAAGCGCCCCCGCCGCCGTGTCCGAGCGGCTCCGACGGCAACGCGTGCGGCGCGGCGAAGCACTGCTGCGCCGGTGCATGCGTCGCCGACGACGACCCGGCCCACTGCGGCGCGCGCTGCGACGCGTGCCCCGTCGCCGCGAACCAGGTCGCGGCCTGCGCGGGCGGCGCCTGCAGCGCGGTCTGCGCGACCGGCTACGCGGACTGCGACGCCGCGACGCCCGGGTGCGAGACCGATCTGCAGCACGACGCGCGCAACTGCGGCGCCTGCAGCGCCGCGTGCGGCGCCGGCCTCGTGTGCACCAACGGCAGCTGCCAGCCGCCCTGCGCGAGCGGCAAGGCGACGTGCGCCGGCGATCCAGCCGGCTCCTGCAAGACCGATCTCACCAGCGACGCTGCCAACTGCGGCGCGTGCGGAGCCTCGTGCGCGTCCGCGCCACACGTCGCGAGCGCGAGCTGCGCGGCGAGCGCGTGCGCGATCTCGAGCTGCACCACCGGCTTCCTCGACTGCGACGCCAAGGCCTCGACCGGCTGCGAGATCGACGCGCGGAGCGACCTCGCGAATTGCGGCGCGTGCGGCAAGGCGTGCGCCGCACCGGCGAACGCGACGGCGAGCTGCGCCTCGGGGAGCTGCGCGGCGACCTGCAAAGCGGGCTACGCCAATTGCGACGCGAGCGCGGATGGGAGCTGCGAGACGAACGTGAAGGGGAGCGACGCGGCGAACTGCGGCGCCTGCGGCACCCCCTGCGCGAGCGACCCCACGACGACGCGCGCGTGCCAGGCGGGCAGCTGCGTCGTGACCGGCTGCGCGACGGGCTTCACGAGCTGCGGCGGCGTCTGCGTGAACCTGCAGACCGACGCCTTCAACTGCGGCGCCTGCGCGACGGTGTGCCCGCCGGGCGGCGGCTTCCCTCCGCTCCCCGGGATGTGCACGAGCGGATCGTGCGCGGGCGCCTGCGCCGGCACGACGTGCGGCGGGACGTGCGTGGACACGACGAACGACAGCAGCAACTGCGGCAGCTGCGGCCACTCCTGCAATTGGGACTACTGCTGCAACCCGACCGGCGGGGCGCCGGGCACCTGCCAGTTCACCGGGGTCAACACCAGCGGCGGGCGCTGCGCGCACTGAGCGCGGTGCCCCGCGGCGTCAGGGCTGCGCCTTCGCGCGGGCGCAGCGGAAGCCCATGTCGCCGTATTTCTGATCGGCCTTGGGCGCGAGCCGGAAGGCCGTGCGCGCGGCGAACGGGAAGTAGCGCTTCGAGCCGCCGCGCATGATGCGGAAGTCGTTGGCCGCCTGCCAGGTGAAGTCAGCGCAGTGGGTGCACGGGCTCTGGGCGTAGTAGCCGTCGAGCGTGGGCGCCGTCGCGGAGTCGAAGACCCACTCCCAGACGTTGCCCGCGAGGTCGGCGTGCCCCCAGAGCGCGTCGTGCCCGGTGAGGC
The DNA here is from genome assembly GCA_903923175.1 of uncultured delta proteobacterium. GTDB lineage: Bacteria > Myxococcota_A > Polyangia > Polyangiales > JADJMO01 > CAIXWQ01. Next base: position 37,240 of record CAIXWQ010001095.1, on the reverse strand, counting down.
TCCCCACGAGGGCGAAGTCCGGCTCGCTCGCGAGCTTCACGTTCGCGAAGCCGTCCTGGATGGTCAGATCTCCCGGAGGGTCCGACCAGGGGAACGCGCGCTGCTTCGCGCCGCCCGCGGCGGCGTAGTTCCACTCGGCCTCGGTCGGCAGCCGGCCGCCGTCCCAGATGCAGAACGCGAAGGCCTCGTACCAGTCGACGCAGCTCACGGGGAGGTTCTCGGTCGCGTCGCCGGCGGGCGTCGCGCTCCAGGTGGTCTGGCCGCAGGTGCTGCCGGAGCTCGTGTCGAAGCGAGCGACCAGCTCCGCGGCGGTCGTCGGCAGCTTCGACTTCCAGTCGCCCTGGTGCCAGCCCGTGCTCGGCCAGTACTCGTTGGCGCCGTCGTCGTTCTTCGGCTGATCGACGACCCACGCGTCGTACTCGGCGAGGAACGCCCGGAAGCGGCCGACGCTGACCTCGTACTTGTCGAGGAAGAACGGGAGCATCGTCGCGGTCGCGGCCGCGGGCTCGCCGGCCTGGTAACCGACCACCTTCGTGGGCGTTCCGTTCACGACCATCTTGTCGGCGCCGCTCGGGTCGTAGCCTCGCACGAAGGTCCCGCCGGGCACGAGGATCGTCGCGCAGCAGCTCTCGTTCGCGCCGCAGCTCGCGGGCAGCGCCTTGCAGGACTTCGCGTGCGGCGGGACGCACGCCTCGCCGGGCTGCGTCTGGGTGGCGTCGCAGGCCGCGAGGCCGAGCGCCGCGCCGTCCCACGTGCGCACGGCGACGCAGGCCGGCGCGAGGCCGACGGCGGCCGTCGCGAGGAGGAGCGCCACCGCAGGCGACGCGTGGCGGAAGCTCCGTCGAGCGCGCATCAGAACGCCACCCGACACGCGACGCCGACGTCGCCGGGTCCGCCACCGCACGCCCAGGTGGCCGAGGTCGCCGAGGGCGCCGAGGCCGAAGGCGCGGTCACGAGCAGCACGATCGAGCCGATTCCGAGGGCGCCGCCGACGCCGAACCCGACGATCGAGGCCGTGCGCCAGCTGCGCACCGAAGAGAGCCGATCGCCGCACCCGCCCGGCTGCGCCGGCGCGCCCTCGCCGGGGCACGACGCGTCCGCGTTGTAGCCGTTCGCCGCCGAGTTGCGCTCGAGGAGCGCGAGCGTCCCGAACCCGGTCGCGACGACGGCGACCCCGAGCCCGACGTACGCGACCGACCTCCGCGTCGAGTCGTCCACGTCCGCGGGTCGCCCGCTCGGCGAGGGCGTGCGGGTCGCCTCGCCCGCGCGGCCCTCCGTCGTCGGCAGCGGCGCGCGCTTCGCGAGATCGAGCGCGACGGTCGAGGTGACGCCAGCCTGGATCTTCACGGGCTTCGACAGCGGGTAGTAGCCGTCCTTGCTCGCTTCGAGCGTGAGCTCGCCGACCTCGACGCGCGCGGGCTTCGCGAGCGGCAGCACGCCGAGCGGCTGACCGTTGAGCACGATCGCCGCGCCCGGCTCCCCTTTGACCTCGAGCCAGCCGAGGTGCGACTGGATCTTCTGGAGGTTCTCCAGGAGCGCGGCCTTGTGGCTCGTGATCCACGCGTCGCCCTCGAAGGCGAGCGCAGCGAGCAGGTCCCCCTCCGCGTTCAGCCACCGCCCGAGCTCGGCCTGCTCGAGCGCCATCTGGGCGCGCGCGCGCGGCAGCTTCCCCTGCTCCCACGCGTCCTTGAATTTCGCGTAGGCCGCGTCGTGCCGACCTTGGTCGCTGAGCACGATCGCTTCGTCGTAGAGCGCGTCGGACGAGACCTGCGCGAGGGCGCCGGTCGGCAGCAGCAGGAGGACCGCGAAGGCGGCGGCAGCGGCGAGGGAGAGGGGCGAGCGAGCGGTCGTTCGCATGCGGTCAACGCACCTTGGTGATTCCGTTGTTGCCGAGCACCGTGGTCGCAGCGGAGGTCGGAGCTGGGACGGCGGTGGGGGGCGGTGGAGGCGGCACGGCGGGCTGCGGTCCGGCGCTCGCGGCGGGCACGACGGTCGCCGCGGCGGCCACGCCAGGGTTCACGGCGCGGGCGCGTTCGACGGTCTTCGACGCGCTCGACACGCTCGGCGCGCTCGGCGCGCTCGACGCCACGCCCTCGGCCTCTCTCGCGCGCGGCGAATCGGCCGGAGCGGCCGGCCTCTCGAGCGTCACCTTCGAGGGCGGCGGCGCGTCGTGGAACAGCAGCTCGCGGGTGAGGAAGCCGTCGGCGCTCACGCGCAGCACGTGGTCCTTGCCGTCCGGCTCGAGCGTGCGCGCGAACGCGCCCGTACCGACGACCTGCCCGTCGATCGCGATCTGCGCGGTGGCCGGATCGGTCACGAGCTGGACCGCGAAGGACGACGCCGCAGGCTTGGTCGTGGCGCTGGACGCCGCCGCGGCTCCGCGCGCGCCGTTCCTGCCGCGCAGCGTGAGCGCGGCGGTCGCGGAGAGGCCGACGACGGCAACGAGCGCGAGGGCGAAGAGCCGCACGTGCCTCCGCGTGGGGCGCCCTGGCTGGCTACCGACGACCGAGGAGACGCCCGGCCCGGTGACGGCGCCGACGAGGCTCGGCGGCGACGGCGCGGACGCGCTCGACGCGCCGGCGTGCCCCTCGCCCCAGAACGCCGGGGCCCACACCGCGCGCACCGTACCGCTCGCGAACGGCAGGAGCGCCTGTCCGAAGGCGAGGACGCTGGGGAAGCGCATCGCCGCGTCGCGCGACATCGCGCGCAGGATCACGGCCTCGAGCTCCGACGCGATCTCGGCGCGGAGCGCGCGCGGCGGCGTGAGCGGGTCGTTGAGGATGGCGTGCAGCAGCGGGTACAGATCGTCGCGCACGAACGGCAGGCTGCCGGTGAGGCACTGGTAGAGCACCACGCCGAGCGCGTACTGATCGCTGCGCGCGTCGATGTACTTGGCGCCGTGGACCTGCTCCGGCGCCATCCAGAACGGCGAGCCGAGGAGCGAGCTGGTGCGCGTGAGGTCGCTGCCGCCGAAGGCCTGCGCGACCTTCGAGATGCCGAAATCGAGCAGCTTGGGCTGCAGCGCGCCGTGGCGCGTCCGCGCCAGATAGATGTTCGCGGGCTTGATGTCGCGGTGGATGATCCCTTCGTCGTGGGCGGCCTGCACCGCCGAAAGGATCGGCAGCAGCGTGTCGACCGTCTCCTCCAGGCCGAGCGCGCCGCGCTGCACGCGCGCCTGGAGATCCTCGCCGTCGAGGAACTCCATGACGAGGTAAGGCAGCCCCTGCTCGACCCCGACGTCGGCGATGTCGACGACGTGCGGGTGCCGGACCCGCGCGGCGACCTCGCCCTCGCGCACGAACCGCGTCGACGCCTCGTGGTGCTTGCGCACCGACTCGCCGAGGATCTTGATCGCGACGCGCTTGCGGAGCTCCCCGTGCTCCGCCTCGTACACCGCCCCCATCGCCCCCTCGCCGAGCAGGCGAGAGATCCGGTACTTGCCGAACTGGGCGCCGGGCAGGAGCGAGGGCTCGGACATCGATACCCAGTAACGGTATCGCTGGATTGTCCTCCCCCGACATAGGGATTCAGCAAAGCAGCGCGGCACGAGCGCGACTCCGCTTTGCCGCCCGCGGCGAGGGCCCGCGAGCGGTTCGTTCGCGCCGAGCTCAATCCGCGAAGAGATCGTCGACGTCGGCCTTGGTCAGCTTCTTCGCGCCGCCGGCGTCCTCGGTGAGCACGGTCTCGACGAGGCCGCGCTTCTTCGCCGCGAGCTGGACGATCTTCTCTTCGATCGTCCCCTTGGCGATGAGCTTGTACGCGGTGACGACCTTCGTCTGCCCGATGCGGTGCGCGCGGTCGGTCGCCTGATCCTCGACCGCCGGGTTCCACCAGGGGTCGAAGTGCACGACCGTGTCGGCGCCCGTCAGGTTGAGGCCGAAGCCGCCCGCCTTGAGCGAGATGAGGAACACGGTGACGGTCGGATCGTTCTGGAAGCGATCGACGCGCTCCGAGCGGTCCTTGGTGGAGCCGTCGAGGTACTCGTACTTGATGCCGTCCTCGTCGAGCGCCTTCTTGATGATCTGCAGCATCGTGACGAACTGCGAGAACACCAGCACGCGGTGGCCGCCCGAGTAGGCCTCGGAGACGAGCTCGCGCAGCGCGGCGAGCTTGCCCGAATCCTCGTCGCCGAACGCGCGCGGCAGGTGGAGCAGGCGCGGATCGCAGGCGACCTGACGGAGCCTGGTGAGCGCCGCGAGGATCTGGATGTGCGCCTTGGCGACGCCGACGCGCTCGACCTCGCCGAGCACGCTCGCGCGCACCTCCTGGAGCACCTGGCCGTAGAGCTTCTGCTGCTCGGTCGCGAGATCCACCGGCTGATCGATCTCGATCTTCTCGGGGAGATCCTTGGCGACCTCCTCTTTCGTGCGGCGGAGCACGAACGGGTGAATCGTGGCGCGCAGCCTCGCCGCGGCCTTGGAGTCGCCGCGATCGATCGGTGTGGCGTAGCGCTGCTCGAAGCGGGCGAGCTCGCCGAGCATGCCGGGGGAGACAAATTCGAAGATCGACCAGATCTCGCTCAGGCGGTTCTCGATCGGCGTGCCGGTCAGCGCGAGGCGCCGGTGCGACTTGAGCTTCTTGGCCGACTTCGCGGTGGCCGAGAGCGGGTTCTTGATCTGCTGCGCCTCGTCGAGGATGACGTACGAGAGGTCGAGCTTGCCGAGCTGCTCCTCGTCGCGACGCATGAGCGCGTAGCTCGTGATCAGGATGTCGTGATCGCCGATCTCCTCGACGCGCTCGTGACGATCCTGGCCGTGCCAGGACATCGCCTTGAGGGTCGGGGCGAACTTCTCGATCTCGCGCAGCCAGTTCGGCACGACCGAGGTCGGCGCGACGATCAGGGTGAGCGACGGACCGCCCTCCTCGCCCGCCTCGATCCGCTTCTTGCGCTCGTTCTTGAGGTGCAGGAGCAGCGCGATGGTCTCGACCGTCTTGCCGAGGCCCATGTCGTCGGCGAGGACGCCGCCGCTGCCGAGCTCGTGAAGGAAGGCGAGCCAGGCGAGCCCTTGCTCCTGATACGGGCGCAGCGTGGCCTTGAGGCCCCGCGGCTTCTTCACCGGCTCGATCGCCTCGACCGAGCTGATCTTCTCGAACAGCGCCTTCGCCTCGGGGGCGACCTGCGCCTGCGCGACGTGCTGCAACAGCTCCTGCACGCGCCCCGCCTGCGCGAGCGAGATCTTGCCGCCCTTGCTGCCGACGAGGATCTCGGCCTGCCGCGCGAGCACTTCGCGGACCTTGGCCGCGTCGAACTTCGCGAAGCTGCCGTCCTCGAGCTTCACGTAGCGGCGCCCCTCGGTGAGGCAGCGCGCGAGCTCGTCCGGCGGCACCGTCACGCCGCCCGAGCCGAACGTGAGCTTCACCGAGAGCCAGTCCATGCCGCTCGAGACGCGCGCGCGCGCGCCGACGGTGTCGGGGCGCATCTGCACGTCGACGAGATCGTCGGGGACGAAGAATTCCCAGTCTTCGGGGAGCGTGCCGAGCCCTTCGGACCAGAAAGCGATGGCGTCGTCGCTCCGGCAGACGAGCCCCTTGCCCTCCTCGTCGGGGAGGAAGCCGAGCAGGCGCACCTTCTCGACCGCCTCCTGCTGCTCGAGCACGTTGGCGCGCACGCAGCGCGCCTTCTTGCCCGGGCCGAGCGGCGGGAGCACCGCGATCGGCGGCGACATCCCGTCGGCGCGGACCTCGATCTCGACGTCGCCGTAGGCGGCCGAGATCTGCACGCGCGCCTCGATGAGCTCGCCGAACGCGCGCAGCTTGAAGTGCGGCGCGAGATCGATCTCCTCGGCCACCTCGGCGATCGCGGGGAGCTCGGCGCCGACCTCGGCCGCGATCTTGGGGATCGACTCCGAGAGCAGGCGCGGCAGCTCGCCGAGCGGGAACGACAGCTGCGGCGTGCGCCAGAGGCGCTGCAGCCAGGCCGGCGTCACACGCTTCTCGAGCGGCCGCGCGATCCCCTCGGTGACGTCGATGTGCCAGCCGGGCGCGCCTTCGAACCAGGCGCCGCTCTGCAGCTGGAAGCGGCGGCCGTCGCTCTTGCGCTCGAACGAGGCGCGCACGACCAGCGCCTCCTGATCCGGAGTGCCGTTGCTCGGCTGCTGCTTGCGCGCGAGCTCGAGGTCGAAGCGGCAGCGGAGCGGCTCGTCGCTCCATCGGAGCTGCATGAGCGAGGGCTCGACCAGGACGCGCCGCCCCTCCAGCCGCGTGACGAGGTCGGCCGCGTCCTCACCGCGGAGCTCGAGGCCGCGGCGCGCGTCGCCGCGCTCGAGGCGCGCGAGCAGGCGCAGCGCCTCGCGATCGCCGTTGGGCGAGAGCGCCATGACCGACAGCGCCTCGCTCGGCGCTACGGGCGCGCGCAGCGCAGGGTCCATCACCACGACGTTGAGCGAGGACGCGCGCACGGTGACGCGGAACTCGAGATCGGCGTAGCCGTGCGCGGGGATGTCGTCGGGGAACCAGGCCTCGAGGCCGCTCTGCGACGGCACGCCGCGGGCCGGCGAGAGGTTCGTCCCGCCGCCGCCCGCGTGCACGGTGTGCAACGGCGGCCGACGCCCGCGGCGCACGCGGCGCGAGAGCGGATCGAGATCGCTGCGCGGCCCGGCGTCACGACCGTCGCGGTCGCGGCCATCACGCGCGTCACGCGCATCCTCGCCGCGGGCGCTCGACTCGACGACCGAGCTCGGCTCGCCGTCACGGGTGTCGCGGCCGTTGTGACCGTTGTGACCGTTGTGCGCGCCCTGCGAGTGCTGGGCGCCCTGCGAGTGCTGGGAGCTCTGGCCGTTCTGGCCGTCGCGGGCGCTGGCGGGGTGGGGCTGCCGGGGCCCGCGCACCTGATCTCGCAGCGCGATGAGCAGGGCGGCCACGTGCTTGCAGTGGCCGTCGATCTTGGAGAACGCGGGGCAGCTGCACTGCGACGAGATGTCGTTCGAGGACAGCGTCACGCGGACTTCGTACGGCGTCTGGGCCGTGCCACGGACGACGGCGCGGGCGCCGTGATCCTCGACGAAGAGGTCGGAGACGGCGTGCCTACGCACGTAGTCGCAACCCCGGAGGTAGGCGCGCGCGCCGAGGAGGCGGCGCAGGGCACGGTCGCTCAGCGACGCGACGGCATCGGCGAAAGGCCCGCGCGCAGGGACCCGGTCAGTCATCGGGCTCGACAAAGCGTCGACTCGTTCTCTCTGCACGCCGGCGCGTGCGCAGGACCGCGAGGCCGCATGCGGGGAAAGCCCCACTGCGCCGGGCGGATCGCAGACTCGGAACGCTCAACCGCGGGGGCTCGTTCGGAGCCCGACGCGACGGGGCAATGAAGCCGGGCCACTGCGCGACCCTTCGCCACGACCCCACTTCGGACGTCGTCACTGCGCGCGGAGCCGGCCGGCACATGAGAATGCGGGCACGACGTCGCGAGGGCGCGTCCGATCGCACCAGGTAGCACCACCGGAAGGCGCCTGCAAGCGCTTCGGCGCCGATCGACGCTTCCGGCGGGCGACCTCCGCGTCACCGGGAACGGGCCGCTGACCCTCGCGAGCTCGACGGTCACGCCCTCGGCGCGCGGCGAGGCAGCGGCGAGGCCGCGGCGAGGCAGCGCCACCCTCGGGTCGCCTCGGATTCGCCGGAAATCATGCTAGCATGGCCCGATGACGCGCCGTGTCGCGCTGCTGCTCGCGCTCCTCTCGACCGCATCCTGCTCCATCGACGCTGCGGGGCTGGGGCTCGAGTCGACCGACGGCGCCGGCGAGGACACCGCGGACGAGGTCGGCGACGCGAGCGTGGGCGACGATGCCGTGCTCGACGGCGCCGCCGACACCACGGTCGCCGAGTCGGGAGACGACGCCACCGACACGCTCGGCGCCGACGCCGTCGAGGGGGGCGGCGACGCGGCCGAAGACGTCGCCGACGCGACCGATTCGACGTTCACCACCGACGCGCTCGACGCGGTGTCCGGCGCCGACGCGGCGGATGCGGCGGACGCCGCGGACGCCGCCGACACCCTGCTCGCCCCGGACGCCGACAGCTGCCGAGACGGCGTTCAGGACGGCGACGAGAGCGACGTCGACTGCGGCGGTCACTGCACCAAGTGCCCGAACGGCGGGCGCTGCCACGCCGGCGTCGACTGTGGGAGCACCGCGTGCACCACGTTCGGCGTCTGCGTGCCGGTCGGCTGCAACAACGGCGTGCTCGACGCCGGCGAGGCGGACGTCGACTGCGGCGTGGCGTGCGGCCGCGGCTGCGCCGTGGGCAAGCACTGCAGCGCCGCGGCCGACTGCGGCGGGCGGCTCTGCACCGCGAACGAGTGCGCGCTCGCGACGTCGTGCGATCAGATCTTCGCGGGCGATCCCGGCGCGCCGAGCGCGACCTACCCCCTCGCCTCCACGCGCGCCGGCGCCGCCTCGCCGTGGAGCGCGTACTGCGCGATGGTCGGCGCGGGCGCCGACGTCGGCGGATGGACGCTCGTCTTGAAGGCCTCGAAGAGCGCGCCGACGTTCAGCTACGAAGCGGCGCTCTGGACCGACTCGAACCTGCTGGCGGGCTCGCCGGATCTCGCGGCCAGCGAGGCGAAATTCGAAGGCTTCCTGTCGATCCCGGTCCACGCCTTGCGCGTCGCGATGGCCCCCTCCTCGGCGACGCCGACCAAGTACGTCCTGCTCGGGCTGCCGACCAGCGGCCTGCCGGGAGGGCTCACGTACCCGCCTGCGTCGCTCGCGCAGCTCTTCGCGACCGGGGCGTACGTGGCGACCAGCGGAGGCGGGCGCGGGGCGTGGCTCGACGCGCTGCCCGGCTCCGCGCTCCAGAAGAACTGCAACCGCGAAGGGCTCAACGTGGTGGCGGGCGCGATGTCCGTGCGGCTCGGCATCCTCGGCAACGAGCAGACCAATTGCGACTCGCCCGACTCGCGCCTCGGCGTGGGCGGCGCCGGGTCCTCCTGCGGCACCGACGCGAACACCCGGCACGGCGACGTGTGCGCGTGCACCTGTTACGACGCCAGCGGCGGCGCCCCCTCGAGCGCGGATCTCTCGGCGCAAGCCTACGTGTTCGTCCGATGAGACCGGCGCTCTCGCTCTCCTCGACCTCGACCTCGACGTCGGAGACGCGCGAGCGCGCGCGGCGGTGGGTCGAGGCGGCCGCGGTCGTGCTCGCCTGCACGATCACGTCGGCGCTGCTCTTCCAGTCGGTCGAGCTCGCCAACCTGGCGATGATCTTCCTGCTCGGGATCGTCGTGGTCGCGACGCGATGCGGCCGGCTCCCCGCGATCTTCGCCACGGTGACCGGCACCGCGCTCTTCGACTACTTCTTCGTGCCGCCGTACGGCTCGCTGCTCACGTCGGAGATCAAGTACCTCCTCGTCTTCATCGTCATGCTCGTCGTCGGGCTGCTGATCAGCACGCTCACCGAGCGCGCCCGCCAGCACGAGCAGCGCGCGGAGCACGCCCGCATGGAGGTGGAGGTCGAGCGGCAGCGCAACGTGCTGCTGAGCGTGGTCTCGCACGACCTGCGCACGCCGCTCGCCGCGATCACCGGCGCCGCCACGACGCTCATGCAGGATCGCGATCGTCTCGACGCGCCGACGCGCGTGGCCCTGCTGCAGTCGATCGCCAGCGAGGCCTCGCGCCTCGGCAACCTGGTGACCAACCTGCTGGCGATGACGCGGCTCGAGGCGGGCTCCGTGCGCCCCGAGAAGGACTGGCAACCGATCGAGGAGGTCATCGGCTCCGCGCTCAGTCGGCTCGAGACGCAGCTCCAAGGGCGCCCGGTGCGGACCGACGTCGCCGACGACCTGCCGCTGGTCGCCATCGATCCGACGCTGATCGAGCAGGTCCTGGCGAACTTCCTCGACAACGCCCTGAAGTACACGCCCGCCGGCTCGCCCATCGAGGTCCGCGCCCGCGCCAGCGACGGCGCGCTGACGGTGGAGGTGCGTGACTGGGGCCCGGGGCTCGCGCCCGAAGAGGAGGCGCACGTCTTCGAGAAGTTCTACCGCGCGGCTGGCTCCAAAGGCAGGGTCGGCAGCGGGCTCGGACTCGCGATTTGCCGAGGAATCCTGATGGTCCACGGAGGTCGGACCTGGGTCGAGCGCCGACGCGACGGGACGACCTTCGCGTTCTCGCTGCCCCTCGGCGAGCCGCCGCCGCCGCTCACCGAAGAGCCTGCGAGCGCCCCGCCCTCGCTGCGCGATTCGAGTCGGGGCGCTACCTTGTCGCCACCTTGATTCGCACCCGCAACACGACAGGCTAGATAGGGAACCCATATGGCCCTTCCGGAGCCCCTCGCCCTCATCGTCGAAGACGAGCCCGAGCTTCAGCGCTTCCTGCGCGCGACGCTGCTCGCCAACGGGTATCGCTGCGCCACCACGACGAGCGGCGAGCAAGCGCTCGCCGACGCCGCGGCGAAGAACCCCGACATCGTGCTGCTCGATCTCGGGCTGCCCGACATCGACGGCCTCGAGGTCACGCGGCGCCTGCGCGAGTGGTCGCGCACGCCGATCGTGGTGATCTCGGCGCGCGGCCAGGAGGCCGACAAGGTCGCCGCGCTCGACGGCGGCGCCGACGACTACCTGACCAAGCCCTTCGGCGCGAGCGAGCTGCTCGCCCGCATGCGCGTCGCGCTCCGCCACGCCGCGCGCGCTGGCGACGACCCGGGCGCGGTCGTCGAGACGGGCGACCTGAAGCTCGACATGCCGGTGCGCCGCGTGACCGTCGACGGCAAGGAGATCCGGCTCACGCCGATCGAGTACAAGCTCCTGTCCACGCTGGCGCGCTCGATCGGCAAGGTGATCACGCACCGGCAGCTGCTGCGCGAGGTCTGGGGCCCGCCGTACATGGGGCAGACGCACTACCTCCGCGTCTACATGGCGCAGCTGCGGCACAAGCTCGAGGCCAACCCCGCCCGCCCGCGCTACCTGCTCACCGAGCCCGGCGTCGGCTACCGGCTGCGCGAGGGGCTCCCGAAGGGCGGCGGCGAAGAGCCCGTCGCCTCGCCGGTCGACGCCACGGACGCGACCGAGCCCACCGAGCCGGCCGAGCGGACCGACGGCGGCTGACGTCGCTCAGCGCGTCGCGGCCTGCGTGCGCACGCCTTCGATCGCGCGGCGAAGCTCGTCGACGCCGAACGGCTTGGCGAGGATGCGGCCTTCGCTCGCGTCGAGCGTGGCGCGCGCGGCGGCCGAGAGCGTGCCGCCGGTCATGAAGATCACCCGCCGCTCGAGCCCCGGGTGGTGCGTGCGCAGCCACTCGAAGACGTCGCCGCCGGTCAGGTCGGGCATCAGCACGTCGCAGACGATCGCGGAGAACGCGGCGAAGCGACCGAGCAGCTCGATGGCCTGTCGGCCGCTGTGCGCGATCGTGACGTCGTAGTCGCCCTCGAGCTGCGCCTCGAGCACGCGGGCGAGGCGCGGCTCGTCGTCGACGAGGAGGATCGGCGGCCTCGTCGGCCCCACCGGCCGCGGCGCAGGCGTCAGCGCGAAGCTCGGCATCCGCTCGCTCGTCGGCAGCCGCGCGCAGAAGGTCGTCCCGCGCGCCCCGTCGCCGCGCGGCTCGACGGAGATGGTGCCGCCCAGCGACGCGACCACGTCGCGCGAGATCGCGAGCCCGAGCCCCGAGCCCTTGCCGCGCGCCTTGGTCGTGAAGAACGGGTCGAAGATGCGATCGACGATCGCGTCCGGCACGCCGCTGCCCGTGTCGTGGACGCACACGACCACCTCCTCGGGCGACGGACGCGACGTCTCGACGACGATCTCGTTGCCGTCGACGTTCCCCTCGGGGATCGCCTGCGCGGCGTTGACCAGCAGGTTCAGGAAGACCTGGCCGAGCCGGGCCTCGCTGGCGAGCACGCGCGCGGCGGGGCCATAGCGCTTCACGAGGCGCGCGCGGTGGCGGATCTCGTGCTCGGCCATGTTCACGCACACGTCGAGGACGCGGTGCAGCTCGACCGGCTCGGGCGCCCCCTCGACGAGCGAGAGCGTCTTCACGTCGCGCACGATGTCGCGCACGCGCGCCGCGCCGTCCTCGGCGATCGCGATGCGCTGCGCGAAGCTCGCGCGCAGCTCCTCGGGCACGCGGTCGCCGGCGCGCGCCAGCTCGCGCGAGAGGACCTGGAGGTTGCCCATCACGTACGCGAGCGGATTGTTGATCTCGTGCGCCACCGCGGCGGCGAGGCGTCCGAGCGAGGCGAGCCGGTCGGCAGTCACGAGGCTCGCCTCCATCGCCTTGCGGGCGCTGAGATCGCGCACGATCGCGAGGACGGCCGGCTCCTCGGCGAACTCCGTCGGCATCGCGGCGACCTCGACGGTGACGCTGGTGCCGTCCTTGCGGAGGAAGCGCTCCTCGACGGGGGGCGCGGTGCCGCCGACGGTGAGCATCACGCGGACGCGCTCGATCACGGCGGCGCGGTCGTCGGGGTGGATCAGCTCGAGCGCGTGGCGACCGACGATCTCGTCGAGCGAGTCGTAGCCGAGCATCGCGCGCGCGCGCGGGTTCACGTAGACGATCGTGCCGTGGCGGTGCACGACCACGCCGTCGGGCATCGTCTCGATGAGGGCGCGGAAGCTCGCGTCGCTGCGACGGCGCGCGAGCTCGGCGCGCCGCTCGTCCTCGAGCTCGCGGATGATCGTGTAGAGGTAGCTGCGGGCGCCGCTCCGGATGATGGCGGTGGTGTGCTCGGCCGCGAAGGTGGAGCCGTCCTTGCGGCGATGCAGGCGAATCGCGATGCGCATGCCGCCGCGCAGCTGCGCCGCGGCGATCGCGGAGAGCGTGACGCTCGGCTCGCCGCTGACGTCGGCGACCGACATCCCGAGCGCCTCGGCGCGCGTCCAGCCGAACAGCGCGACCCACGCCTCGTTCACGTCGACGAAACGCCCCTCGGCGTCGAACGCGGACATCGGCAGCCCGCCGTGCGCGACGATCGCGACCTCGCCCCCCTCGGTCGGGAGGCGGATCGGATCACCGAGGTCGACGCGCGAGCTCATCTCGGAGGGCGGCGCTACCACGTCCGCCGGCACGCGGGCAGGCGCCCTCGCCGCGAACCTCTGCCTCAGCGCGGCGCGGGGACGACTGGCACATACTCCGGAAGCCAGCGGCGTCGCCGCACGAGCGCCTCGATCGCCTGCGGATCTTCCGGTCGGACCGTGGCGACCCCCTCGGCGACCGCCTGCGCGATCACGCGCGCGGCGACGCGGATCGAGGCCTCGGCGAGCGCCTCGACGGGCGGATAGACGAGCTGCGGATAGCGCGCCTCGACCATGTCGGCGAGCGCGTACGCCGCCGCGAGCACCATCGAGTCGGTGATCTTGCGCGCGCCGCAGAGGATGACCCCCTGGCCGAGGCCAGGGAAGATGAAGGCGTTGTTCCCCTGGCCGACCACGTAGGTCTGCCCCTCGAAGTAGACGGGCGCGAAGGGGCTGCCGGTCGCGACGATCGCGCGCCCTTCCGTCCACGCGACGAGATCCTCCGGGAGCGCCTCGCAGGCGCTGGTCGGGTTCGACAGCGGGAAGACGATGGGCCGCGCGCACGCCTTCGCCATCGCGCGGACCGCGCGCTCGTCGAACGAGCGCGACTGCCCGGAGAGCCCGAGCAGCACCGTCGGCTTCGCGTTCTCGATGCAGTCTTGCAGCGTCGGGATCGGCGAGGAGAGCGTCCAGCCGGCGAGGCGCTCGCGCGGCCAGGCGAAGGTGCGTTTGTACTCCTCCATCGAAGCGGCCCGCTCCTCGGTGAGCAGCCCCTTGGAGTCGAGCACGTAGAGGCGCGCGTTCGCCTCCTCGAGGCTCAGGCCGTCGCGCATCATCCCCTCGCGGATCGCCGTCGCGACGCCGCCGCCGCCCGCGCCGGCGCCGCTCACGATCACGCGCTGATCGCGCAGCCGCTCGCCCTTGAGTCGACACGCCGAGAGCACGCCCGCGAGCGCCACGGCGCCCGTCCCCTGCACGTCGTCGTTGAACGACGGCAGCGCGTCGCGGTAGCGCTCGAGCACCGAGAAGGCGGTGTCCTTCGACAGGTCCTCCCACTGCATGACGGCGTTCGGCCAGCGCTTCTTCACGCCCGCCACGAACGCGTCGAGCAGGCGGAGGTAGTCGTCGCCGCGCAGGCGCCGCTGGCGCACACCGAGGTAGAGCGGATCGTCGATGAGATCGAGCCGATCGGTGCCGACGTCGAGCACGACCGGGAGCGTCTGGTAGGGGCTCACGCCGCCGCCGACGGTGTACAGCGCGAGCTTGCCGATCGGGATGCCGAGCCCGCCGTACCCCTGGTCGCCGATGCCGAGGATGGCCGACGAGTCGGTGGCGACGATCATGCGGACGTCGTCGAGCGGGTAGCCGGCGAGGATCTCGTCCATGCGCCCGACGTCGCCGGCGGAGAGCGAGAGGCCGCGCGCGTCCTCGTAGATCTTGTGGAACTGCTGGCACGCCTCGCCGACGGTCGGCGTGTAGACGATCGGCAGCATCTCGTGCAGATGGCGGGCGAGCAGCGCGAAGTAGAGGATCTCCTGCCGATCCTGGAGCGCGCGGAGGTAGCGGTGCTTGGCGAGCGACGAGGGCTCGCGGTGGAACGCCGTGTAGGCGCGATCGAGCTGCTTCTCGAGCCCCTCGACCACCGGCGGCAGCAGCCCGTCGAGGCCGAGCGCGGTCCGCTCCTCGCGCGTGAACGCCGTCCCCTTGTTCACGAGGGGATCGCGAAGGACCTCTCGGCCACGCGTCCGCACCTGCAGCGCGGGGTTGCCGTTCGGGTCGAGGATCGAATCGAGGGCTTCGGTTAGGCGGGCCATTGTCGCGTCGCGTTATAGCAGGCCCAGGCGGGGGCGTCGCGCGCCGCGAGGCACAAAAACACGACGCCCCCGCAGCCGGCCGAGGCAATGCCGGCTAGGCGGGGGCGCTCGTCCGCGGAGGACGCGCTCGGAGTCGTGGCTTACTGGTTGCGACGGACGAAGGCCGGGATGTCCCAGTCCTGGTCGACCGGCGACGGATAGCGCTCGGTGTTGCGCTCCGCGCCGCGCACGACCGACGCGGGCTGCGGCTCGCGCAGGTCGCGGACGTCGCGCAGATCGCGCGTGGCCGGGTGCGACGCCGTCGCGGCGGGGATCCCGCGGCGCGAGGGCATCGGCTGCGGCGTGTACATCGGCTCCTGCTCGCGCGCGGGCGCCGGGCGGCTGACCTGCCGCGCGAGCGGCTGGACCTGCTGCGGCAGCGACGACGGCATCGACATCCGCGACGACGAGGTCGCCGAAGAGGAGTGCGCGTCGACTTCCTGCGACGGAGCGCGATCGAAGCCGGTCGCGATGACGGTGACCTTCACCATCTCGCCGAGGCTCGGATCGATCGAAGCGCCGAAGATGATGTTCGCGTCCTCGTGCGCCTGCTCGTGGATGAGCGCGCACGCCTCTTCGATCTCTCGCATCTTCATGTCGGCGCCGCCGACGATGTTGAGGAGGATTCCGGTCGCGCCGTCGACCGAGATGTTGTCGAGCAGCGGGCTCTGGATGGCCATCTCGGCCGCGCTGCGCGCGCGGCCCTGGCCCTTGGCGCAGCCGCTGCCCATGAGGGCGCGACCCATGTTCGACATGACGGTCTTCACGTCGGCGAAGTCGACATTGACGATGCCGATCTGCGTGATGAGATCCGAGATGCCGCGCACGGCCTGATAGAGCACTTCATCGGCGCGCTTGAACGCCTCGATGAACGTCAGTTCCTCTCCGAGATCGAAGAGCTTCTGGTTCGGAATCGTGATGAGAGTGTCGACGTGCTCGGTCAGCCAGTGGAGCCCCTGCTCCGCGCGACGGCTGCGCTGACGCCCCTCGAAGATGAACGGCTTGGTGACGACGCCGACGGTCAGCGCGCCCTCTTCTCGCGCGATCTGCGCGACGATAGGCGCCGCGCCCGTGCCCGTGCCGCCGCCCATGCCGGCGGTGATGAAGACCATGTCCGCGCCGGAGACGAGCTCCTTGATGCGGTTCACGTCCTCCATCGCGGCCTTGCGCCCCTGGTCGGGGTTCGCACCCGCGCCGAGGCCCTTGGTCACGGCCGCGCCGATCTGCAACTTGGTCGGTGCCGCGTTCGCGTCGAGCGCCTGGCGATCCGTGTTGATCGCGATGAACTCCACGCCGTCGAGCCCGAACTCGATCATCGTGTTGACGGCGTTGTTTCCCGAGCCGCCGACGCCGATGACCTTGATCCGCGCCTGGCTCTCCTGCTGCTCGTCCGCAAACTCGATCTGGAAGCCCATCTCGCCCTCCGCGTGCCGCAACCCCCCTCGACGAATCGGATCGACCCTTCGGTCGCCGACTCGGATGGTCGTCGCGTGCAGTCCGTGATCCCCGAACGCCCTAGAACAACTACGCGGAGCCTCTGACGTCGGCTCCGTTCGTCGGCGTCGGATCCTCGCTTCGCGACCGGGGCGCCTCTTCCCCGTACTTCGTCGCGAACCTCGGAAATCCCCGCCGACAATCAATCACGAAACGCTCACTTCATAAAGCACTTAATAAGCGAAGCTCACTCTGATTTTACCAAGTCGTCCGTGTCCAATCAGACACGGTTCAAGTCTTAGAAGGCGGCCTTGAGCCAACCCCAGAACCCGGAGCGCTCTCCGGCCGGAGCCGCCGGCTCCTCACGCGCCTTGTCGCCCGCGCGCATGACCGCGGAGGCGGGCTCGTCTTCGCGAACCGTCGCCGCCTGGAGGGCCTTGGCGCCGTAGCGCGCGAGGCCGACGGCCGTCGCGAACTGGGGGCCGTGGGTGAGATCGGTCAGGCCGCGCGTGCCGATCGGGTAGCCGCGGCGGACGGGCATGCCGAGGATCTCCTCGCCGAGCTCCGTCATGCCTTCCATGAGCACGGCGCCACCGCAGAGGACCACGCCGGCCGAGAGCTGCTCGAGGTACCCGCTCTCCTCGAGCTGGCGCCGCACGACCGCGAAGATCTCCTCGACGCGGGGCTCGATGATGTCGGCGAGGACGCGGCGCGCGACGCGGCGCGCGGGATAGCCGCCGACGCCGGGCACTTCCATCTCCTCGTCGTCGGGGACCATGCGGCCCAGCGCGCACCCCTTGGTGTGCTTGAGCCGCTCGGCCTCGGCCATCGGCGTGCGCAGTCCGGCCGCGATGTCGCTGGTGACGCTCATGCCGCCGACCGGGATGACGCTCGCGCTGACGATGCCGCCGTCGACGTAGAGGATGACGTCGGTGGTGCCGCCGCCGATGTCGACCACGGCGACGCCGATCTCGCGCTCGTCCTCGGTGATGACGGCCTCGGCGCTGGCGAGCGGCTCGAGCACGACGTCGGCGACGTGCAGGCCGACGCGCTCCGCGCACTTGATGACGTTCTCGACGCAGGAGCTCGCGGCGGTGATGAGCTGGGCCTTCGCCTCGAGGCGGACGCCGCTCATGCCGACGGGCTCGCGGATGCCGTCCTGCGTGTCGACGAGGAACTCGCTCGGCAGCACGTGGAGGATCTTGCGGTCGGTGGGGATCGGGATGGCGCGCGCGTTCTCGAGCACGCGGTCGACGTCGCTGCGCGTGACCTCGTTGGTGGCGATCGCGACCACGCCGTTGCTCCGCTGGGCGCGCACGTGGCTCCCCGCGATGCCGGCGAACACGGTCCGGATCTCGACCCCGGCCATGTTCTGCGCTTCTTCGATCGCGAGGCGAATCGACTCGGTCGTCGACGCGACGTTCGCGACGACCCCCTTGCGGAGCCCCTTGCAGGGGACGTTGCCGACCCCGAGGATCTCCAGCTCGGTGAACGATTCGCTGGGCGTCCCTTTCACCTCGGCCACGACCGCGCACACCTTGGTGGTGCCGATGTCGAGGCCGACGACGATTTCACCCTGCTTTGCCATCGTGCTTGCTCCCAGGACCCGCGTTGCCGGTCGGCGATTTCTCGACGACGGGGCGAACCTGTCAGGAGCCGGGAGCACCGGCCAAGTTTTGGCATCGCGAATTCGACCGCGCGCCGTCGGAAGATCGCGCTTCACGGCGCGCCCCCCTTCTTCTTGGCCCCGCCGCCGTTCATCGAGGCCGTCGGGCCGGGCCCGTCGACGGTGACCTGCGCCTGCGGAAGAGCCGAGACGAGCCGCACGACGATGCGCTCCGGATGGCCGTCGTCGTCGAGGAAGAGCACGGTCGGGCGCGCGCCGCGGCGCGTGAGCTCGGCCTCGATCTTGGCGCCGAGGCGCACCTTCGCGCGGTAGGGCGCGCGGCCGAACACCAGCCGCACGGCGCGCTTGCCGACCACGGCCGAGAGCCCACCGTCGGGCTCGACGTGCAGCTCCTCGACGCGCCCGCCGTAGATGCCGACGCGCTCGATCTCGGCCGAGAGCTCCAGCGCGCGCTTGACGAGCTGGGCGGTGGCCTCGCGATCGCCCGAGGCCTCGTCGGGCGCGATCCCGGTGACGATCGGGAGGTCGTCGGGATCGCCGAGCTCGACGCGCTTGAAGAGCGCGCCGTTGGGGGTCGCGAGATAGGTGCCGGTGGGCAGCGTGACCAGCGCCGCCGCCTCGTGCTCGACGATCTCGATCGTGAGGCTCGCCGGCAGGCGCCGCTGCACCTGCGCGCGCTCGATCCACGGGTTCTTCTCGAGCTTGGCGCGCAGCGCGTCGAGATCGACGTCCACCACGTTCTGCCCGATCTCGAGCCCCGCGAGCGCCTGCACCTGCGAAGCCGAGAGGCGCCGCGCCCCCTCGATGCGCAGCTCCTTGAGGCCGAACCGCGCGCTGGTGGTGACGTAGCGGCGCGCGGACACGGCCGCCGCCGCGCCGATCGCGACCACGACGATCGCGAGCGCGATGCGGCCCGCGAGGCGCAGCCGCCGCCAGAGCAGATCCGGATCCCAAGGCGCCGCCTTCACGACGAGCTCGCCGTCGCGTGCCGCACGCACGTTCGCCTTCGTCGCGACCTCTTGCTTGGTCACGACGCGGCGGTTCGTCGGCGGCACGCGCGAGGAGCTCATACGCTCGGAGCTCCTTCGCCCTCGGGCTTCGCGTTGGCCGCGAGCCGCTCGAGCAGCTCGCGCGCGCACTTGTTGATGTCGCCCGCGCCGAGCGCGATGACGAGATCGCCGGGGCGGACCTCGCGCTCGAGCACGTCGGTCACGGCGGCGCGCGTGGGCACGAAGGTGACGTCGTGATGGCCGTGCGCGCGCACGTTCTCGGCGAGCGTCGCGCCGCTGATGCCGGGGATCGGCTCCTCGCCCGCGGCGTAGATCTCGGTGATGAGGACCTTGTCGGCGCGGTTGAACGCGCGCGCGAAGTCGTTCATCAGCATCTGCGTGCGCGAGTAGCGGTGCGGCTGGAACGCGACGACGAGGCGGCGATCGAAGGCCCGCCGCGCGGCCTCGAGCGTGGCCTCGACCTCGGCCGGGTGGTGGCCGTAGTCGTCGACGGTCATCACGCCGGCGACCTCGCCGACGATGGTGAAGCGGCGCTGCACGCCGCCGAAGCTCGCGAGCGCGTCGCGGACCACGTCGAGCGGCACCGCGAGCTCGTCGGCGACCGCGATCGCGGCGAGCGTGTTGAGCACGTTGTGCGCGCCGGGCATGCGCACGACGAAGCTGCCGAGGCGCTCGCGGCGGCGGTAGGCGTCGAAGTGGGTCTCGAGGCCGTGGAACGTGACGTTGGCGGCGCGGTAGTCGGCCTGCGCGCTGGTGCCGTAGGTCACGTGGCGCCGGTCGATCTTCGGCAGGATCGCCTGCACGTGCGGGTGATCGAGGCACAGCACGCCGAGGCCGTAGAACGGCACGCGCTCGACGAATTCGACGAAGGCCTGCTTCAGTTTCTCGTGCGTGCCGTAGTGGTCGAGGTGCTCGGGATCGATGTTGGTGACGACCGCGATCGTGGGCGTGAGCCGCAGGAACGAGCCGTCGGACTCGTCGGCCTCGGCGACGAGCAGATCGCCCTGCCCGAGCCGCGCGTTGGAGCCGAGCGCGTTGACCTTGCCTCCGACGACCACGGTCGGGTCGAGCCCGGCCGCGCGCAGCACCGTGGCGACCAGCGAGGTCGTCGTCGTCTTGCCGTGCGAGCCCGCGATCGCCACGCCGTGCTTGAGGCGCATCAGCTCGGCGAGCATCTCCGCGCGCTGGATGACGGGGATCTGCCGCCGCCGCGCCTCGACGACCTCGGGGTTCTCGCGGCTGACCGCGCTCGAGATCACCACGACGTCGGCCTCGGCGACGTTCTCCGCGCGGTGACCGAGGTGCACGACCACGCCGAGCCCCTCGAGGCGCCGCGTGACGTCGGAGCCCTTGAGGTCGGAGCCGGAGACCTCGAAGTCGAGCGAGCGCAGGATCTCGGCGATGCCGGACATGCCGATGCCGCCCACGCCTACGAAGTGGATCTGTCGAACCCTACCGCGAAACATGGGCAGCCTCTTCCGCGCTCGAGATCCCGACGAGCTCGAGCAAATCACGCGTGATCGCCGTCGCCGCGTCGGGCACGCAGCGCCGCCGCGCCGCTTCGGCCATGGAGATGCGCTTTTCGTCGTCGAGCGCGAGATCCCGCAGCGCGGCCGCGAGCGCCTCGGCGGTGGCCTGGGGTTGGCGCATCGCGATCGCCGCCCCGGCGCGCTGCATCGCGTCCGCGTTCGCCGCCTGGTGGTCGTCGGCGGCGAAGGGATACGGCACGAGGATGGCGGGCCGCCCCACCGCGCAGATCTCGGCGCAGGTGAGGGCGCCGGCGCGGGCGATCACGACGTCGGCGGCGGCGAGGCGCTTCTGCACGTCGTCGAGGAAGTCGACCACGTGCACCTCGATGCGGTGATCGTGCTTGGGCAGCGCGGCGGCGTAGGCGGACTCGGTCGGCTGCACCTTCTCGCGGCCAGCCTGGTGCAGGATGCGCAGCCGGACGTGATCCGGCTCCTTCACGAGGAGCGCGATCGCCGCAGGGAGCGTCTCGTTGAGGTGCTGCGCCCCCTGGCTGCCGCCCATGACGAAGACGTTGAGGGGATCCGAGGGGCTGTGCGGCCGCGGGGCCACGGGCGTGAACCCGCTGCGCAGCGGCACGCCGAGCGCGCGCCCCTTGTCGCCGTGCTCGGCGAGCGCCTCTTCGAAGCCGACGTAGATGCGGCGCGCGAGCGGCTTGAGCAGCCGCTGGGTGCGCCCCGCGGTGCGGTTCGGCTCGAGCAGCACGACCGGGATCAGCATCGCGGCGGCGGCGAGCGCGATCGGCCCCGCCGCGTAGCCGCCGACGGAGACGACCAGGTCCGGACGGTGCTTGACGAGGAGCGCGGCGGCCTGGAACACGCCGGCCCCCGCGACCATCGCGCCGCGCGCGGACGCGAGCAACGAGCGCCCCATCATCGGCTCGGCCGAGACGAGGTCGAGCGCCCAGCCGCGCGCCGGGATCACGCGCGCCTCGAGCCCGCGCGGGGTGCCGACGAAGCGCAAGCGCACCTGCGGCGCGACGCGCTCGAACGCCTCGGCGAGCGCCACGAGCGGGAACACGTGGCCGCCGGTGCCGCCGCCGGCGAAGAGGACGAGGGGCTGGGAGGCGCTCATGCCAGCGCATCCTTCGAGATCTCGACGCCCGGCGGATCCGGGGTCGCGTTGGGATCGGCCACGGGCTCCGCGTCGCGCGCGTGGCGCGAGACGTTGAGCAGGATGCCGGCGGCGATCGCGTTCACCAGCAGCGAGGAGCCGCCGTACGACATGAACGGCAGCGCGAGCCCCTTGGTGGGCAGGAGCGACATCGCCATCGCGAGGTTGATCAGCACCTGCAGCGCGAAGAGCGTCGAGATACCGAAGGCGAGATAGGTGCCGAAGTCGTCGGGGGCCTTGAACGCCGCGCGCACGCCGCGCACGACGAGGGTCACGTAGGCCGCGCAGAGCAGCGCGATGCCGACGAAGCCGAGCTCCTCGCCGACGACGGCGCTCACGAAGTCGGTGTGCGCCTCGGGCAGGTAGAGGATCTGCAGCCCCTTGCCGAGGCCGAGGCCGAAGATCTCGCCCGAGCCGAAGCTCATGCGCGCCTGGAACGGCTGGTAGGCGAGATCCTGGCGGTGCGCCTCCATCTCGAGCCACGCCTGGATGCGCTCCCAGCGGTACTCGCGAAAGCGCACCAGCGCGGCGCCCGCGGCGCTGCCGATGATCGCGGCGCCCATGATGTAGCCGACCTTCGCGCCCGCGATGAACATCATCGTGAACGTGAGGAGCAGGAGCACGACGGCGCTGCCGAAGTCGGGCTGCTTGAGGCAGAGCGCCATCAAGAACAGCGCCATGATCAGCTGCGGCAAGAAGCCGAGGGCGAAGGACTTCATGACGTCCTCGCCCTTCTTCGCCAGCGAGTAGGCGAGCCAGATCACGATCGAGAGCTTGGCGAGCTCGGCGGGCTGCACGTGCACCGGGCCGAGCGCGAGCCAGCGCGTCGCGCCGCCGCCCGTCTTGCCGAAGCCGGCGATCGCCGCGACGAGCAGCACGACGACGATCGCGAGGATGCCGTAGGTGGCGCTCGCCTTCTGGTAGCGGCGGTAGTCGATGCGCGAGATGAGCCAGGCGAGCCCGAGGCCGACGAAGCCGAACGGCACCTGGCGCTTGAGGAAGTACTGCGCGTCCTTGTGCTGGACGGTCGCCTCGATCGCGCTCGCCGAGTAGACCATCACGATCCCGAACGAGACGAGCGTGACCACCACCGCGGCCAGGATGGGATCGACCGGCCCCGCCACCGAGAGCAGCCGCTCGGCCCGCTCGCGCAGGCTCGGCTTGCGGAGGCTCCCGGTGGCTCCGGTCGCTCCGTTCGCTCCGGTAGACGACGCCGCGCTGTTCACGGCGCGCCCCCGCCAGCACGCGCCGCGCGCGCGTCGAGGGCCTGCACCGCCGCGACGAAGAGATCGCCGCGCTGCTTGTAGTCCTTGAACATGTCGTACGACGAGCAGGCCGGCGAGAGCAGCACCGCGTCGCCCGCCTGCGCGAGCTCGCGCGCGGCGCGCACGGCGTCCTCCATCGAGGTCGCGCGCGCGATCGGGAGCGTGGGGAGCTGCGCCTTGGCGGCGGCCTCGATCGCCGCGGCGGCCTCGCCGATGAGCACGAGCGCGCGCCCCTTGCGGGCAAGGGCGTCGATCATCGGCCCGTAGCTGCCGCCCTTGTCGCGGCCGCCGGCGATCAGCACCGCCTTGGGCTCGGTGACGCCGTCGAGCGCGGTGACCACCGCGCCGACGTTCGTCCCCTTGGAGTCGTCGTACCAGCGCACGCCGTCGAGCTCGCGCGCGAGCACCATGCGGTGCGGCAGCCCGCTGAACGACTCGATCGCCGGCTGGAACAGGCCCGGATCGGCGCCGAGGTCGCGGATGGCGGCCCACGCGGCGGCGAGGTTCGTGACGTTGTGGCGCCCGGCGAGCTTCAGCGCCGAGAGCGGCATCGAGACGCCGCGCGCGCGATCGACGAGGCGATCGCCCTCGACGCCGACGCTCGCTGGCGCAGGGCCGTCGATGGTCTCGAGGGTGGCGTAGCCGAGCGAGGCGACGCGCGCCGAGAGCGCGTCGCCGTGCGGGACGATCGCGAAATCGTCCTTTCGCTGCGCGCGGAACGCGCCCGCCTTGGCGATCGCGTAGGCCTCGAACGACGGGTAGCGATCGAGGTGGTCGTCGGTGACGTTGAGCAGGATCGAGGCGCGCGGCCGGAAGCCGCGCACGCGCTCGAGCTGGAACGACGAGACCTCGACGACCGCGATGCCGTCGCTGCCGACGCCGGGGTCGTTCTCGAGCACCGCCTGGGCGAGCGGGACGCCGAGGTTGCCGCCGGCGAAGACCGGGCGCCCGGTGGTGCGCGCGAGCGCCGCGCAGAGCTCGGTGGTGGTGCTCTTGCCGTTGGTGCCGCCGACGGCGACGAGCTCCGCGTCGACGAACCAGCTCGCGAGCTCGATCTCGGAGACGAGGTTTGCGCCGTACCGCTCGGCGTCGGCGAGGAAGGCGATCGCGGGGACGCCCGGCGAGACGACGACGACGTCGGCCCCGACCAGATCGACCCCCGCGTGGGTGCCGAGCGTGAGCTCGATCCCCTCGGCCTCGAGCCCGGCCGCGACCCCTTCGCCGATCTGGGCGCGCGAGCGCGCGTCGTTGGCGAGCACCTCGGCCCCCTTCGCGCGCGCGAGCCGGCAGGCCGCCTCGCCCGAGAGCCCGAGCCCGACCACCACCACGCGCTTGCCGCGGAGCTCCTTGCCGCTCATGTCCGCCTCACCGCACCTTCAGCTGGGCGATGCTGATCAGGGCGAGCAGCACCGTGACGATCCAGAACCTCACGACGATCTTGGTCTCGGGCTACCCCTTCTTCTCGAGGTGGTGGTGGAACGGCGCGCGCAAGAAGAGCCTGCGCCCCTCGCCGCTCGGCAGCGGCGAGAAGCGCCGCGTGAGCTTGAACCAGCTCGTCTGCAGGAAGCTCGAGCCCGCCTCGACGACGAAGACGCCGCCGAGCACGAGGCTCAGCAGCTCGCTCTTGGTGAGCACCGCGCACATCCCGAGGCCGCCGCCGAGCGCCAGGGCGCCGACGTCGCCCATGAAGACGCTGGCGGGGAAGGCGTTGAACCACAGGAAGCCCACGCCGGCGCCGAGCATGGCGCCGCAGTAGATGGTGAGCTCGCCGGTCGTCTGGACCGCGGGTATGTCGAGGTAGCGCGCGAACGAGAAGTAGACGTCGGGGTGCGAGAGGGCCGTCCGGACCTCGGGCGCGACGTTGAGGAACTTCGCGAGCGTCGCGCCGGCGAGCGTCGCGCCGGTGAGGTAGGCGATGATCAGGTACGTGCCGGCGTTGATGATGACCGGGCCGATGGCGAGGCCGTCGGCGCCGTCGGTGAGGTTCACGCCGTTGGACATGCCGACCACGACGATCAGCGCGAAGATCACGTAGAGCCACCCCGGCAGGATGATGGGGTGCTTGGAGAACGCGACGAACGGCAGCGCGAGGTGCGTGCGGATCGCCAGCCAGTCGGCGGGGAGCCCGGCGCGCGGCACGAAGACGTAGGCGAGCGCGGCGCCGCCGACGAGGAACTGGCCGACGAGCTTGTAGCGCCCGGCGAGCCCTTCCGAGTTGCGCCGGTGGATCTTGAGGTAGTCGTCGAGGTAGCCGATGACGCCGTAGCCGGCGGTCACCGCGGCGGTGGCCCAGACGAAGACGTTGTGCGGATCGGCCCAGAGGATGGTCGGCACGAGCAGGCAGAGCAGGACGAGCGAGCCGCCCATGGTCGGCGTGCCGCGCTTGATCTGGTGGTGCGCCGCCTCGTCCTCGCGGATGAACTGCCCGATCTGCTTGTTCTGCAGCTGCCGGATGAACCAGGGGCTCATCATGAAGCTCATGAACATCGCCGTCAGCGTCGCGGCGACCGCGCGAAACGGGATGTAGCGGAGGACGTTGAGGCCTCCGAGCCACGGGGCGTGGTGGCGCAGCGGGTAGAGGAGCTCGTACAGCATGGCGGCTCAGGCTCCCCCTCGCGCGGTCTCGCGGTGGGAATCCGCGATCGGCGCGCCAGGGGCCAAGATCGCCGCCAAGATCGCCGCGACCACCTTCTCGGTCGTCGCGCCGCGCGAACCCTTCACGAGCACCACGTCGCCCTTCGCGATCAGCGGCGCGACGGCCGCCGCGGCCTCGGCCGACGACGCGCTGCGCACGACCGGGATCCCCGCCGCCTCGGCGATGGCGGCGACGCGCTCGGCCTCGCCGCCGCAGCTCGCGACCAGGCGCGGGCGCGCGGCGACGACGGCGCGGCCGACCTCCTCGTGCCCCGCGACGACCTCGGCGCCGAGCTCGCGCATCTCGCCCACGACCACCACCAGCGCGCGGCCGGTCGCCTCGGCGATCTCGCGCGCGGCCTCGAGCGAGGCGAGGAACGCCGCGGGGCTCGCGTTGTAGCTGTCGTCGAGGACGAGCGCGCCGTCCTCGCGCGTGCGCGGGGCGAGCCGCCCCGGCGGCGCTTCGACCTTGGCGAGCCCGGCCGCGAGGAGCGCCTCGGCGACCGGCGTCCCGGTCGCGAGCGCCGAGGCGGCGTCGGCGGCGGCGATCGCGCCGGCGCAGTCGACGGCGGCGTGGTCGCCGAGCAGCCCGAGCTCGAGCTCGAGCGCCTCGTGCGCCCCCTGCCCCGGCGCGCCGAAGCGCGGGCGCTCGATCACGACGTGCGCTTTGCCCTCGTCCGACGGGGCGCGCGAGAGAACACGGTACGTGGAGCCCTCGGCGCGCCCGAAGGTCAGCGTGCGCACCGCCCTGGAGGCGAGCAGGCTCGCGTGGGCCCACGCGTCGTCGGCGCACGCGATCGCGGCGTGCGGCGCGGCGGCGAGCAGCGCCATCTTCTCGCGCGCGACGGCCTCGCGCGGCGACATCCGCGGGCCGGGGACGCCGGTCGCCAGCCCCTCGGCGTGGGCGGTGCCGACCGCGGTCAGCAGCGCGACGTCGGGCTCCGCGATCGCGGCGAGCACCGCGATCTCCCCGCGCACGCTCGTCCCCACCTCGACGACGGCGACCGCGTGCCCCGCCTCGAGCCCGAGCAGCGTCATCGGCACGCCGACGCGGTTGTTCAGGTTCCCCTCGGTCGCGTGCACGCCGTCGTCGCCGAAGCGCGCGGCGAGCGCCGCGCGGCAGAGCGTCTTGGTGGTGGTCTTGCCGACCGAGCCGGTGATGGCGACGAGCGCCGTGCGCCGGCCGCGCGCCCAGCGACGACGGTGCGCCCGCGCGAGCGCGCCGAGCGCGGCGAGCACGTCGTCGACGAAGATCGCGGCGACGCCCGGCGGCAGGGCCTCGACGACCTCGGGGCGCGAGACGAGCACCGCCCGCGCGCCCGCGGCGATCGCCTGCGGGACGAAGTCGTGCGCGTCGAAGCTCTCGCCCCGCAGCGCCACGTAGAGGTTGCCCGGCTCGACGGCGCGCGTGTCGGTCGAGACGCCGACGATCTCGTCGTCGGGGGCGCCGCGCACGAGCACGCCCGAGGTCGCGATCGCGAGCTCGGCGAGCAGGAAGCGCGCGCGGTTCTGGGGGATCGGGGTCGCCATCAGGCACCGCCCTCTTCGCCGCTGGCGTCGGGGCGGCCGGCGGCGTCGGCGCGCCGCGCGGCGAGGGCCTTCCACGCCTCCTCGACGTCGTCGAAGTGGCGCTTCTCGGTGCCGACGATCTGGTAGTCCTCGTGGCCCTTGCCGGCGATCAGCACGACGTCGCCGGGGCGCGCCGCGTCGATCGCGCGCCCGACCGCCGCGGCGCGATCGAGCTCGACGAACGCGCCGCGATCGGCGCCGACGAGCTCGTCGACCGGGAGCCTTCGCAGGTCGCCGAGCCCCCCGAGCACCGCGTCGACGATCGACAGCGGATCCTCGGTGCGCGGGTTGTCGCTCGTGACGAAGGCGAGGTCCGCCCCCGCGGCGACCGCCGCCCCCATCGGCGCCCGCTTGGTGGCGTCGCGATCGCCGCCGCAGCCGAAGACGCAGAGGAGCCGCCCTGCGCCGACGACGCCGCGCAGCGTGGCGAGCACGCGGGCGAGCGCGTCGGGGGTGTGCGCGTAGTCGACGAGGACGAGCAGGTCGTCGTCGGGCGAGGAGGCGAGCTCGAGCCGCCCGGGGACGGCGGGGGCGAGGCCGAGCGCCCGCGCCGCAGCGGCCGGCTCGACGTCGATCGCGATCAGCACGCCGAGCGCGACCAGCAGGTTCTGGAGGTTGTGCGCGCCGAGCAGGCGGCTCTCGAGCAGGACGTTCCCCTTCGGCGTCGCGACCGTCGCGCGGATGCCGCGCGCGTCGCACTCGGCGCTCACCGGCGAGATCTCGGCGTCGGCGTCGCCGCGCGCGCTCACGCGCAGCAGCGGCCCGCGCACGCGCGAGGCGAGCATCGCGCCCCAGTCGTCGTCGACGCAGACGACCGCCGCGCCCGGCTCGAGCTCTTCGAACAGGCGCGCCTTGGCCTCGAAATAGGCCTCCATCGAGCCGTGGTAGTCGAGGTGATCCTGCGTGAGGTTGGTGAACGCGGCGACGCGCATGCGCGTCCCCGAGAGGCGCGCCTGCTCGAGCGCGTGCGACGAGACCTCGAGCGCGGCGTGCTTGGCGCCGCGATCGCGCGCCCACGCGAGCAGGCGAGCGAGCTCGTCCCCCTCGGGCGTCGTGTGCGCGGTGGTGCGCCGCTCCTCGCCGAGGCGCGCCTCGACGGTGCCGATCACCGCGCAGTCGGGGAGCGCGGCCGTCGGAGCGTCGGCGCCGCCTGCCGCGAGGCGCGCGCGCTCCTTGGCGAGCTCGTCGAGCGCGCCGCCGAGCAGCCAGGTGGTCGTCGTCTTGCCGTTGGTCCCCGTGACGCCGAGCACCTCGATCGCGAACGACGGGTGGCCGTGCACCGCGGAGGCGACCACGCCGATGGCCTCGCGCAGCCGCTCCTCGGGCACGCCGATCGTGGGCACCGCGAGCGCGGCCGCCTCGGGATCGAGCGCGCGCATCACGGCCGTGGCCCCCTTGGCGAGCGCCTCGCGCAGGTGCTTCTCGCGGCGCGCGCGGGCGGTCGCGGCGTCGCCTCCGCCGAGGCGCGAGACGAAGAGCACGCCCGGCTCGACCAGCCGCGAGTCCTGGTGCACCTCGCGGACCCGCACCGCCGTGCCGGCGTCGGCCACGCCCGCGGGATCGAGCGCGACGCCCGCACGGTCACCGCCGAGCTCGAGGACGAGAGTTGCGAGAGAGACAGGGTCCATGCGTTCCATCCGCTCCGTGCGATCCGTGCGATCCATGCCATCCATGCGATGCATGCGTGCGCGTCACGAGCCAGGCGAGAGGCGGACGCGGACGGCCGAGCCCTGCAGGA
Source organism: uncultured delta proteobacterium (assembly GCA_903923175.1). Taxonomy (GTDB): domain Bacteria; phylum Myxococcota_A; class Polyangia; order Polyangiales; family JADJMO01; genus CAIXWQ01. The sequence continues at coordinate 8,533 of CAIXWQ010001095.1, read as the reverse complement.
GGAGCGTGCCCGGCGCGGGCTCCTGTCGAGTCACGGAGCCAGTGCCGTCGAACACGGGGAGCAGCCCGATCGAGACGAGCGCGTGCGCCGCGTCGCGCGCGCCCATGCCGCCGAGATCGGGGACGATCACGCGCTGCGCGCCCGGCAGCGCCGACGGCGACGAGGCCGGCAGCGGCGCGAACGCGCTCGGGGCGGTCATCGGCGCCACCACCGAGCCGCCCGGGCCGGTGAGATCCACGTCGGGCGCCATCGCCTTCGCCTCGGCGTAGACGAGCGGCGTCGGATCCTCGAGCGGGAAGGTCACCGCGGTCTTGGCGACCTCGCCCGAGGGCGCGACGCCGAAGCGCGCGAGCGCGCGCATCGCGATCCGACGGAAGATCGGCGCCGCGACCTGGCCGCCGAGGTGCGCGATCCAGGGCTCGTCGACCACCACCGCGATGACGAAGCGGGGCTTCTGCGCGGGGACGAACCCGACGAACGACGCGACGAACTTGTCGGGGTCGTACTTGCCGGTGGCGGGATCGGCCTTCTGCGCGGTCGCCGTCTTGCCGGCCACGCGGTAGCCCGGGATGTGCGCCTCGCGCCCGGTGCCGCCCTCTTCGACGACGCCGGTCATCATCTCGGTGACCATGCGCGCGGCGAAGGCCGGGACGACCTCGCGCCGCACCGTCGGCAGCTCCTCGCGCACCAGCTGCCCGGTCGCGCCGGTGACCGTGCGCACCAGCCGCGGCTCCATGAGCTTGCCGCCGTTGGCGATGGCCGACATCGCCATGCCGAGCTGCAGCGTCGTGACGCTGATCCCCTGCCCGAAGCTCGCGGACGCGACCTCGACCTCGTACCAGGGGCGCCCGCGCGCGCGCAGCACGCCCGCCGCCTCGCCGGGCAACCCGAGCCCGGTCGTCTCGCCGAAGCCGAAGCGCTTGAAGGCCGAGTAGAGCCCCTGCTCGCCGAGCAAGAGGCCGATCTTGGCCGCGCAGATGTTCGACGACTTCGAGATGATCGACGCCGGGGCGAGCATCCCCTCGTGGTGCGTGTCGTGGATGGTGACGCCGCCGATCGTCCAGCTGCCGTTCTCGCAGTAGATCTCCTCGGTCGGCTTGATCTTCCCCTCGGCGAGCGCCGCCGCGATGGTGAAGATCTTCATCGTCGAGCCCGGCTCGACGCGATCGGCGATGGCGTGGTTCCGCCGCGCCTCGATGGGCGCGTCGCCGTAGTCGTTCGGGTTGTAGACCGGCGCGCTCGCCATCGCGAGGATCTCGCCGGTGTTCGGATCGATCACGATCGCGCTGCCGGACTTGGCCTCGAAGGCGCGCAGCCCCGCCTCGAGATCCTCCTGCACCTGGAACTGCAAGCCGAGATCGACCGTCAGGTGCACGTCGTCGCCGGCGAGGGCGCGCTCGTCCTCGAGGCCGTCGCCGAAGAGCACCGTCCCCTTGCGGTCTCGCAGCGCGGAGATCTCGTCGGGGCGGCCGCGCAGGTCCTCGTCGAACGCGCGCTCGACGCCGTCGATGCCGCTGCCGTCGCCGCTCACGTAGCCGACGAGCCCCCAGAGCGCCTCGCGGCCCGGGTAGAAGCGGTGCCCCTCGCCCTCGATCATCACGCCTTTGACGGCGTCGGGCTTGCGCGGATCGATCATCGCGCGGACGGCGGTGATCTCGTCCTGGCTGAGCCGGCGCTTCAGCCAGGCGAAGCGCCGCTTCGACTTGAGCTTCGCCTGCACCTCGGGGAACGGGAGGTTCAGCGCGGTGGCGAGCTTGGCGGCGGCCGCGTCCTGGAGCGCGGGCTGCTGCTTCTCGGGCACGTTGCGCACGAGCTCGGCCGCGTTGATGGCGATCGAAGGGACGTCGATGGTGATGGCGAGCGCCTCGCCGTTGCGGTCGAGGATCGAGCCGCGCGTCGGGAGCACCTTGAGGCGCTTCTGCCGCTGACGCTCGGCGATCATGCGCCACTCGGCGCCGTGCTTGACCTGGATGTTGTAGGCGCTGGCGACGATCGAGCAGAGCCCGGTCGAGAGGAGGCCGCACAGCACGCCCATGCGGAATTTCATCCAGCGGGCGCGGCGCGGGTCGATGTTCTTCACGGAACGCCCCCGCCCGGCGCGCTCGGGATGCCGAGCGTGACGTCGTCGTTGATCGTCGCGGCCGGCACCGGCGCCATGGCGCTCGCGCTCGCGCTCGCGGACGGAGCGGCCGCCTTGGGCGTGGGCTTCTCGGTCGCCTCGATCGGCGCGCCGACCACGAAGATGCGCTGCGGCGGCGCCTCCTCGAGCTGCAGGACGCCCTTGGCGAGCGCCTCGACGCGCTCGGGGTTGCGGTAGGCGACCGCCTCGACCTGGAGCACGCGCCGCGTCTCGCGCAGCTGCGACTGACGCGCGCGGGCGCGGCCGAGCTTGTAGCCGAGCTCCACGGCCCGGCTGCGCAGCGCTAGGTAGAGGATGAACGCCGCCGCGGTCGCGAAGACCGCGAGCGTCCACAGCGCGACGAAGCGCCCGCTGCGACGCGCGCGCATGATCTCCGCCACCGGGCGGTTGTGCGGCAGCGCGGCGCTCATGAGCCCGCCCCGGTGCCGTGACGACGCGCCTTGCGCGCCTCGTACTTCGCCTGCTTCTCGGTGCGCTCGTCGCGGACCTCGCCCTCGCGGCGGCGGCGGGCGACGCGGAGCTTCGCGCTGCGCGCGCGCGGGTTCTCGGCCGTCTCGGCCTCGGTCGCGACGATCGGCTTCTTCGAGGTCACGTCCCACACCGCCTCGTCGGCGAAGGCGCGCTTCACGCGGCCGTCCTCGAGGGAGTGGAACGAGATGATCGCGGCGACGCCGTCGCCGGCGAGGAGCGTCGGCAGGGCGGCGAGCAGGCGATCGAGCTCGCCGAGCTCGTCGTTCACGGCGATGCGCAGCGCCTGGAACGTGCGCGTCGCGGGGTCGATGCCGTGCTCCTTGTCGCCGCCGACGGCGCGGTAGATCGCGTGGCGCAGATCGCCGGTGGTCGCGAGCTGCCCCTCCGTCTCGGCGCGCTTGATCGACTTGGCGATCTTGCGCGAGCGGCGCTCCTCGCCGAAGTCGAAGATCACGTCGGCGAGCGCCTCTTCCTCGAGCTCCTCGATCAGCTCGCGCACGGTGCGCCCCTGCGAGCGGTCCATGCGCATGTCGAGCGGCGCGTCGGAGGCCTCCTTGCGAAAGCTCATCCCGCGCGTGGCGTCGTCGAGCTGCGGAGAGGAGACGCCGAGATCGGCGACGATCCCGTCGACGCCCGGCTTGCCGGCCTTCGCGGCGACCTTCGGCACGACCTCGCCGGCGTCGCCGAAGCGCGCGTGCACGGCCTCGAAGCGCGCGCCGAACGGCGCGAGGCGCTCCTTGGCCGCCTCGATGGCGACCTGATCGCGATCGAGCCCGACGACGCGCGCGCCTTCGGACGCCTCGAGCAGCGCCTCGGTGTGGCCGCCGCCGCCGAGCGTGGCGTCGACGTAGACGCCGTCGTCCTTGGGGGAGAGCGCGCGCACGACCTCGTCGCGCATCACGGTCAGGTGCTTGAAGGCGCGGTTGCTCAAAGCCCGAGCTCCCCGAGCTTCGCCGACAGGGCGACCCGCTCGTCCGGCGTGGTCTCGATCGCGCGCGACCAGCGCTCCTTCGCCCAGAGCTCGGCGTAGGTGCCGAGGCCGGCCCAGAGCGCCTCCTTCTCGAGCCCCGCGTAGGCGCGGAGCGACGGCGGCACGAGCACGCGCCCCTGCCCGTCGAAGCTCACTTCCTGCGCCGCCGACACGTACAGGCGGCGCAGCTTCACCACGCTCGGATCGAAGCGCGGCAGCTTCGAGAGCTTCTCCTCGAACGCGCGCCACTCGGCGAGCGGGTACGCGACGATGCACGGATCGAGCGACTGCGTGAGGACGAAGCGATCCTCGCCGGCGGCGGACAGCGACTCGCGAAAGCGCGCAGGGAGGCTCACGCGCCCCTTCGCGTCGATCGCGTGCTCGTGCTGCCCCTGCCACATGGCGATCGGAATCTCCCGGCTCGGGCGATGGCGGCCTCAGGGACGGAGGACCCAAACTTCAGGGTCCAGTCACCACGGCTTGGCACTTTCCACCACGAACCGCCCCACCCTACGGACCCAGGGTGCCCTCCGTCAAGAAGGTGGCCCGCGCCGGTGCGCTCATGTAGGCGGCGAATCTCGCCCCGAGAGGGGCATCGTGACGCGTCGTGTTGGACACAGGCTGTGGAGAACCTGTGACGCGGGGCGACGCACGTCCTGCGGTCCCCTGCGCGTGGCGCGCGTTTCCTCGACGGAAGTCCGGCGGAGCGCCGTGCGCCGGTGCAAGCGGCGGGCGAATGCGCGCGGCGGGGGGGCTGGCGCGACCGTTGCGAGCGTCGGGCGCGTGAGCACGCACCTCGCCCGTGGGCTGGGCGCCGCCGAGGCCGAGGCCAGGCTGCGCGCGGAGGGGCCCAACGAGATCGCGCGCGAGCAGCCGCCCAGCATCCTGCGGACCGTCGTCGCGGTGCTGCGCGAGCCGATGCTCCTGCTGCTGCTGGCGACGGGGGTGCTCTATCTGGCGCTCGGCGATCGCGGCGACGCGCTGACGCTGCTCGCGTTCGTGGTGCTCGTCATCTCGATCACGATCGTCCAGGAGCGGCGCACCGAGCGCGCCGTGGCGGCGCTGCGCGATCTCGCGAGCCCGCAGGCGATCGTGGTGCGCGACGGCGCCCGCGTGCGCGTGCCCGGGCGGGAGGTGGTGCGCGGGGACGTGACCGTGCTCGCCGAGGGGGCGCGCGTCCCCGCGGACGCGGTGCTCGCGGAGGCGACCAACCTGCAGGCCGACGAGTCGTCGCTGACGGGCGAGTCGGTCCCCGTGCGCAAGCGGGCGTGCACCGGCGATCCCGCCGACGCGCCGAGCACGCCCCCGGGCGGCGACGATCTGCCGGAGGTCTTCTCGGGGACGATGATCGTCGGCGGGCACGGGCTCGCGGTGGTGCGGCACACCGGCGAGCGCACGGCGATCGGCCGGATCGGCGCCGCGCTGGCCGAGGTCGAGCTCGAGCGCACGCCGCTGCAGCGCGAGGTCGATCGCGTGGTGCGGACGGTCGCCATCCTCGCCGTCGCCGCCTGCGCGCTGCTGGTCGGCTCCCTCGGGCTCGCGCGCGGCGACTGGCTGCGCGCGCTGCTCGCCGGCCTCACGCTCGCGATGGCGCTGCTGCCCGAGGAGTTCCCGGTCGTCCTGACGATCTTCCACGCGTTCGGCGCGTACCGGATCTCCAAGAGCCACGTGCTCGCGCGCAGGGTCCCCGCGATCGAGGCGCTCGGCGCGGCGACCGTGCTCTGCACCGACAAGACCGGCACGCTGACCGTCAACGCGATGCGCATCGTGCGGCTCGAGGGGGACCTCGCCGAGTCCGCCGTCGACGTGCCGACCACCGGCCTGCCGGCGCTCCCCGAGGCGGTGCACGGCGTGGTCGAGTACGGGATCCTGGCGAGCCAGCCCGATCCGTTCGACCCGATGGAGGCCGCGTTCCACGAGCTCGGCGGCCGCGCGCTCGACGGCACCGAGCACCTCCACGCGGGCTGGCGGCCGCTGCGCGAGTACCCGCTCTCGCCCGAGCTGCTCGCGATGTCGCACGTGTACGCGACCTCGAGCTCGGGTGACGCGGGTGACGCGGGTGAAGCCGCGCGCGCGCCGACGGAGCCGGAGCGCTTCCTCATCGCGGCCAAGGGGGCGCCGGAGGCGGTGTTCGACCTGTGCCACCTCGACGCGCCCGCGCTCGCGGCGGTGCGCGCGCGGACGTCCGCCATGGCGTCGCAAGGGCTCCGGGTGCTCGCCGTGGCGCGCGCCGAGCTCGATCAAGCGCCGCTCCCCGACGTCCAGCACGACTACGAGTTCCGCTTCGTGGGGCTGGTCGGCCTGCTCGATCCGGTGCGCGCCGAGGTCCCCGCGGCGGTCGCAGAGTGCCGCGCGGCCGGGATCCGCGTGATCATGATCACCGGCGACGCGCCGGAGACGGCGGCGGCCATCGGGCGCGCGATCGGACTCGATCGCGGACTCGAGAACGGGCTCGAGGGCGCGCGCGTCGTGACCGGCGCGGAGCTCGATCGAATGAGCGACGACGCGCTGCGCGACGTGGTGCGCACGGCGTCGATCTTCGCGCGCGTGGTGCCCGAGCAGAAGCTGCGGCTGGTGCGCGCGCTCGAGGCGAACGGCGAGATCGTGGCGATGACCGGAGACGGCATCAACGACGCGCCGGCGCTCAAGGCGGCGCACATCGGGATCGCGATGGGCAAGCGCGGCACCGACGTCGCGCGCGAGGCGGCCGCGCTCGTGCTCGTCGACGACAACTTCGCGTCGATCGTGACGGCGCTGCGCCTCGGCCGCGGCATCTACGAGAACCTGAAGAAGGCGATGGCCTACGTCATCGCGGTGCACGTGCCGATCGCGGGCATGGCGCTGCTGCCGCCGCTGGTGGGGCTGCCGATGATCCTCGCGCCGACCCACGTCGCGTTCCTCGAGCTCGTGATCGACCCCGCCTGCTCGCTCGCGTTCGAGGCGGAGCCGGCCGATCCGGGCGCGATGCGCGCCCCGCCGCGCGCGCCGAACACGCCGCTCTTCGATCGCGCGGTCATCGTCTGGTCGATCCTGCAGGGGCTCTCGGTGCTGGCGGCGGATCTGGCGGTCTACTCGATCAGCCGCACGCACCTCGGCGAGGAGGCGGCGCGCACGCTCGCGTTCGTCGCGCTGGTCGCGGGCAACCTCGGCCTGATCCAGGTGAACCGCTCGTGGACGCGCTCGCTCTGGGCCACGCTGAGGACGCGCAACGTGCCGGCGACGCTGGTCTCGGTCGGGGCGCTCGCGGTGCTGACCGTGCTGCTCTCGGTCGCGCCGCTGCGCGACACGTTCCACCTCACGGCGTGCCCGCCGCTGGCGGTCGTGGCGGCGCTGCTCGCGGGGGGCGGCTCGGTCGCGTGGTTCGAGTGGGCGAAGCGACGGGCGCAGGCGGCGCCGACCTCGCGCGAGGCGTGAGCGCCGCTACTTCGCCAGCCGGTACACGTCGCCGCCGAGGAGCCAGTAGACGTACGTCTCGTCGACCGCGATCGCGTAGCCGACCCGCTTCGAGAGCGTGGTCGAGGCGCCGCCCGCCTTCGGCACGCGCATGATGGCGCCGGGGGTCCCCGAGGTCGCGTCGCCCTGGGCCCAGTAGACGTCGCTCGCGTCGACCGCGAGGGCGTTGAGCGCCGCGTGCGCGAGCGTCGTCGCCGCGCCACCGCCCTTGGGCACGCGCGTCAGCTCGGAGGCGCCGACCACGCAGTAGACGCTCGTGTCGTCGATCGCCATCACGCCGGGGAAGACGAGGTCGCGGTCGATGAGCGTGGTCAGGGCGCCGCCGTCGAGCGGCGTGCTCAGGAGCTTGCTGTTGGCCGGGATGCTCGCCGGCTGGCTCAGATAGACGCGCGTCGCGTCGACCGCGATGAACGAGAAGGCCTGATCGGGCGTGAGCGCGATCGCCGCGCCGCCGTCGACGGGCGCCTTCCACGCGCCGTAGCCGGTGCCGTAGTGCGTCCAGTAGACGTCGCGGTCGTCGGTGGTGACGCCACCGAGGTAGACCGTCCCCGACGCGACGGTGCGTACGGCGCCGCCGGAGATCGGGACGCTCAGCAGCGCGCCGCTGAACAGCCCCGCGCTGCCGTCGCCCATGGTGCCGAAGAACACCTGCGCGGCGGCGACGGCGACCGAGGTCGGGCCGTTCAGCGCCGAGGCGAGCGTGGTGACCGGCCCGCCGCAGCGCGAGACCTTGCTCACGACCCCCTCGGAGTCCGACTTGCCGGCGCGCGTGACCCAGTAGACCTGGCCGTCGCGCACGGCGATGGCGGTGCCGTCGGCGAAGTCGGTCGTGATGGTGGCGAGCTTCGTCTCGCCCGCGTCGTCGGCGCAGGGCGCTCGCACGCAGGCGCAAGCCGCGGCGTCCCAGTGGTGCTCGGCGTCGCAGAGGAGCTGCGGGCAGCCGGCGTCGGCGAGCGTGACCGGCGCGACGGCGTCGTCGAGCTGCGTGCGCGCGCCGCAGGCCGCGACGAGGGCGAGTGAGAGCGCGCTGAGCGCGGGCAGAGAGGCGAGAGAGGCGAGGGAGGGGAGAGAGGCGAGGGAGGGGAGAGATCGCATCGGTCGGTGTCCTCAGCCCGGCGATCGCGGGCGTCGCGTCGGATCGCGCACCACGACCATGCCGCCCTCCCAGTCGGCCACCAGCCCCTTGCTCCGCACGATGGTGTCGAGGGCGACGTCCCAGGGGACGCCGTGCATCTTCACGGTCACGCGCGGGTGGGCGTCGATCGCGACCACGATGTTCACCTTCGCGACGTCGGCGAGGAGCGCGCAGACGTCGTGCAGATCGGCGTCCTTCACGTCGAGATCGACCGGGCGGCCGCGCCGGCGCGGGTTCGGGAAGGGGCGCGCGCTCGAGGTCGCGTCGGTCACGCCGGCGGCGCCGGTCGACTCGGCGTCGTCGGCCGCGTCGTCGGTCGCGAGCGTCTCGGTGCGCGCGGGCGTGCGCGGGGCGGCGGCGGCGG
>CAIXWQ010001094.1 GCA_903923175.1 uncultured delta proteobacterium | reverse complement strand
GCTGGTGGCCGACCAGTTGAGCACCTGGGTCGTCGCCAAGCCGGGTCGCTGCGCGCCGCTCCTCGATCTCGGTGCGGCGTGCGATCCGGCGACGCTGGAGCCCGGGTGCCCGCAGACCGCGGCGTGCGACAAGACGATGAAGGTCTGCCGCTCGGCGAGGCAAGAGGGCGACCCTTGCAGGAACGCCGACGGGTGCGCTCCGTGGTTGCATTGCAGCGCGAAGACCAAGACCTGCACGGCCGGTACCGCGCTCGGCGCGGCGTGCGAGCCGGTGCCGGCGGGCTCGAACTTGGGCGACGACTGCTTCGTCGGGAAGTGCGACGACGAGACGCGCGTGTGCGCGCTGACCTGCGAGCCCTGAGTCAGGCGAAGCGCTGGCCGATCACGATGCCGTGGCTGCGCACCCAGATCCGCGAGAGGGCTGACAATCGCGAGCGAGTTCACGTAACGGGTCGCTCCTGCGCGGTTCGCGAGAGGACAGAAGACCACGCCCCGCAGCGGGCAGCGCGGTCTCTCTGATCGCGCCAAGCCTCGCCGCCGGCGGACCTCGGCCTCTCGCCCAGGCTCGTCACGGCTCACGCCCCGACATCGATTTGGACCTCCGAGTTGGGGTCGAGCCACACCTCGCCGCCGTCGTCGAGCTCCGGGTCGACCGCACCGTAGGGCGGCGCGCGCGCGGCGGGCTCGTAGACCTCGTCGTGTCCCGAAACTCAGACGCGCCGAGATTGGCGCGAATCTCGGGCCTTCGCGTAGACGTGCCCGTCCGCGATGGGCGCGTGCACGCCGCGCCTCCCACTCACCAGCGCGGCAGGGCGTACAGCTTCGGGTGCGACTCCAGCACGAGCCATCGCTCGTTGCGCTTCTGCATCAGCCGCACGACGTAGCCCTTCATTGGCGACTAGCCCCACGGAGGGTAAATCGTCATGCCCCCGTAGCGTTCCGAAACTAAGACGCGCCGAAATCGGCGCGAATCTTGGGCCTTCGCGAAGGCGTGGCGCCACGCAGCGGCGGGTCCGAGTGGCTCGCGGGCGTGCTTTGCTGACGAGGTGGCGCAGGGCGGTGTCACCACGTCACCTGGCGATTGGCGATTGGCGATTGCCGACCGCCATCCGACGACTTCGCGGCAGCGGCAAGTGATCGTAGCTTCGGCGCCGATGGCAGCCCCGCCGGCCGCATTCGCCCCTCTGCAATTCCTCGTGCTCCTGGTCGCTCGCACGCCCCACTCCCCCAAGGGCGACGACACGCGTCTGCTCTGGGTGCAGCTGAAAGCGAAGCCGTAGGCGCCGCTACGGAAGCTTGTCGATCTCGACCGGCTTCGCGCCTGCGCTGTGGGTGAACTTGTCGCCGTGCGCCCCGACGCCGGGCAAGAAGCCGCCGGTCGAAAGGAAGAAGCGGTTCCCCTCGACGCCGCCCGACCGATCGAGTCGGTCTTTGCCGAGATCGGTGAACGTGAACTCCGCCTGCGTGAGCTCCTCCCAGAGCGGACCGACGCGGACCCACTCCGGCCCGAACAGCGCCTTGCGCGGCATCTGCCCGGTGCTCTGCGAGTAGTTCTCGACGAACGAGTAGAGCCCGCGCAGCCCCTTGCCGTCGTGCGGCTTGCGGAAGCTCGCCACCAGGATCCATTTCCGCTCGTCGGGGTGAAACCAGTGCGCGGTGTAGTCGGTGTGATCTCCCTCGACCTTCGCGCTCACCGCGAAGCGATGCGTCTGGCCGATCGTCCATGCGTACGGGATGCTCGCGTGCTGCCCCGTCCCCTCGTGGCCGAACGTGCTCGCGACGGCGGTGTCCCCCTTCGCCAGCAGCTTCACGCGGTTGTCCTCCGGGACGACGTTGGGGTCGACCTTCTCGTCGCCTGCGTTCCAGACCGAAAACAGGACGTGCCGCTCGTTGCTCTCGCTGACCTGCATGCCGAAGTAGCCGCCAGTGAACCCGCACGCCATGTAGAACGTCGCGGGCGAGTCGAGGAGCGGCGTCACTTCGTTGTAGAAGACGTCGGCATTCTTGCGCGCCGGGATGGGATACCAAAGGTGCACGCTCGCGGCGGCGCGCTTCGGGTTGCGGCTGAAGTAGGAGCCCACGCTCGCGGGTCCGGTGAGGCGCAGCTCCTCGAGATCGCCTGCGGGCAGCTTCGGCGCGTTGAGCGACTCGAGCCTGAGCTCCGTCGTGCCCGCCTGCGCGATCGAGAAGCCCAAGAACTCGGCGACCACGAGCTCCGCGCCTTTGCCGACGACCGTCGCGTCGCGCTGCTGGCCCGCGACCGTCAGTCGCAGCTTCGACACGGCCCCTTGGGGGAGCCGCAGCGCGACGGCGCCGTCGAGCGCCCCCGCGGTGAGCTGGCCGAACCATGACACGTGCAGCGACGGGTCGTGCCACTTGGTGATGCCGGTCTCCTGGTGGATCGCGACGGTGTTCGATATCGGCGAGACGTAGGCGAGGTAGGCAGGCACGGTCACGACCGGGCCGCCGAGCGCTACTTGTGCACTCGCGCTCGCGGTCGTTTGCGGGGTCGCGCCGGTAGGCGTGGGTGTCGGCCCTCCGCCGTGACGAGGTCCGAGACAGCCGCTGTTCGAGGCGAAGGCGGCGAGCG
>CAIXWQ010001093.1 GCA_903923175.1 uncultured delta proteobacterium | reverse complement strand
GCGAGCGCGTGCGCACGTCGGAACCGAAGGTCGACGAGTTCGACGTGCAGCTCACGCCACGTGTGAGGCGCACGGTCGCGAATCGAGTTGCTCGTTCCCGCACGTCGAGCGAACCGTGACGACGATGGCGAACGGCAACGAGCACGACGACGAGCGCCGCAACATCGGGCACGTCGAGTACGTCGAGGCAAAGCCCGGAGAGCTCGGGCACTACCGGGTGCGGCTCCGCCTCGCGGACGGCACGCGGCCGTACGTGCACCTCGCGCCGTCGCCGCGCTCGCCGCAGGCCGAGAAGCGGGTGAGGAAGAAGGCCGAGGCGTGGATGGAGCGCGTGCGCGTGGAGGGGACCGTTCGCGCGGCGGCGCCGCCGGCCGCGGAGACCGAGACCGCGCGCGCGTGGTGGGCGCGGTACTTAGATCATCGGACCGCGAAGGGGCAGCAGAGCGTGCGCGACGCGCGTGGGCGGCTCGAGAACTGGATCCAGAGAGCGACGCGGTGCCCGCGGGGGCGGCGCGATTGCGCTGCCACCGGAATCCTGGCGGTGCGCATAAGGAGTCTTATGTAATCAAATATCGCATCTGAGCATGCGGTGCGTGTTTGCGCTTCTTAGCCCCCTGACCGAAGAGGACATCGTCGGTCGCCATCGCCGCGGCGAGCTCGACATGTTCAACGATTGGGCCGTCGTGCGGCGCGTCGACCCCGCGACGAGCAAGGTCGAGGTCCGGTATTTCAACTCGTTCCCGGTCTTCCCGGCCGTGTTGATGTACCCGTTCGTCGCCGCGGCCGGCAGCGCGCTCATGTTCAAGGACGCGCAGTTCGTGGTCGGTATCGCCGGCCTCGGGCCCGCGCTCCTGTTCCTCGCGCTCGAGAAGCTGCGCCGCGACGGCCGCAACCCGCGCAGCGCCGCCACCAACGCCGCGCTCGCGTCGCTGTTCGCGCTCGGGACGGTCTACTTCTACTCGGCGGTCCAGGGCTCGGTCTGGTTCGCCGCGCACGTGGTCGGCGTCGGGCTGACCTGCGGCTACATCCTCGCGTCGCTCTCGAGCGCGCGGCTGCTCTGGTGCATCGTCGCCGGCGCGCTGGTCGGTGCGAGCTTCCACACGCGCACGCCGTCTCTGCTGGGGGTCGCGCTCTTCGCCTACGAGAGCGCCCGCGCGTCGCTGCGGGCGCCCGTGCGCACCGACGGGAGCCTGTCCGAGCGCGCCGGCGACGCCTGGGCGAAGCTGCAGAAGCAGCAGCTCGTCACGCGCTGGGCGTTCTTCGCGGCGCCGATCCTCTTCGCGATCTGGCTCACGTTCCGCATCAACCAGGCGCGCTTCGGCGATCCCTGGGAGTTCGGGCACACGCTCTTGAACGTGGTCTGGATGGAGCGCGTGAAGCGCTGGGGGCTCTTCAGCTACCACTACCTCTCGCGCAACCTGACCTGCGCCTTCACGCTGCTGCCGATCGTGAACCCGGTGAAGCACCCGGAGAACGTCGCGCGCATCCAGTTCTCCGGCATGGGCGTCGCGCTGTGGGTCACCACGCCGATGTACCTGTGGCTGCTGTGGCCGAAGGTGAAGGGGGCGCTGCACTGGGCGCTCTGGCTCACGGTGCTGCCGATCGCGCTGCTCGATCTCACCTACCAGAACAGCGGGTGGCTCCAGTTCGGCTACCGCTTCTCCAACGACTTCGCGCCCTACCTGTTCGTGCTGCTCGCGATCGGCGCGCGGCCGTTCGCCGGGCTGTTCCGCCTCGCCGCCGGGTTCTCCGTCGCGCTCAACTACTTCGGCGCGCTCTCGTTCCAGCGCCACGGCTACGAAAAGTACTACTGGGCGCAGACCTACACGGTGCCGACCGTCGACGGCACGCCGGGGCTCCAGTCGGCGACGTACCCGCCCGACTGACGCACCGCGCGCCTGCCACCGAGGCTTGGCGCGCGTCCGCGGCACGGCTCTCGTGCGCGCGTGGAACGACTCGACGCCCTCAGGGAGGAGCTGCGCGCCTTCGTCGCCGACCGCGACTGGCGCCAGTTCCACGATCCGAAGAACCTCTCGATGCTGCTGGCGTCCGAGGCGGGGGAGCTGCTCGCGCTGTTCCGCTGGGTCGACAACGCGCAGGCCGACGCGTTCGCGGCCGAGCCGAAGCAGCGCGCGAAGATCGAGGCCGAGGTCGCCGACGCGGCGCTCGCGGTGCTGCTCCTCTGCGACCGGCTCGGGCTCGATCTCGTCGACGTCGCCCGCGCCAAGCTCGCGCACAACGCGAAGAACTACCCCGCCGACGTCGTGCGCGGCTCGGCCGAGCGCCCGCCGCGCGCGCCCGCGTCGGGGTGAGCGCGCGCACGCTCGTCGACACGCGCTCGTCACGCGAGTGAGAGTAGGCTCGCCCGCGCCATGTCGAACGAAGCGCCCGCGTCTCCGCCTGGGCCTGCGCCCGAGCCTGCGCCTTCTCCCGAGTCCGCGCCCGAGCCCGCCCGCGAGTCCGCGCCCGAGTCCGCGCGCGAGCCTGCGCCCCCGAGCGTCGCGCCGCCCGCGCACGGCGCCCACGGCAGCCTCCCCGCGCTCACTCTGGCCGCGCTCGGGATCGTCTTCGGCGACATCGGCACCAGCCCGCTCTACACGCTGAACGAGTGCATCCACGGCGAGCACGGCGCCGGCACGACGGCGGCGGGGGTGCTCGGCGTGCTGTCGCTGATCTTCTGGTCGCTGACGATGGTCGTGACCGTGAAGTACCTCGCGTTCGTCATGCGCGCCGACAACCACGGCGAGGGCGGGATCCTCGCGTTGCTCGCGCTGCTCCCCTCGCCAACGAAGCCGCGCCAGGGGGCCGCGCCGCTCACCGTGCTCGTGCTGATCGGCGCCGCGCTGCTCTACGGCGATGGCGTGATCACGCCTGCAATCAGCGTGCTCTCGGCGGTGGAAGGGCTCGGCGTCGCGACCAGCAAGCTCACGCCGTTCGTGGTGCCGCTCACCTGCCTGATCCTGCTCGGCCTGTTCGCCATCCAGCACAAGGGGACCGGCGGCATCGGCAAGCTGTTCGGGCCGGTGATGTTCGTGTGGTTCCTCACCATCGGCCTGCTCGGCGCGATCCAGATCGCCAAGGCGCCGGGCGTGCTCGCCGCGCTCTCGCCGGTCCACGCGGTGCGCTACCTCACCGTCCACGGGCTGAAGGGGACCGCGATCCTCGGCGCGGTCGTGCTCGCCGTCACCGGCGGCGAGGCCCTCTACGCCGACATGGGGCACTTCGGCGCGAAGCCGATCCGGATCAGCTGGGTCGCGCTCGTCTTCCCGGGGCTCGTCCTGAGCTACTTCGGGCAGGGGGCGCTCGTGCTGGCGAGCCCGGGCGCCGTGACCAACCCGTTCTTCGCGCAGGTGCCGCAGGGGGCGGCGACGTACGCGCTCGTCGTGCTCTCGACCTTCGCCACCGTCATCGCGTCGCAGGCGCTCATCAGCGGCGTCTTCTCGCTCACGCGCCAGGCGATGCAGCTCGGCATGTTCCCGCGCGTGACGGTGAAGCACACCTCGCGCGAGGCCGAAGGGCAGATCTATCTCCCCGAGGTCAACTGGGCGCTCGCGATCGCGTGCATCCTGCTGGTGCTCAAATTCGAGGCGTCGAGCAAGCTCGCGGCCGCGTACGGCATCGCGGTCAGCGGCACGATGGGGATCACCTCGATCTGCTACTACAACGTCGCGCGTCGCACCTGGGGCTGGCCCATCGCCAAGGCGCTGCCGATCCTCGCGCTCTTCCTGCTCTTCGACGTCCCCTTCTTCGGCGCGAACCTGCTCAAGTTCGTCGACGGCGGCTACGTACCGATCGGGATCGCGGCCGTGATCTGCTTCCTGATGCTGGTGTGGAACCGCGGGCGCAGGCTGCTCGCGGAGCGCAACCGCGAGCTCTCGGTCTCGAGCGCGCAGCTGCTCGACGGGCTCGAGGGGAAGCTGCTCGGGCGCATCCGCGAGACCACGGTCTTCCTCGCCGCGTCCTCGGAGGACATCCCGCGTACGCTCTCGCAGTACGCCTCGCACCTGCGCGTGCTCGGCGAGAAGGTGATCATCCTGACGGTCGCGACGGAGCACGGAGGATAGGCGTTTCAAGCGAAGCCAGCCTTCCAGCTCCGATTACATAATCCCACATACCCGCAGTTCGAGGAGGACGGAATCGGCGGACCGCCAGCGCCTCTCCACGTCTCTCTGAGCTCGGCACCG
>CAIXWQ010001092.1 GCA_903923175.1 uncultured delta proteobacterium | reverse complement strand
GCTCCGGCCGCTCCGTGACGCTGGGCGGCACAACGCGCAGATCGAGCAGCTATGGACGCTCGCGACAGAGACTCTCGAAGGACGGTGAGCGGCGGACGCATGGGCCTGGTCGTTAGTTGGTACGCGCTCACGGCTCAGCGGGTAGCGCTCGGCGCGAGCGTCGACTACCCGCCGTAGTCCCGATATGTCGGGTTGCTCGCGAGCTGGGGGTACTTCGCAGCGACGCCGCGTTCGACAACCGAGTGCAACGCGAAACGAGGGCGCGAGAACGCAACGTACAGCTGCGGCGCGAGCCCCTCGAAGTCGCTGTGCACAAGCACCACGGCGCCGGCGGCCTCCAACCCCTTGTAGCTTCCCACCGAGTGTAGCGGAACGATGCCGGCCGAGCCCTCCTGGGCGCCGGGTACCAGCCGCATGCTTCTCGGCCTGGGGAGTCCTTCGACCCTCCGACCGCTATAAAAGAAATGGAACAAGCCACCGCGCCCGACTCTGAGCCCGGAAACGGAGAGAGATCCGTCGCCGCGCCAGTGCGCGCCCCGTTCAAGATGCGTCGTTTCGACGAAGAGAAAGCGAAAGCGTTCGCAGTACGCGGTCACCAACCGAGTGTCGCCCTCGGTTGGTAGCGCCTCCTCGCTGAGAATAGGGAGAGGCGGAGCTGGCGCCGGGGCACCCAAAGCCGTCTTGAACTTCCCTCGCATCGTCAGCTCCGAGAGGGATTTGAGCACCGATGCGCGCCATGACCAAGGAGCACGTATGGGTACTTCTAGGTCGGTGAGGACGCTGGCGTGGGGATCTGGCTCCGTCGTGAGCACGACGAGCGTTGTCGGTTCCAAAGTCGTCGCGAGCTCGGCAAGCGAGTCACCGACCGCAGAGCGTTCCCGTCGGCCCGAGAAGAGCACCTGCCGGAAGACACCAGTGCCATCCAAGAGCACCTCGGGTTCGGGCGCCTGCTGGTGGAAGCGGCGCAGCTGATTGAAAACGGCCGCCGCGTTCCTGCAATTGCGCGAGAGGAAATAGGGAGCCTCCTTGAGTGGGAGCTTCCAGTCGCGGGGAACGAGGGTCTGATTGTCGTCGTAGAACACGTAAAGGTATCCGCGAGTCGGATCTGCCAACGCGGCCTCGATCACGACCCAGGTCGCAGGCCGAAAGTCCTGCCCCTCATCGACGATGATCGCGTCGTAGACGCCGCCGTTCGTAGCGAGCACATCGAACGCCTGCTCCACTTCGGCGTCGCTCGGCTCGTGGTAGTGGGTCCACCGATCGTCCGAATGGACGTGGGCGCCGCGTAGCTGCGAAAGCCACTCCCCCACGTCACGCACGTCGACGGCCGTAGCCGCGGTGAGACCCCGTAGGTAGCGAGCGAGATTGGGACTGTGACACAGCACCAACGTGCGTAGACCTGCCCCGTCGAATCGTACGGCCTTCTCGAGGGCGAGCAGAGTCTTGCCCGATCCGGCGCAGCCTCCGATCGCAACCCTGCGCTGACCTCGCAGGAACTGAAGCACGCTATGTTGGGCGGAAGTGAGACGATCAATCGTCACGTCGAGCTTCGCGAGCTCCGCTCGCAGCGATTCGGCGAGCTCCCTGGGCTCCTCGACGACGTCGGTTTCTCTGAAGGAGTCGAGGTACCACTCGATAACCTCCAAGAGGTCCGCGATCGCCCTGTCCGCGTCTCTGTCGTTTACGGACTCAAGGTGACTCCCGAGATTACCGAGGCTCTGAATCGAGTTCATCCGCTCGCGAACTCGCGGCTCGATGAGATCGGTCAGCTGGCGCGTAGTCAGGAGATCCGCAAGCGTC
>CAIXWQ010001091.1 GCA_903923175.1 uncultured delta proteobacterium | reverse complement strand
CTCGGCAGATTTTCGGGTGTTCCCGTCGTCGTCGCCCATTCGTCGCCCATTCACCGCCGACCCGCGCCCGCGGCTCGCGCGCGCTCGACCGAGCAAGGTAGCCGAGTGCGCGCCGCGCGTGGGCGGCCGTGCAGATCGCCGCCGCCGCGCGTGGACGGACGAGCTGCGGAGCGGTCGAGCGCCCTCCGCGACCTGGCCTTTCGAAGTACGCTGCGCCCGTGATGGCGGCTGCGCACGATCCTTTCGGCTGGGTCGGATCGACCCTCGACGCGAAGGTCACCGTCGAGCGCGTGGTCGGCGAGGGCGGGTTCGGGGTCGTCTATCGCGGCACCCACCTCGGGTTCCGCGAGCCGGTCGCCGTCAAGTGCCTGAGGCTCCCCGCCTCGCTCGACGAGTCGCAGCAGTCGTCGTTCCTCGCGAGCTTCACCGAGGAGGCGCGGCTGCTGCACCGGCTCTCCAAGGCGAACGCCGGCATCGTGCAGGCGCTCGACGTCGGCGCGGCGCGCTCGCCGAGCGGCGAGTGGACGCCGTACATCGTGATGGAGTGGCTCGAGGGCGAGACGCTCGAGGCCCACCTCGCCGGCCGCCGCGGCGAGCCTGCCCTCGGCGTGGAGCGGGCCATCGAGCTGCTCGCCCCCGCCGCGCTCGCCCTCGGCGCCGCGCACGCGCAGGGGGTCGCGCACCGCGACGTCAAGCCGGCGAACCTCTTCCTCGCCCGCATCGGCGGAACCGCCACGCTCAAGGTCCTCGATTTCGGCATCGCGAAGGTGCTCGAGCAGAACGTCTCGATCACGCAGGCGCTCGCGCGCACCGGCGCCGACGTGCGCGCGTTCTCGCCGCCCTACGCGGCGCCCGAGCAGTTCGACGCGCGCTTCGGCGCCACCGGCCCGTGGACCGACGTCTACGCCCTCGCGCTCGTGCTGATCGAGACGGCCTGCGGTCGCGCGGTCAACGTCGGCTCGACGCCGCTGCAGCTCTACGTCGCGGCCGCCGACGAGAAGCGCAGGCCCTCGTTCGCCGCGTTCGGCGTCGCCACCACGCCGGCGATCGAGGCCGTGGTCGCGCGCGCCCTCGCGGTCGAGCCGGCCAAGCGCTACCCGACCATCCTCGAGATGTGGCGCGCCCTCGGCGAGGCCCGCGCGCTCGGTCAGGCGCAGACGATGCTCGTGGGCGACGTCGCCGCGCTCGAGGGGGCGCGGTCGTTGGTGGTCGTGCCGCCGCGCTCGCTCTCGCCGACGCCGATGCCCGCGCCCACGCTGTCGTCCGAGCCGCACCCCGCGCGCGAGGCCGCGCCGTCGCTGCGGCGTGGATCGGGCTCGCGCGAGGGGGAGAACCGCCTCTGCACCATCTTGTTCGTCGACGTCGCCGGGCTCGACGCGCTCGCCGAGCGGCTCTCGCCCGAGGAGCTCGGCGAGGTCGTCGACGGCTGCTTCGAGGCGCTCTCGGCGTGCGTCGCCGAGGTCGGCGGCGTGGCCGAGCGCCTGGGCGACGATCGCCTGATGGCCGTGTTCGGCGCGGTGCAGGCGCACGAGGACGACCCCGAGCGCGCGGTCAGCGCCGCGCTCAAGATGCAGCCCGCGCTCGAGCGGGTGCGCGTGCGCGAGCGCGATCGCCGCCGCGTGCGCCTCGCGGTGCGCGTGGGCATCAACACCGGCCGCGTCTTCACCGGCACCGCGCCGGGCGGCGGCTCGCGCCGCGACTTCAGCGTCACCGGCGAGCCGGTCAGCCTCGCGGCGCGCATGCACGCGCGCGCCGCCGCCGGCACCGTGGTCATCGGCCGCGAGACGCAGCGGCACGTCGAGGGGCGCTTCAACGTCGAGCCGCTCGACGCGAAGGGCTCCGCGCCCCCGACGGCCTTCCGCGTGCTCGGCCGCCCGCGCGTGCGGCTCGCCGTGCCCCGCACCGACTTCTACGGGCTGCCGACCAAGCTCCTCGGCCGCGCCGCCGAGATGCAGCGCCTCGATGACGCGCTCGAGACGGCCCTCTCGGAGCGGCGCACCCAGTTCGCCACGGTCGTCGGGCCGCCGGGCGTGGGCCGCAGCCGCCTCGTCGCCGAGCTCGTCGCGCGGCTCACCGCGCGCGCCGAGGCGCTGTTCGTGATGAGCGCCCGCGCCAGCGCGCTCGCGGCCGACACGAGCTACTCGCTGGTCGGCGCGCTGCTCCGCGCGCGCTTCGAGCTCGGCGAGGACGACCCGGCGGAGGTGATCGAGGCGAAGCTGCGCCGCGGCCTCTCGCTCTTCCTCGAGGAGCGCGCGCGCTCGACGCGCCTCGCCGAGAGCGGCCACCAGGACGAGGGCTCGCTCGCGACGACCGGCAGCGCGTCGCGCGAAGCGCCCCCGACGGCCCTCTCGATCACGCGGCCGTCGAGCAACAGCCTGCGCGCCGCGCCCGCCGCGCAGCTCTCCGAGATCGATCCCGCCGTCGAGGAGCTCGCCGAGCACGTGACGATCGTCGCGCAGATGCTGGCGGCCCACCGCGGCGTGGCGGAGTCGGTGGAGTCGGTCGCGTCGGACGACGACTGGAGCCAGGCCCGCACGCGCAAGTCGGCGGCGATCGCGCGCCTGGTCGGGTTCGTGCTCGAGCGCGCGCCGGTCGTCGTGCTGTGCGACGACCTGCAGTGGGCCGACGACGCGAGCCTCGACGTGCTCGACGAGCTCTCGGTGCGCCTGCTCGACACGCCGCTCTTCGTCGCGTGCACCGCGCGCTCCGATTTCTTCGATCGTCGTCCGCACTGGGGCGAGGGGAAGGACGGCCACACGCGCGTCGACGTGCGGCCCCTCGCGCGCCGCTACGTCGAGGAGATGCTGCGCGATCGGCTGCGCCTGGCCCCGCACCTGCCGGCCGAATTCGTCTCGACGATCGTCGACCGCGCGGCCGGCAACCCGCTGGTGCTCACCGAGACGCTCCACCTGCTCATCGACGTGGGCGCGATCGATCGTGGCCTCCAGGGCGGCGAGGGCGCGTCTGGCGCGGCGAGCGCGGGGGGCGCGTCGGCCGCGCGGCGCGAAGGCGCCTGGGCGCTGCACGAGGAGCGCGTCCGCTCGCTCACGCTCCCCGGCACCATCCAGGGGATCATGCAGGCGCGCCTCGATCGGCTCGAGCCGGACGAGCGCCAGCTCCTGTGCGTCGCCTCGGTCGTCGGCGAGACCTTCTGGGAGGGGGCCGTCGACGCCCTGCGCGCGGCGCCGCACGCGACGATGGCGCCGCGCGCGGCGACCACCACCGCGATCGTGAAGCGCCTGCGCGACAAGCAGCTGGTGCGCGCGCGAGAGACCTCGAGCGTCGGCGCCGATCGCGAGCTCGTCTTCGCCGAGGTCGCGATGTGCGAGGTCGCGTACGAGACGCTCAGCCGCAAGGTGCGCCGCTCGCTCCACCGCGGCGCGGCGGCGTGGCTCGCCGGCCACCTCGCCGGCGACGGCTCCGCCGCGCTCCTCGCCAAGCACTACGACCGCGCCGAGCAGCCGAAGGAGGCAATCGCCTGCTTCGCGCGCGCCGCTGCGCACGCGGCCGCGACGGGGCAGAACGCCGAGGCGCTCCGGCACTACGCCCGCGCCTGCGAGCTGCTCGACGACGCCTCCGAGGCGCCGGACGCAGCGGACACGGCGGACGGCTCGGAGGCCTCGGCCTCGGACGAGGGCGCGGCGCG
>CAIXWQ010001090.1 GCA_903923175.1 uncultured delta proteobacterium | reverse complement strand
CGCCCCGTCGCCGCTGCATCCCCGCCACGCGCGAAACGAAGCCGTGCGCGCGCAGCGCCGTCGCCATCGCGCTCGCCTCGGCGGCCGCGCCGTCGATGGTCTCGAGCAGCAGCGCGCGGCGCCCCACGAGCCCGCTGCCGGCGCCGTCGTCGTCGTCGCGCTCCGCGGGATCCACCAGCTCGGCGAGGGCGGCCGCGAGCGCCTCGCTCGAGCGGCCTCGCTCGGGCTCGCCCGGCGGCAGGAACGTCGAGAGCGCGCGCTCGGTGCGACCGAGCCACCCGACCAGCGCGCCGTCGTACAGGAACACGAGCGCGCCCGCCGCGCGCTGAGGGCGCGCCCCCTCGCGATCGGGCCACGGCAGCGCCGCGCCCCACGGGTTCGCCGGATCGGTCGCGGCCAGCACGAGCGCCGTCGGCGTCTCGTCGTCGCTCGCCGCGGGGCTCTCTCGCAGGCTGCGCAGCCGCTCGTCCGCGCCCGGCGCCGCGAACTGCGAGGCCGTCCGCCCCGCGACGAACCAGCCGCGGTGCACGCGTCCGGCCTCCTCCATCGCGCGCAGCACCTTGTAGAGATCGCTCCACTCGATCGGCAGCAGCTCGGCGTCGATCGACTCGCGCGCGAGCACGCCGTAGCGCTCGAGCAGCACGCGCGCGACGGCGGCCGCCACCTCGGTCCGCGACGGGCTTCGGCTCCAGCGCGCGCGTCGCAGCCCCCAGCGCCCCTCGCTCCCGGGAGGGCCCGCGGTGCGTGGCAGGGCGAGCGAGCGCGCGCGCGCGCCCCTCGATCGGCGCCGCGCGTCCGCCGAGGCGGCCGTCTGCAGCGATCGGAGCGGCGCCAGGGTGTCGTTGCTCACCTCGCCCGCCCACACCAAGCTCCACAGCGCCCCGAGGATCTCGCCCGGGAAGCCCCCCACCGCGCGCGCGATCTCGCCGAAGAAGAGCGCGCCGCGCTCGGTGAGCAGCGCGCGCACACGCGCCTCGCTGGACGTGGGCGCGAAGGCGTCCTCGCGCGGAGAGATGGCGAGCAGCGGCTCGTGCTCGGCGAGGTAGAGCGCGATTCGCCCGTCGTTGACGCCGAGCGGCTCGAGCCCCGCCCAGACGACCTCGCCCGACGCCAGCAGCGCGTCGAGATCGCCCGGGCGATACCCTGCGACGCGGCGCGGGAGCACCTCGCGCTCGAGCACCGACGCGGGGATCGCGGCCCCTTGCAGCAGCTCGATGGCGCCGAGCAGGTCGCGCCCGTCTCGCGCGTCGCGCCCGTCTCGCCGGACCCCCTGCCACTCCGGGAGGAACCGACCGAGCGCCGCGGGCTCGACCGGCTCGACCGCGCGTCGCGCCCGCGCGAGCGAGCGCCGACGGAGCGCGGCCAGCACCTCCGCGTCGCACAGCTCGCGCCCGACGCCGGCGCGCAGGAACTCCCCCGCCACGAGCCGCCGCGCGCGCACGAGCGCCTCGATGGCGGGGCGCAGCGCCGCGGGGCCGAGGCCGAACCGCCCGACGAGCGCCTGCACCACGAACGGGCCGCGCGTGCGCGCGAACCGCGACACGAGGTCGATCACGGGGTCCGTCACCGGCTCGAGGAACGCGCCCGGCAGCCCCGCCGGCAGCGCGACGCCGAGCGCGTCGCGGTAGCGGGCGGCGTCCTCGGCGGCGATGACGCGCCGGGCACCGCCGATCCTCGCGGCGACGACGCGCCCCTCGCGGGCGAGCTGCTTGACGATCGCGCGCACCTCGAGGCCGGGCACCGCGCGCGCCGCGAGCTCGTCCTCGCCGAGATCGCCCAGCGACAGCAGCAGATCGTGCACGCCGTCGGCGCTCTTCGCCGGGCGCTTGCCGTCGAGCCGCTGCAGCCCGCGCTCGTGCTCTTCGATCACCTCCGGATCGAGCAGCTCGCGCAATTCGGCCTGCCCGAGCAGCTCGCGCAGCTGCCCCGGATCGACCGCGAGCGCCATCGCGCGGCGCTCGGCCACCGGCGCGTCGCCGTCGTAGAGGAAGCTCGCGACCCACGAGAAGAGGATCGACGCCGCGAACGGCGAGGGGGCCGCGAGATCGACCGTCGCGATCTTGACGCGCCGCTGCTCGATCGAGCGCAGCAGCCCGACCAGCGCCGGCAGATCGTAGGCGTCGCGCAGGCACTCGCGGTACGTCTCGAGCAGGATCGGGAACGAGCGGTGCCGCATCGCGACCGCGAGCAGGTCCTGCGCGCGCTTGCGCTGCATCCACAGCGGCGTGCGCTTGCCGGGGAGCCTCCGTGGCAACAGCAGCGCGCGCCCCGCCGCCTCGCGGAAGCGCGCGGCGAAGAGCGAGGTCGCCGCGACCGCGTCCGAGACGCGCGCCTCGATCTCGCCCGACGGCGGGAAGAACAGCGCCGTCTCGGGCGGGCGCTCCCCCCCGGCGATGCGGAAGACCATCCCGTCGTCCGAGTAGAGCGAGTCGATCGGCGCGCCCGTCTTCGCCTGCAGCTCGGCGACGACGGCGGCCGTCCACGGCGCGTGCACGCGCGCGCCGAACGGCGTCAGCACGCACACGCGGTGATCGCCCAGCTCGTCGACCGAGCGCTCGACGACGATCGTCTCGTCGGTCGGCACCACGCCCCCCGCCTCGCGCTGCTCGCGCAGATACGCGACGAGGTTCTTCGCGGCGCGCGCGTCGAAGCGAGCGTCGCCCTTCAGCCGCGCGATCGCTTCGGCCTCGGGCATCGCGGAGAGCCCGCGCGCCAGCGCCCCGATCGCGCGGCCGAGCCCGAGCGGGCGCCCCGGACGATCGCCGTGCCAGAAGGGCATCTTGCCGGGCTCGCCCGGCGCCGGCGACACGTACACGCGATCGCGCGTGATCTCCTCGATGCGCCACGACGACGCGCCGAGCATGAAGACCTCGCCGGCGCGCGACTCGTGCACCATCTCCTCGTCCAACTCGCCGACGCGCCGAGAGCGACCGTCCTCGCGCGCCGCCGGCAGGTACACGCCGTACAGCCCGCGATCCGCGATCGTCCCCGCGTTCACCACCGCGAGCCGCAGCGCCCCCTCGCGCGGGCGCAGCGTGCCGCCGACGCGGTCCCACGTGAGTCGCGGGCGCAGCTCGGCGAACTCCTCCGAGGGGTAGCGCCCGGACAGCATGTCGAGCACCCCCTCGAACGCGCCGCGCGGCAGCTCCGCGTAGGGCGCGGCCCGACGCACGAGCGCGAACAGCCGCTCGACCTCGATCGCCGCAGGTTCGGCCTGGCTCGCCTCGCTCGTCTTGCTCGCTTTGCGAGCCGCGCCCGGCGCGCTCGCCACGCTCGCCACGATCGCCACGATCTGCTGCGCGAGCACGTCCAGCGCGCTGCGCGGGTAGCGCTGCTCCTCGACCGCGCCTGCCTCCATCTCGGCGACCACCGCGGCGCACGGGAGCAGATCGCCGCGGTGCTTCGGGAACACGACCCCCGTCGAGCGCCCCAGCACCGCGTGCGAGGCGCGGCCGATGCGCTGCAGCCCCGCGGCGATCGAGGGCGGAGGCTCGAGCTGGATCACCAGATCGACCGCGCCCATGTCGATGCCGAGCTCGAGCGACGAGGTCGCCACGATCGCCGGCAGCTCGCCGCGCTTCAGACGATCCTCGATGGCGAGGCGAGTTTCGCGCGCGATCGAGCCGTGGTGCGCGAGCGCGATCTCCTGCGCGACGCCGTTCGCCTGCTCGGTCGCGAGATCGTTGAGCGCGCCCGCGAGGCGCTCGGCGAGCCGGCGGCTGTTGGCGAAGAGGATGGTCGAGCGGTGCGCCCGGATGAGCTCCAGCAGCCGCGGGTGGATGCTCGGCCAGATGGAGCGTCGCGCGCCCTTGGCCGTGGACGCGCGCGCGGCGCCGCCCTCGCCGCGCTCGCCGCCCTCTCCACGCGCGGCGAGCGCGCCGTGCTCGTCGACGTCGTCGACGCGCGACAGGTTGTCGACGGTGACCTCGACGCGGATGTCGAACGCCTTCTTCGCGGTGGCGTCGACGATCTCGACCGCTCGCGGGTGGCCGTCGTCGTCGTGACCGCCGAGGAAGCGCGCGACCTCGTCGACCGGCCGCGCGGTGGCCGAGAGCCCGATGCGCTGCAGGGCGGGGGCGTCCGGGCGTGCCGCGCGGCGGAGCTCCTCGAGCCGCTCGAGCGAGAGCGCGAGG
>CAIXWQ010001089.1 GCA_903923175.1 uncultured delta proteobacterium | reverse complement strand
CGCCGCCGCGAGCTTGGCGCGGCGGCGCGGGCGTCCGGTCAGGTCGCGAGCGGCTCGAGCTCCAGACCGAGCTGCTTCGCGAGGGCGCCCAGATCGGGCCCGGAGGCCGGGATGCAAGGCAGCAGGCGCGCCGCGTGCTCGGCGACCCAGGTGTCGACGCGCTCGCCGAGGAGCAGCCCGGGCGTGAGCCCCAACAGCTGCTTCCACGTCGCGCGGCGCTCGCGCTCGTAGTCCTCGAACAGCGCCCGCGCGCCGCCCGACCGGAGCACGCGCGCCATGCGCGAGGCGAGATCCCGCGCCTCGCGCAGCCCCTCGTTCATGCTCTGCACGCCGACCGGGCCCGTCACGTGGGCCGCGTCGCCGACGAGCCACGCGCGCCCCTTGCCGAAGCGCGTCGCCAGCGCCGGCTCGAAGCGGATGCTGCCGCCCCAGACGATCTCGGTGGTCTTGCCGTCGTACCAGGGCGCGTTCGCGCGGAGCCGCTGCACGAAGACCTCGTGCGGCAGCTGCGGGTGCAGGCGCGTGCCGATCGGAACGTAGGGCGAGTCGGCCGGCGGGATCTCGTCGCCGCGCAGCTCGGTGGTGAAGCGCGCGCCGCCGCCGGGGAGCGGGAACATCAACGAGCCGCGCCCGTCGGGGCCGCCGTCGAGCATCACGCGCATCTCGGAGCCGAGCGCGAAGTCGGTGAGGAACTCGGTGGGGGCGTACCCCTGCGGCGGGCCCACGCGCTCCACGCCGAGGTCGAGCCGCCGGCGCACGGCCGAGTGGAAGCCGTCGGCGCCGACCACGAATTTCGGCCTCAGCTTGCGCTCCTTCACCACCACCCGCGCGGTGTCCTGCACCGAGTAGCCGCTCGAGTCGGTGCCGAGCTTCTCGACCGTGCAGAAGACCTCGTCCTCGCCCTCGGCCAGATCGGCGAGGCGGTGCGACCAGCTCACCTCGACCTTCTTCTCCTTCAGCCGCTTCTCGAGCGCGCGCTCGAGCGCGAGGCGCGGCAGCACGAGCAGGAACGGGAAGTCGGCGCGCAGCCAGTCGAGGCGCAGCGTCGCGCGCGGCTCGCCGCCGCCGTAGATCGCCACGCGATCGAGGCGCAGCCCTTCGTTGAGCAGCCCGTTCGCGAGCCCGACGTCGTCGAGGAGCTGCAGCGCCGCGGGGTGGAGCGTCACCGCGTAGTTGTGCGTCTCGGTGTTCTCCTCTTCGTCGATGACCTCGACCGACACGCCGCGCTCGGCGAGCAGCAGCGCGGTCATGAGGCCTACCGGCCCGGCTCCGACGACCAGCACCTCGGCTTCGTGGCGGAACAGCATGATCGCCTCCTCGCGTGCGTGCGTGCGTGCGTACGGTCGCGTCGCTCGGCAGGCAGGCGGGGGAGCTCGCGGGTCGAGGGCGCGTAGCGCAGTGGAGGCAAATCCCGGCCCGCGCTGCGCGGACGGGGGCGCCCGAGCGACGCGCCGATCGCGACGGCAGGTCCGTGCGTGAGGCTGCAACAAGTGCGCGCGGGCGCGCCTCGCATCAGCGCCGTCGGAGCACGGGGATCCTGCGCCTCGCGGCGACGCGCTCGTGGCGAACGGGCGCGCGCTCCGAGCGCTACGCGCGTGGCGGCTCGATCTCCGGAATCCGCCGCGACGACGTCGGCGCGTCCGCTCCGGGCCCACCCGCGCGCGTGCGCGGCGCGAGGAGCGCCCCGAGGAGCGGGATGGCACCGACGCCGAGCCACAGGAGCGAGCCGCCGAGCGCCATCGCGAGGGGCGCGACCACGACGGCGAGCGCGGGCGCCGGCCGCGCGCGCGTGCTCGAGAACCACTGCGCCATCACCAGGCCGACGAGGATCGAGAAGAGACTGGTCACGAACGGCATCGGCAGCGGGGAGCTGCCCCCCGCGAGCGCGACGAACTCGACGATCGCGACGAGCGAGAGGCCGAGGCCGAGGGCGAGCCGCAGCTGCCACGCGCGGCGCACCGCGGCGGGGAGCACCGGCGTGCCAGGCGTACGTCCCAGCCGGTAGGTGAACGGCGCCCAGCGCGAGGCGACCTCGGTCGGATCGAGCACGCCCTCCTGCACGAGCGTGTCGAGGTAGCCGCGGCGCGCGCCGCCGTACGTGAGCAGGCCGAAGAAGAAGAGCACCGAGCCGAGGAAGGTGAAATCGTCGGGCTGCGGGCCGGCGGGGATCAGCACGGGGCGGCCGTCGCGCGCCTCGCGCTTGCACCGCTTGCCCGTGCTCCGCCGGTCCTCGCATTCGAACCCCGGCGCGTCGACGCCGTCGGCCACGAGGACCGACGCCTCGAGCGGCTGCTTGCCGGTGCCCACGAGCCACGGCGTCGTGATCCAGTGCCGCCCCCAGCCGTAGCGGTGCGTGATCGGCTGCGTGAACGAGAGCTCGACCGGCGCGCCCTCGGACTCGAAGGACTCGGACCGCGGCACGTCGTGAAAGAGCCTGCGCGCGCCCCGATCGTCGCGGCGCTCGTGGACGGCGAGCTTGCTCCCCCAGCGGTCGAACGCTGCCTGTTCGAGCGTGGGCTCGGTCCCCACTGCGAGCGACAGCTCGCTCGGGCGCGGATCGCGCTCCCCGGGCGCGCCGAGCACCCAGCTCGCCCGCACCGTGAACTGCGCGTCGTTCGAGAAGCCCTTCGGCGTCTTCACGAACACGCGCAGCGCGTCGAGGCGCTGGTCCTGCTCGATCCCGGCGTGCGCGCCCGACCACCACGCCGCGCCGAGCGCGCCGAGCGTGAGCGCCGAGGTGGTCGCGAGCGCGACGACGAGCCGGCGGTCCCCTCGACGCGGTGCGGGCGCGAGCGCGGCCTTCGCGTCGGGCGGGGGGAGCGGCGTGCCCATGGCGCGCGAGGCTAGCAGGCCGCCGCGCAGCGGGCGGTCGACGGGCCCGCGAGATCGGCGGGTGCGATGCCGCCGCGACGGCCGCGCTCGTCGTCGATCCGCGTGCGCTGGTAGACTCGCCGCGCGATGCAGCAACCTCCCGGTTGGCCGCCCCAAGGGCCTGGCGTTCCCCAAGGGGGAGGCTACGGCCCGCCGCAACCGCCGCAGGGCCCGTACGGGCAGAACCCATATGGGCAGAACCCGTATGGGCAGAATCCATATGGGCAGAACCCGTATGGGCAGGGGCCCTATCCGCCTCCGCAGCCGCGCCCCGCCGATCCGGTCGCCGCGGCGGCCAACCTCGCGCTCGGCCTCGGGCTCGGCTCCGCGGTGCTGTGCTGCGTGCCGGTGGGCGGCGTCGCGGCCTACTTCGGCTTCAAGGCGATCGGGCTCGCGAAGGAGCGCAACGTCGCCACGCCGGCGCGCGCGCTCGTCGGCCTCGTGCTCGGCGCGGTCTCGCTCCTCGGGACGCTCGGCGTCGGGTTCGGCGTCTGGCAGGATCGCAAGGCCCACGACGCGCGCCTCGCCGAGGTCGACGCGAAGACCAAAGGCAAGCTCGACGCCGACGAGCTCGACAAGGCCACGGCCTGTGCGGCGTTCGAGAAGCAGCTGCTCAAAGGGCTTTACGATGGCAAGGACCTCGTGAAGGAGGTCCGGTGCGTCGGCGACTACGACACGAGCGGCAAGCTCGGCACGCTCGACAAGATCACGTTCGCCTACGCCGGCGACACCATCACGGTGCGCGGCTGCCTCGCGCGGGCGAACCGCTGGTTCGTGGCCGGCTACGTCCCGTTCGGCGCCACCTGCCCGGACGTGAAGCTCGCCGT
>CAIXWQ010001088.1 GCA_903923175.1 uncultured delta proteobacterium | reverse complement strand
CGCGGGCGCGCGCGACGCGGGGCCGCTGGCCGGGGCGCGCTACGCGCCCGCGCGGGCGTTCGTCGCGCGGTACTGCGCCGAGTGCCACACCGAGCGCGGTACCCACGCCAAGCAGAAGCGAGCGCTGCCGCAGCAGCGACTCGACACGTACGAGCAGTGGCGCTCGCACGCCTCGGTGCTGCGCGGCGTGCTCGACAAGTGGCATCCCGACGGCAAGACGATGCCGATCAAGGGCGCGACGGCGATGCCGCGCGACGAGGAGCGCAGGGCGATGCTCGAGTGGCTGGATCGCGGGTCGCCGAACACGGAGGATGGGAAGTAGAGCGCGGGGGCGGGGCCATCGGCGTCAGACTGGCGGCGCCGACGCCGGCGCGGGCGCGGGCGCCGGCGCGCCTCGAAGATCGGCGTGATGCAGGTGCCGGAGACGCAGATCAGCGGCGCGCAGCAGTCCGCGTTCGACGCGCAGGCCCCGCGCTCGCCGGCGACGCACGCCTGGTTGTCGCAGGCGCCGCACGACCTGCAGCCGGGCACGCCCGCGTCGCCGCGCGCGGTCTGCGAGGGTGCCGAGCACGCACCGGTTCAGGGTGATCGCTCGACGGCGACGTCGCCAGCAGCTTCCCTCACGGCCCCCGCGAGCAGCTCGGTGAGGCCGAGCCGCACGGCCCAGGTCTCCAGGTAGCCTCGGTCCATCGACGCGCCGCTCACGCGGAGCACCTGGACGACCGCCAGTGCCCCCCGGCGCGCTCGACCGCGCGCGCCACGAGCAACGCGATGCCGACCGCGTCCTCGGGCGCAGTCTCAGCGCTCATCGCCCGCCCGAGCGCCAAGCAGCCGTCGCGCGACCTCCTCGCCATACAGCAACACGACGAGCTCCCGCCGGACCTCCGCCTCGCTTGCGGCGGGGTGACGCAGGCGAACGCCTGCCTCCGCCAGCCGCCGGGTCGCACGACTCAGCCCCATCGCCGCGCGCAGTCGCTGCTCGGGGCGGAGCTGTCTCAGCAGCTCCGCGTAGCGCGCGGACGCGGCGGGTGAGGTATCGCGGTCCACACGGTCGAGCGTAGCAGGCGCGCTCGATTGCGCGAGTCGCCGCTGGGGGCCCGGGCTGACGGAGGCGCGGCAGCGGTGGCGAGGCGAGAGGCGAGAGGCGAGAGGCGCGACGCGGGACGCGAAGGCCTCAGCGACGGAGAGGCGACGATGTGCTGGCGGAGCGCGCCCGTGCGGTCCTTGCTTCAACGTGGCCGTCGCCCTTCAGCGACGGAGAGGCCGAGCAGCCAGATCCCGACGTCGCAGCCCAAGACGCTTCAACGTGGCCGTCGCCCTTCAGCGACGGAGAGGGCGACGACACCGAGGCCACGCGGGGCGATGACCTCGCTTCAACGTGGCCGTCGCCCTTCAGCGACGGAGAGTTGGCGTTGCCGACCAGGAAGTAGTCGAGCCCGAAGCTTCAACGTGGCCGTCGCCCTTCAGCGACGGAGAGCTCTTGGTATTTGGGGCGTCATGACTCTTCCTCACTGGCTTCAACGTGGCCGTCGCCCTTCAGCGACGGAGAGCACGGCCGCCGAGCCGGACTGAACGGAGACGCGCGTCGCTTCAACGTGGCCGTCGCCCTTCAGCGACGGAGAGACGAGCGCCACCACGAGCACCACCGGGAGCCTGACGTGCTTCAACGTGGCCGTCGCCCTTCAACGTGGCCGTCGCCCTTCAGCGACGGAGAGCGGTGAGATGATCGTGCACGGTATCGTGGCCGGCTTCGCTTCAACGTGGCCGTCGCCCTTCAGCGACGGAGAGGCTTCAGGAACGCCTTCGCGCGGTCGTGCCCGTCCTTGCTTCAACGTGGCCGTCGCCCTTCAGCGACGGAGAGGCCATCGGCTAGGCCCTGCGGACTTATCGGCCCTCGCCCGCTTCAACGTGGCCGT
>CAIXWQ010001087.1 GCA_903923175.1 uncultured delta proteobacterium | reverse complement strand
TGTGCTTCAGGGTGATGAACGGGGATCCTCGGCTCGACCTGATCTGCCAGCGCCATCGCGTCGCTTCGTGCCTACTTCGCGTCCGCCGACTCGTTCGCGTTCGCCGGCACCGTCGCGGATTCGAGCGCAGCGATCGGCGGTCTCGCTCGCCGTCAAGCGATCGGGTGCGGTTCTCGACGTCGAGCCGCCACTACCGCGAAAACGTAGGGCCGCGCGCGAGAGAGAGCGTCGAGGTGGAGCCTCGGCAACAGCGGCGCCTCGCTGAGCGGAGCCGTAGCGCGCTGGCGCTGGGTCGCGGAGCACCCTGAGGTCGCGCCGGTCGACCTGGCTTGGCTCAAGTCACGGGCGCCAGCGATTCGCAGCGCCATCGCGGCGCGGTTGGGGGTGGTTTGGGCGGGCGTAGTGGTCGCGGCGGGGGGGGGCGCCTGCGCACGGCCCATGGCCGTTGCGGGCAAGTTGCGCATAAATGCCAATAATATCAGCCGTGTTGCGGCTGTTGCGGTCCAGGTGCCTGTGCGACGCGCGTGTGTGGCATGCCGCACCGCGCACGGCCGCTGTCGGGATTGCGACGGCTGGGCTTGGGAGGGCTGGTCGACGAGCGAGCACGCTCGTTCCGGGCGTCTGATCGGAGGTGCACTACCGCACGCTCACCGGGACAGTTGCCCGCCGCGCCCGCCGCGTCCGCCGCGTCCGCCGCGCGCCGCCCTGCCCTGCGAGCGCGCGATCCGAACCCCGACACGCCTGCGCTTCCCTCGGCGCGACGCACATGACTCGGCTCCAGGGTCAGCGACCGTCGGCTTCGAGCGTCACGTCGATCGCAGCAACCAGTCTTTCGGGGTTCAAGTGCTGCCGTGCCCGCAGAGCGTGGTCGACGGCTTGAGCGCCTCCGGCGGGAGCTGCCAAGCGGCCTTGGCCGGGTGG
Organism: uncultured delta proteobacterium; assembly: GCA_903923175.1. Classification (GTDB taxonomy): domain Bacteria; phylum Myxococcota_A; class Polyangia; order Polyangiales; family JADJMO01; genus CAIXWQ01. The sequence continues at coordinate 873 of CAIXWQ010001087.1, read as the reverse complement.
GTGTGCCCGTCGCTCCGCCTGCCTGCCTGCGCGATCTCCGCGACCGCGTCGATCGAAGGCGAGCAGAGCGCCCTCGACGTCCTCCGCGATGGCCTTCGGATTCGCCCGATCGACACTCGCCTTCGCTCGACACGCAACCGACCGCGACGAAGCCGAGGCTGCGCACAGACGCACAGGCGCATATTGGGCTTCAAGACGCCGCTCGGCACGAACGGCCTCGTGCGCGTGCAGCAGGCGCGCGCCTCGATCGTCGCGCTCGACGCCGCCGGCGGCGCCGGCGGACTTTGGGCCTCCGCCGGTCCGTGCGCCTCTCGACGTCCCACAATTCAAGTCGATTTCGCGACGCCGGCCGGCGGCACGCGCCTCGCCATCCCGCGCGCATGCACGCGCGCGCTTCGCCGGTTCACGAACGCCATCGCCCCGAGCAAACGGTGCTGTACTCGATCGTGAAAGAGCACCTGGCGGCCTTTCTGCGCTTCGCCGCCGAGCACTACGCCGCGCCGCTGCCGAAGTACGTCGCGCGTGCCTTCCACGATTTCTTGCGCTGCGGACTTTTGGAATTTGGCTTTCTGCGCGTTCACTGCGAGTCGTGCCGCAAGGATCGCCTCGTCGCGTTCTCGTGCAGGCAGCGAGGCGTGTGTCCAAGTTGTGCCGCCCGCGTAATGTGCAATACAGCGGCTCACTTGACGGACCGCGTGCTCCCGAACGTGCCTATCCGACAGTGGGTATTGGCGGGTGGGGTTCCCATCGTGAGCGCCGTCGCCGTCACGCCGCGCGCCTGATCCGAGGCGCCGGCATCCCGAGCGTCAGCTCCATCGCGTGATCCCAACGGTCGCTCAGGGCCAGGGCGCGTAGCTGGATGATGTGCTCGCC
>CAIXWQ010001086.1 GCA_903923175.1 uncultured delta proteobacterium | reverse complement strand
TGCGCCGCGCGACGCTCCGCATCGAGCGGCTGCTCGGCGACGTCGCGGCGCTCGCCCAGCTCCGCTCGGGGCTCGGCGCGGCGCGGCTGGTGGACCTCACGCCGAGCGCGCTCGTGCAGGGCGCGCTCGACGACGTCCGCCTGCTCCTCGGCGAGCGCCCGCTCGACTTCGCCGCCCCGGCGCGCGAGCCGACCATCCGCTGCGACCCGGAGCGGGTGCGCCACGCGCTGGGCAACCTGCTCGGCAACGCCGCGCGGTGGACCCCGCCGACCGGTCGCGTCGCCGTCGCGGTGCAGGCGCACCGGCACGAGATCGTCTTCAGCGTCCACGACGACGGCCCCGGCCTCGAATCCCCGGCGCAGGCGCCCGCGCTCGGCGCGCCGAGCGTGCGCGGTGGGCGCGCGTCGCTGTCGGTCGCGATCGCCCGCGAGCTCGTCGCCGCGCAGGGCGGGCGGATGTGGGTCGAGAGCGGCGCGGCGGGCAACGCGTTCCGCTTCGCGCTGCCGCGCAACTGACGCCGCGCGCGAGCCCCGAGCGCGCTCAGCTCGGGCCGGGGCTCGCCACGTGCGCGAGGAACATCGAGCGCACGCCGGCGGGCAGCGGCACCGCGGCCGGCTTGCGCAGATCGGTGCACGCGACGACGTAGCGCACGCGCGCGCACTCGACGGTCGCGTCGCGGCGCACGCGCACGTCGAGCTCCACGCTCGAGCGCCCGAGCTTCACCACCGACGTCTCGACCTCGATCGTGTCGCCGAGCCGCAGCGGCGCCGAGAAATCGGTCTCGACGTGCACGCACGGCAGGCCGAGGCCGCTCGCGATCATCGACGCGTACGCGCGCGGCGAGCTCGCCTCGAAGATCCGCTCCATCGCCTCGTGCGCGAGTGCGACGACGCGGGGGAAGTACACGAACCCCGCGACGTCGAGCTCGTCCCAGCGGACGGTGCGCGAGGACTTGAACGGCGTGCCCATCAGACCGGCACCGCGACGAGCCGGCCGTCCTGGCCGCGGAAGAGCCCGGGGGGGAGCGCGCCGCTCTTCTTCCCCTTCTTCGGCTGCAGCTCCTGCTCGTCGTCGTCGCTCGGCGCCTTGTCCTTCGGCTGCAGCTCCTGCTCGTCGTCGGCCGGCTTCTTCTTCTTGCTCTTCTTGGGCTGGAGCTCCTGCCCCTCGTCCTTCTGCATGGTCGGCTTCGACGACTTGCTCGAGCCCTGGCTGTTCGCCTGGTTCTGCTGGACGAGGTAGCCGATCACGCCGATCACGGCGACGCAGAAGACGGTGAAGAAGAAGATCTTCCAGAACGACCACGGCGCCTTGCCGACGACCTCGCCGGTCTGGCCGTTGACGAGGAAGCGATAGACCTTCTCGTTGTAGCGGTAGGCCGCGATCCAGATCGGCAGCAGCACGTGCTTGAACGTCTCGCGGCTGAACTGGTTGTTCACCGAGAGGTTCCTGTGCGTGTCGCCCGGCACGTCACGCCCGCAGCGCGCGTACTGCGAGTCGACCATCTTCTCGCGCCCCTTCGAGTGCGCGTTCGGCAGGTCGACGGCGTAGGCCTCGGCGCGCCAGCCCGCGAGGTACTGCGGCGCGTAGGGGACGAGCCCCTGCGTGTTGAACGTCGAGAACTTCTCGACCAGCTCCGGGGGGAGCCCCTTCGACGCGCAGATCAGCACGTCGTCGTAGAAGTCCGAGCGCTGGCCCCAGGCCGGCTCCCAGCGCGTGCGCTGGACCTGCCGCTCCTTGGTGACCTTCTCGCCGTTCTCGATCGTCTCGTACCACTCGGTCTCGTAGTAGTAGTAGCCCGCCTCGGCCGTCCAACTGCTGTGCAGCTGCGCGTCGAAGGTCCAGTAGGGGACGTACACGCCCCCCATCTCCTGCACCTTCGCCATGTGCTTGAGGTTGCTCGGCCGAAACCAGAGATCCTTGATCCAGTCGGCGAACTTCTTGTTCGCCGCGGCCTTGTCGACCTGGAACGCGACGAGCGACTCGGGCCGGATCGCGTTGGCGTCGGTCTCGACCGCCAGCACCTTCTCCGAGCCGCAGAACGCGCACTTGGCCGTGCGCTCGCCCTCGCCGACGTTCACGGTCGCGCCGCAGTCCTGGCAGTTGACCGTCTGCACCTGCGTGCCGAGGCCGCGCTGCGCGGTGCGGTATCCCTCCTCGATCGGGATCTCGCGGATGGCTCCGGCCGCGGCCTGCATCGGCATCGCTTGCTGGAAGTTGCAGTACGGGCAGGACATCGCCCGCTTGGTCGCGTCCCAGAGGAGCGCGGCGCCACACTGCTGACAGGGGAAGGTCTGGGCGGGCGACTGCGTGCTCACGCGGCGTGTCGTATCCAAGCCGCGGCCGTGGCGGAAGCGGGCACCGGGCGTCGCGTCCGACCTCGCCGCGTTACCGCGCGAGAAGGCCCCGGACCGCGGCCGAATCGCCCTCGTTGCAGCGCGCCCGAGCCGTCCTTATCGTCCGGTGGGTATCGGCGTCCGTCCCGCCGCAGGAGCAAGCCGTCATGGGGATCTTCGATTTCGTGAAGTCCGGCACGCAGGAGCTGTGCATCGCCCGGCCCGATCCGGCGAAGCAGTTCATCGTCTACAAGCACCCCGATCAGACGATCCCCATGTACGCGCAGCTCACCGTCGACAGCGACGAGTGCGCGGTCTTCTTCAAAGACGGCAAGGTCATGGGCATCCTCGGCCCGGGCCGTCACACGCTGCAGACGTCGAACATCCCGTTCCTGAGCAACCTGGTCGACAAGTTCACCGGCGGGAACATGTGGATCAGCGAGGTCTTCTTCGTGAAGACCGCGCCGCAGCGTGACCTGAAGTTCGGCGGTCCGGTCAACCGCCTGCGCGATCCCGAGACGGGCCTCACCATCTCGCCGCGCGTCTTCGGCTCCTTCGTGATCCAGGTCGTCGACCCGGCCACGTTCATCGTGCAGTACGTCGGCCAGGCGGCCGCGGGGCAGAACGAGGACGTGCTCAAGTGGGTCTCGGAGGCCTTCCTCCAGGGCGCGCGCTCGGGCATCGGCCTGCTGTTCAAGTCGAAGGAGCTCAACTTCCTCGACATCGCGGCCTCGCAGAAGGTCATCGGCGACCGGATGGTGCGCGAGTGCCCGGAGCTGCAGAGCATCGGCCTGCGCGTGCTCTCGTGCTTCCCCACGCTGAACTTCAGCGAGGAGGACGAGAAGAAGATCGCCGAGTTCGCCGACGCCGACGCCAACATCCTGCTCGAGCAGAAGAAGGGCATGGCCGAGGCGGCGCGCCAGCAGGCGAAGATCGACCAGCAGTTCAACAAGGACGCGCGCTACGTCCAGCAGCTCGCCGGCAACTACAACAACTACGCGGCCGGCCAGGCGATGATGGGCGCGGGGCAGGGGATGGCGCAGGGCGGCGGCAACGCCGGCGTGGCGCTCATGGGCGCGCAGATGGCCGCGGGCGTCGGCATGGCGAACGCGATCGGCGGCGGGATGTACGGCCAGGGGCAGCAGCCGGGCTACGGCCAGCCGCAGTTCCAGCCGCAGTTCCAGGGCGGGGCGCCCAACCCGCAGGCGCCGCAGCAGCCGCAGCAGGCCGCGACGCCGGCGCAGGCCGCGGGCGGCATGGTCACGTGCGGTGGCTGCAAGGCCAACGTGCCGATGGGGAAGTTCTGCCAGGAGTGCGGCGGCACGCTCGCGTCGAAGAAGTTCTGCACCGGCTGCGGCGGCGAGCTGACGGGCGGCGCGAAGTTCTGCGCGGGCTGCGGCACCAAGGCGCCGTGAGCGCGTAGGCGGCACGCGCGCGCCACGGTTCGTCGGGCGACGTCGAGAGGCGCCGCCCGACGGCTTTTTGTCCGACGGCCTTGCGTCCCCGGAGGCGCGGTCACCGGTGCGCGCGGAACAGCGCGAATTCGGCGATGAGCACCAGCGCGGCGCCCCAGAGCGCGAGCACGATCGCCGCGCCCGCCATCGGTCGCGCGCCGGCGAACGCGGCGCGCACGACGTTCGGCTTGGAGCGCGCGTCGGCCTGCACGCGCGCCAACGTCACGCGCGCGGGCGCGTCGCGGTACTCCCGCGTCGGCTCGGAGCGCACGACCCACGCCTGCGCGTCCACGTCGGCGCCGCGCAGCAGCGGGAGCGCGAGGCTCGCGTCCGCCAGCGCCTCGGCCTCCGCGCCGCCGACGAGCGAGAGCCCGCGGCGCGCGCCGCTCCGGATGGCCGCGAGCTCTTCGACGAGTCGATCGCGCGCGTGCTCCCCGGCCACGACGAGCGTGAGGCCGAGGAACGCGGGGACGTACGCGTAGCCGTAGCCGCCGAACACCGCGAGGGCGAGCGACACCACCGCCGCCCAGGCGCCGGCGACCGTGAGCACCACCGCAGGGCCGTCGTGCGACGGCGCGCGCATCGCCCGTGTGGCGGCGACCAGCAGCGGCGCGAAGGGGAGCGTGCACAGCGGCGCGAACACCGCGCAGGCGATCGGCAGCCCGAAGAGGAGCCCGAGCGCGATGCCTGCGCCGTTGGGCCAGCCCCTCGCAGCGGTGAGCGCGGCGAGCGTCGCGCCTGCGAAGAGCCCGCCGAGCGCGCTGCCGAGCGCCACGATGCCGAGCGGGCCCGCCTGGCCTCGCTCGCGCACGAGCACGACCGCGAGCCCCAGGCCGAAGCACGGGATGGCCGTCAGCCAGAGCGCGACCCCCGACCTCGGCGCCTCGAGGGACGCCGCGGCGGCGGCGAGCAGCGCGACGCCGGCCATGAACGCGCCGAAGACGCGCGGACCAGCCGGCGGCGGGAGCTCCATGGGCAGAGCGTACCGCCTCTGCCGCGGCGCGCCCGGCGCGACCCACGCGCCGTTTTCCGCTACGCTTCTCGCGTGCGATCGTGCGCGACCTGCGGCCAGAGCTTCTCCGGCGAGGTCGTATTTTGCCCGTTCGACGGCACCAAGCTCGAGGGGGTCGCCGGCACGATGATGGCGATCACGCGCCCGAACGACGAGTTCGTCGTCGGCGCCACGATCGCCGGCACGTACCGCGTCGACAAGGTGCTCGGCGAAGGCGGCATGGGGATCGTCTTCGAGGTCACGCACCTCAAGCTCAACAAGCGCTTCGCCCTGAAGCTGCTCAAGCGCGAGCTCGCGCGAGACCCGGAGACCCGCTCGCGGTTCCTGATCGAGGCGCAGGCCGCGGGGCAGATCCACCACCCGAACGTCGTCGAGATCACCGACTTCACCTCGCTGCCGGACGGCGGCGCGTACATGGTGATGGATCTGCTCGAGGGGCAGGCGCTCGCGCGGATGATCAAGCTCGGCGGCGCCATCCCGGCGCTGCGCGCGGTCGCCATCCTGCGCGACGTCGCCGGCGCCCTGCAGGCCGCGCACGACGCCGGGATCGTCCATCGCGACCTCAAGCCCGACAACGTCTTCATCGTGCAGTCGAGCGGCCGCGAGCTCGCGAAGATCCTCGATTTCGGCGTCGCCAAGGTCGCCGGCAGCGCCAAGCTCACGCGCACCGGGATGGTGTTCGGCACGCCGCACTACATGAGCCCGGAGCAGGCCTCGGGCGGCGTGATCGACGCGCGCACGGACATCTACGCGCTCGGCGTCATCATGTACGAGATGTTCACCGGCCGCGTGCCGTTCGAGGCCGACACGTACATGGGGGTGCTCACCAAGCACATGTTCGAGGCCCCCATCCCGCCGTCGCAAGTCCCCGGGCCCGCGCGCGAGCTCGGCGCGCTCGAGGACGTGACGCTCAAGGCGCTCGCGAAGCGCCCCGAGGACCGCTACCAGTCGATGACCGAGCTGGTCGCCGATCTCGATCGCATCGTGCAGTTCGACGCCCAGGGGATCCCGCTCCTCGCGCGCCGGGTCGACGGGCTGCACCGCCCCGATTTCTCGCGCGTCTCGATGCCCGGCGGCGCGCCGATGGCGAACCTCGCCGACGAGCTCGAGCCCCCCGCGCGGTTCGAGATCTCGGTGCGCGACTCGGGGAGCCGCGGCGAGCGCGTGCGCACCATCGGCCTCACCGCGCTCGTCCTCGTGGTGATCGCCGGGGGAACGATCGCGGCGGTCGCGGCGCTGAGAGGGCGCGCGCGCGAGCCCGGGCCCGGCTTCGCATCGAGCGTGCCGAGCGTGCCGAGCGTGCCGCGCGTGCCGAGCGTGAAGCCTCCGGGGGGCGAGCCCTCCGCGCACGGCGAGGCGTCGAGCCTGCCGCCGAGCGCCAGCTCCGTCACGCCGGCTGCGCCGCCATCGGCCTCTGCGTCCTCCTCTGGCGTGCCGAGCGCCCTCGCGTTCGTCTCGCCGAGCACGTCCCTCGCGGCGGGCCCACCGACGACCCCGTCGCCGAGGCCGCGTCCGAGCACGTCGACGCCCCCCCGACCGCCGACCCGACCGACCGCCAGACCGACCGGCGACATCGAAAACCCGTTTCAATAGCCGGGCTCGGGCACTTCCGCGCCCCCCGCCGCGGCTGAATTGGCCCGGAAGCAACAGGCGCGCCGTGGTATGTTGATGGTCGGCGACGCCGCCCCTCCGTCCGGAATCGGACGCGTACGGCAGCGCGAATCCAGTCCGCCCCGCGCCATCCACGATCGCTGACAGGTTCCAGGGTCCCGCATGGAGATCAAACAACAGCTCAAGCTGAGCCAGCACCTCGTGATGACGCCGCAGCTGCAGCAGGCCATCCGCCTGCTCCAGCTGAACCAGCTCGAGCTGCGTGACGAGATCAGCCACGAGCTGGAGAACAACCCGGTCCTCGCGGACGACGGCACGGATCCGAAGCCGCGCACCGACGACGCCGACCCGACCGCGCCGCCGACCGACGTCCCGCTCGAGGAGCGCGTCGGCATGACCGAGCGCCTCGAAGCCGACGTCAACATCGCCGACCGCGTGCAGGAGAAGCAGGTCGCCGAGGTCGACTGGGAGCAGTTCCTGGAGAACCGGTCGCAGCAGCAGGCCCTACCGTCGAGCCGCGGCGGCTTCGAGGAGCTGCCGCCGATCGAGCAGAACCTCACGAAGACCGAGAGCCTCGAGGAGCACCTGCTCTGGCAGGTCCAGAACAGCGACTTCACCGACACCGAGCGGCACTTCGCCGAGCTCGTGATCGGCAACCTCGACGAGCGCGGGTTTCTCGATCTCAAGGGGACGGAGCGCGAGGACGGCTCGCGCACGCCGGACATCTCGCTCGAGGACCTCGCGCGCGAAGCCGAGCTCAACCCGGAGGACGCCGAAGAGGTCCTCACCATCATGCAGCAGATGGATCCCGTCGGGACCTGCTGCCGCGACCTGCGCGAGTGCCTGCGCGTGCAGGCCGAGCTCTACGGCTGCGAGGACACCGAGCTCGCGATCATCGACCGCCATCTGCACAACGTCGAGAAGCGCAACTGGGGCGCCATCTCCCGCGACCTCAAGGTCCCGGTCGAGGAAGTGATCGAGGCGGCCAAGCAGATCCAGAAGCTCGAGAGCCGCCCGGCTCGGAATTTCAGCACGATCGACGACAAGTCGATCGCGATCACGCCCGACGTCTACGTCACGCGCGACGGCGATCGCTGGGTCGTCGTCGACAACGACAAGGGGCTGCAGCGGCTCTACATCAACGAGCAGCTCGCCAAGCGGCTGCTCAAGGATCCGCACGCCAAGGAGTTCATCGGCGAGAAGCTGCGCAACGCGCAGTGGCTCATCCGCGCCATCGAGCAGCGCCGCAAGACGATCATCCGGGTCACCGAGTGCATCGTCGAGAAGCAGCGCGAGTTCTTCGAGAAGGGGGTGAACTTCCTCAAGCCGATGATCCTGCGTGACGTCGCCGAGACGGTCGGCATGCACGAGTCGACGATCTCGCGCGTCACCACCAACAAGTACGTCCACACGCCGCAGGGGCTGTTCGAGCTGAAGTACTTCTTCAACTCGGCCATACGCCGCAGCGCCGACGAGGACATCGCGTCCGAGGCGGTGAAGCAGGCGATCAAGCACCTCATCGACGCCGAGGACAAAGAGAACCCGCTGTCGGATCAGGCGATCGTCGAGCTCCTCGAGAAGAACGAGGGGATCCAGATCGCGCGCCGCACGGTCGCGAAGTACCGCGAGGTGCTCGGCATCCTCGCGTCGAGCAAGCGCAAGAAGATGTTCTAGCTCCGCGGTGGGCGCGACCATCGCGTCGCGCCGAATTCCGACACGGCCCCTTAAGTTCGAGCCCGCGCTGGCCGTCGATCCGACGAGGGCGGCCTCGCGGTCGCTTCGGCAGAATCCGCCGAGACCCCGGGCCAAGCTCAGGGTTTCGGCAAATCGTCCTCTCGTGCGTTGCCGGGTGGAGTCACCCTCGTAGTCTTCGGAACGTACGAGCGGGGAGGTTCGAGTGCTCTGCTCGCGGACTCCACCAGAGCGGACGGGCCGGGCGTCCCAGAGGCTCGCCGGGGCGCGTCCGATGCGCGATTTCGTGCCCGACTCGGGCGGTGACGCAGTCGAGCCGACCGTCCGAGCCCGGGGCGGGGGCGGAGGGCGAGGCTAGTGCCCATCACGTCCTTGTCGGGGTTCACGGCGACCGACATCGCCGCGCTCTCGACCACGGATCTCGCGAGCGTCACGACGACCGCATACGCGCGGATGCAGTCGACGCAGATCGCCGCGCTGACCACGACGGACGTGGTCTCGTTGAGCGCGACCGCGCTGGCGATGCTGAGCGGCGGGCAGGTCTCGGCGTTCACGACGACGCAGGTCGGGTATCTGAGCGCGACCGAGCTCGGCGCGCTCACCGCGTCGGCGGCCCTCGGCTTCACGGCCGCGCAGCTCGACGCGTTCACGCCGGGCCAGCTCGCGGAGCTGACGACCACCTTCCTCGGCGAGCTGAGCTCGCAGCAGGTCGGAGCGCTGACCCCGGCCGAGCTCGGCGGGCTCGCGTCCACGCTGCTGGCCGCGCTGACCTCCACGCAGCTGCGCGGGCTCACGAGCGACCAGCTGGGGGCGCTGGGCACGAACGGCCTTTCGGCGCTGTCGACGAGCGCGCTCGCCGGGCTGAGCACCACCGCGCTCAGGGGCCTGAGCGCCACCCAGCTCGGGAGCCTGGCAGGCACGCAGCTCGCCGCCTTCACGACCACCCAGCTCGGCGCGTTGACGACGACCGCGGTCGCCGGCTTCACGGGGGTGCAGCTCCCCGCGCTCTCCGTCACGGAGCTCCAGGCCTTCGCGCCCGCGGCCATCAGCGCCCTCGTGCCGACGCAGGTCGCGGCCCTGACCTCGACCCAGCTCGGCGCCCTGACCCCGACGCAGGTTCGCGGGCTCACCCCCACGAACCTGGGGCAGCTCGCGCTCACGGAGCTCGCGGCGTTCAGCTCGACGCAGCTCGGGGCGCTGACGGCAGGGGCCATCGCGGGGCTGAGCACCACGCAGGTCGGCGCGCTCGCCACGACGCAGCTCCCCGGCCTCGAGGGCTCGCTCCTCGCGGCGCTCAGCGCCACGCAGTTCGCGGCGCTCGCCACCACGCAGCTTGCCTCGCTCGCCTCGACGCAGCTCCAGGCGCTCGGCAGCGCGGACGTCGCGCAGCTCGCGCCGACGGCGCTGGCGGCCTTCGCGCCCTCCCAGCTCGCCGCGCTCAGCGTCACGGCCATCAAGGGGATCACGGCCGAACAGCTGGGCGCGCTCGGCACGGCCCAGCTCGCGGGCTTCGCGCCGGCGCAGCTCGGCGCGCTCACGGCGACGGCGTCGCAGGGGCTCGGCGTCGACCAGCTGGCCGGCTTCGTCACGACGCAGCTCCAGAGCTTGAGCTCCGCGGTCGTGAGCAGCCTCGCGCCGACGCAGCTCGCGGCCCTCGCCGCGACGCAGCTCGCGAGCTTCACGCCGAGCCAGCTCTGGGGGCTGACGGCCACCAACGTCGCCCTGCTCCTGCCGACCGAGCTCGCGGCGTTCACGTCGACGCAGCTCGGGGCGCTGACCGTCCGCGCGCTCTCGGGCTTGAGCCAGGGGCAGGTCGCCTCGCTCAGCACGACCCAGCTCTCTGGCCTCGCGAGCTCCGCCATCGGCGTGCTCACGACCACGCAGTTCGCGGGCCTGAGCACCACGCAGCTCGCCTCGCTGAGCACGACGCAGCTGCACGGCGTGAACGGCGCCGACGTGATCGGGCTCGCGAGCGACGCGTTCGGCGCGCTCACGGCTTCGCAGCTCGGCGCGCTGAGCGGCAACGCGATCCTCGCCTTGAGCGCGGATCAGGTCGCGGGCCTCAGCACGACGCAGATCCGCGGCCTCTCGACGCTGCAGCTCGCCGCGTTCACCACGACCGCGGTCAGCGGCCTCACGACGGCGCTCGTGCAGGCGCTGTCGACCCCGCAGCTCCAGTCGCTCAGCGCCCCGTTCGTCGGCGCGCTCGCCGTAAGCCAGCTCGCCGCGCTCGCGCCGACCCAGCTGGCGTCGTTCACGACCACCCAGATCCGCAGCCTGACGAGCACGAGCGTCGCCCTGCTCGCGTCTACGGAGCTCGGGGCGCTCACGTCGACCCAGCTCGGAGCGCTCAGCTCGAACGCCCTCCAGGGCCTGAGCCCCGGGCAGCTCGCGTCGCTCAGCACGACCCAGCTCGCGGGCTTCGCCAGCTCGGCCTTCGCGGCGCTCGCCACGATGCAGTTCGGCGCCCTCTCGAGCACGCAGCTGAGCTCGCTCACGACGGCGCAGCTCGCCGGCCTCAACGGCGCCGACGTGGGCGGCCTCTCGCCGGAGTCTCTGCGGGCGCTCACGGCGACGCAGCTCGGCGCCTTGAGCAACGCGGCCGTCGCGGGCCTCGGCGCCGACCAGGCCGCGAGCCTCACGACCACCCAGCTCCTCGGGCTCGGCACCAGCCAGATGGCGTCGCTCACGACCACTGCGGTCGGCGGGCTCACGGCGACCGGGCTCCGGGCGCTCTCGACGACGCAGCTGCGGGCGGTCACCTCCGCGGGGGTCGGCGCGCTGAGCGTCGGCCAGCTCGCGGCGCTCGGCCCGGCGCAGCTCCAAGCGCTCACGACGACCCAGGCGCGCGGGCTCACGAGCACGCAGGTCGGGCAGCTGCAGCCTACCGAGCTCGCCGCGCTGACGTCGACCTCGCTCGGCGCCCTGACGACCTCCGCCCTCGCCGGGCTGACCGAGGACCAGCTCGTCTCGCTCACGGACACCCAGCTGTCGGGCTTTGCTTCGAGCTCCATCGGCGCGCTGGTCGACACGCAGCTCGGCGCCCTCACGACGACCCAGCTGACGCTCCTCAGCACCACCCAGGCCCAGGGGTTCACCAGCACCCAGCTCGGCGGGCTCGACGCGACGCAGCTCGGCGCTTTCGGTCCGACCCAGCTCGGCGCGCTGGGGGCGACGGCGATCGCCGGCCTCGGCGGCGAGCAGCTCGGCAACCTCACGACGACGCAGCTGAGCGGCCTCGGCACGACGCAGCTCCGCGCCGTTTCGACCAACGCGATGGCGGGGCTTTCGTCGACCCAGCTGCGCTCGCTCGCGGCGACGCAGCTCCAGGGCTTCAGCGCTGCGGCCATCAGCCAGCTCGACGCCGGCCAGGTCGCCGCGCTGAGCGGCACGCAGCTCGCGGCGCTCACCACCACGCAGGTGCGCGGCCTCACGAGCACCAACGTGAGCGAGCTGGCGGCCACCGAGCTCGCGGCGCTCACGTCGACGCAGCTCGGGGCGCTCTCGACGGCCGCGCTCGCCGGGCTCGCCACCGAGCAGCTCGCGGGGCTGACGACCACCCAGCTCGCGGGCTTCGCGAGCACCTCGCTCGGCGCGCTGGCCGGCAGCCAGTTCGCCGCGCTGACGACCAGCCAGCTCGCGTCGCTCGGCACGACGCAGCTCTCGGGCGTGAACGGCACCGACCTCGGCGAGCTCGCGACCACCGCCCTCGCCGCGCTCAGCTCGGTCCAGCTCTCGGCCCTCGGCGCCTCGGCCCTCGGCGGGCTGTCGGCCGACCAGGTGGCGAGCCTCGCGACCACGCAGCTCTCCGGCCTCACCACGACCCAGCTCCGCGGGTTCACGACCACGGCCGTCTCCGGGCTGACCGCGACGCAGCTGCAGAGCCTCGGCATCGGCCAGCTCCGCGGGTTCAGCGCGACCGCCGTCAGCAACTTCACGCCGAGCCAGATCGCGGCGCTCAGCGGGGCGCAGCTCGCCGGGCTCACCGCGACGCAGATCCGCGGCCTGACCAGCACCAACGTCGGCCAGCTCGTCGCGACGGAGCTGGCCCAGCTCACCGCGACGCAGCTCGGCGCGCTGACCACCAGCGCCCTCGGCGGCCTGCGCGAAGATCAGCTCGCCGGCCTGACGACCTCGCAGCTCGCGGGCCTCCCCGCGACGGCGCTCGCCGCGTTCGCCGCGACGCAGCTCGGCGCGCTCACCGGCACGCAGCTGTCGGCGCTCTCCTCCACGCAGCTCGCGGGCCTCACCCTCACCGAGGTGGGCGAGCTCGACGCGCCCGCCCTCGCGGCCCTCAGCGCGACCCAGCTCGGCGCCCTGAGCATGAGTGGCGCGGGCGGCCTGAGCGACGCGCAGCTCGCGGCGCTGACCACCACGCAGCTGTCGGGGCTCCAGGCGACGCAGCTGCGCGGCCTCAGCACGACGGCCGTCGCCGGCTTCACGCCGGGGCAGCTCCAGGCCCTCTCGACGTCGCAGCTGCAGGCGCTGAGCGCGGCGGTCGTCAGCGCGCTCGGCGTCGACCAGTTCGCCGCGCTCCGCGCGACCCAGCTCGCGGCGCTGACCACCACGCAGGTGCGCGGGCTCACCAGCACCAACCTCGATCAGCTCGCGCCCACCGAGCTCGCCGCGTTCACCTCGACCCAGCTCGGCGCGATCACCCTGACCGCCATCGCGGGCCTGAGCCCGGAGCTGCTGGCGGGCGTCACGACCACGCAGCTCGTGGGGCTCGCCTCCGCGGCGCTCGGCGCGCTGGCGGCGACGCAGGTCGCGGCCCTCACCGGCACGGCCCTCTCGGCGCTCACGATCACCCAGCTGCCAGGGCTCACCGGCACCGAGCTCGGCGAGCTCGGCTCGACGCTGCTCGCCGTGCTGAGCTCGACGCAGCTCCGCGCCCTCGCCCCCGCGGCTGTCGGCGGCTTGAGCGGCAGCCAGCTCGCGGCGCTCTCGACGACGCAGCTGGCGGGGCTGACGACCACGCAGCTCGGCGCGCTGACCACGACCGCCCTCGGCGGCCTCACCGCCGCGCAGCTCCAGTCCCTCAGCACCACGCAGGTGCAGGGCTTGCGAGCCGCGGGGGTGAGCGCGCTCGGGACGGCGCAGCTCGCGGCGTTCAGCGCGACCCAGCTCGCGGCGCTGACGACGACGCAGATCGGCGGGCTCACCAGCACCAACGTCCAGCAGCTGACCGCGGCCGAGCTCGGCGCGCTCACCTCGACGCAGCTCGCGAGCCTCACGGCCACCGCGGCGACGGGCCTCACGCAGGGCCAGCTCGCCGCGCTCTCGACCGGGCAGATCCCGGGGCTCTCGAGCGCGGCGCTCCGCGGCCTCGCCGGAACGCAGCTCGCGGCGCTCGCGCCCACGCAGCTCGCGCTGCTGACGACGCTGCAGGTGCAGGGGATCACGAGCACGAACCTCGGCGCGCTCGACGCCGCGCACCTCGCCGCGCTCAAGCCGACCCAGCTCGGCGCGCTGGCGACGACGGCGATGAGCGGCTTGAGCGGCGCGCAGCTCGCCGGCCTGACGCTCACCCAGCTCGGAGGCCTGACTTCCGCGCAGCTCGGAGCGCTCACCACCACCGCGGTGAGCAGCCTCGCCGCGACGGAGCTCCAGGCGCTCTCGACGACCCAGGCGCACGGCCTCACCGCCGCGGCGATCGCCCAGCTCACCACCGATCAGGTGAGCCGCCTCGCTGCCACGCAGCTCGGGGCGCTCACGGCGACGGCGGTGACCGGGCTCGGCGGCGCCGCGATCGCTTCGATCCCGCTGACCGCGATCGTCGGACTGACCTCGGCGCAGGTCGGGGCGCTGACGTCGACCGGGCTCTCCGGGCTCACGCCGGCGCAGCTCTCGGCGATGTCCACGACCCAGCTGCGGGGGCTCGGGAGCACGGCGGTCGCGGCGCTGTCGACGCCCCAGCTCGCGTCGCTGTCGGGCACCCAGCTCGGCGCGCTGTTCCAGACCTCGTTCGCCGGGCTCGACGCGACGCACCTCGCCTCGCTCAGCCCCGCGCAGCTCGCGCAGCTCTCGGCGACGCAGCTCGCGGGGCTCCGCACCACGGCCCTCTCGGGCCTCGGCGCGGCGGCGATCGCCTCGCTCTCGCCGACCCAGCTCGCGGGCTTCACGACGGCGCAGCTCGCGTCGCTCTCCACCACCGACGCGGCGAGCCTGACCCCGACGCAGCTCGCGTCGCTCACGACCACCCAGCTCGCCGGCTTCGCGAGCGCCGCGATCAACGTGCTGAGCGCGACGCAGCTCGCGGCGCTGAGCGCCACGCAGGTCGCTTCGTTCGCGACCACGCAGCTCGGCGGCCTCACGAGCACCAGCGTCGGCGCCCTGAGCGCGCCGGTGCTCGCTGCGCTCACCTCGACGCAGCTCGCGTCGCTCACCTCGACGGCGCTCCTGGGCCTCGCGCCCGGCGCCCTCACGGGGCTCTCCTCGACGCAGCTCGGCGGCCTGGGCGGCGCCGCGCTCGGCGCGCTCTCGACCGCGCAGCTCGGGGCGCTGGCCCCCGCGCAGGTCGGGGCGCTGTCGACGACGGCGCTCGGCGGCCTCTCCTCCACCGGCCTCGGCGCGCTCGCGGCGACGCAGCTCTCGGCCCTGGCGCCCTACCAGCTCGCGGCGCTCTCGACGTCGGCGATCGTGGGGCTCGCGCAGAGCCAGCTCGGCGGCCTCGGCGCGACGCAGCTCGGGGCGCTGACCTCCTCGCAGCTCGGGGCGCTGTCGACCGCGCAGCTCGGGTGGCTCACCACCACGCAGCTCGGTGAGCTCACGACCACGACGATCTCCGGCCTCGCGGCCAGCCAGGCCGGCGCCCTCTCGGCGACCCAGCTCGGCGCCCTCTCCGGGAGCCAGCTCGCGCGGCTCTCGGCGAGCGCGCTCGGCGGGCTCACGACCACGAGCGTGGCGCAGCTCGCGGCGACGCAGCTCGCGGCCCTCTCGAGCACCGGGCTGGCCGGGCTGAGCGACAGCCAGATCTGGGCGCTCGGCGCGACGCAGGTCGGCGCCCTCACCACGACGCAGCTCAACGGCCTCACGACCCTCCAGCTCGGCGACCTGACCGGCACGCAGCTGGCATCGCTGGACACGGCGCACGTGGCCGCGCTGTCGACCACCGCGCTGGGCGCGCTCACCTCGGCGCAGGTCGCGACCCTGGCGGGGACGCAGCTGGCCGCGCTGGGGACGAACCAGCTCGCGGCGCTCACGACGACCGCGGTGGGCGGGCTGAGCGTGGTCGAGCTGCGGGGGCTCGGCACGACGCAGATCGCCGCGCTGACCGCGGCGCAGACCCGGGCGCTCTCGGTCGACCAGCTTCCCGGCCTCGACACGACCCAGATCCGCGCGCTCGCGACCAGCGCCGTCGGCGGCCTGTCGTCGACGCAGGTGGGCGCGCTCTCGCTCGCCCAGCTCTCGGCGCTCCAGCCGACGCAGCTGGCCGTCCTCTCGCCCGACGCCGTGAGGGGGCTCTCGGCGAGCGAGGTGCGGGCCTTGAGCTCCAGCCAGCTGGCGGCCCTGTCGACGAGCGGCGTGGCCGCGCTCGCCTCCACGCAGCTCGGCGCCCTCGCGCCCACGCAGATCGCCGCGCTTGCCGACGCGCAGATCACCGCGCTCTCCACCACGGGCCTCACGGGCCTCACGGCGGGCGCGCTCGCGGCGCTGAGCTTCGACCAGCTCACGGCCCTCACCTCGACGCAGGTCGGAGCGCTGAGCACCGATCAGATCGCCGCGCTGCCGACGGGGCAGCTCACCGCGTGGAGCGCCGCGCAGGTCGCCGGGCTGGTCGGCACCCAGGTCGCGGCCCTGACGGCGCCGCAGCTCGCCGCGCTCTCGCCCAACCAGCTCGGCGCGCTCACGGCGGCGGGGCTCTCCGGGTTCGGTGCGACCCAGCTCGGGGCGCTCACGACGACCCAGCTCGACGCGCTCACGCCCGCGCAGGTCGCGGGGCTGGACGGCACGCAGCTCGTGGCGCTGAGCACCACGCAGATCGCGAGCTTGACGACGGCGCAGGTCGCGAGCCTGCGCGGCCCCGTCCTCTCGACCCTAACCCCGGCGCAGATCGGCGCCCTGACGCCGCCGCAGATCGGCGCGCTCACGGCCTCGCAGGTCGGCGCGCTCGCCGACACGCAGGTCCAGAGCCTGCTCGCGACGCAGCTCGCGGCGCTGAGCACCACGCAGGTCGCCGCGCTCAGCACCACCGGCATCGGCGCGCTGACGCAGACCGAGCTCGCGGCGCTCGACACGCGGCAGCTCGCGAGCCTCACCGGCACGCAGTTCGGCGCGCTCACGACCACGCAGATCGCCGGCCTCGTAGGGACGCAGCTCGCGGCGCTGACGCCCGCGGAGCTCCAGGCGCTCACCTCGACGCAGGCCGCGACGCTCGCCTCGACGCAGCTCGCCGCGCTCGACGCGACCCAGCTGGGGGCGCTGTCGTCCTCCGGGATCGCCGGCCTCACGACCACGCAGATCGCCCGCCTGCCGGTCACGCAGCTGCAGCAGCTCTCCTCGACGGCGCTCTCCGGGCTGAGCGTCGACCAGCTCGGGGCGATGTCGACCACGCAGCTCGCGGCCATGACCTCGACGCAGATCGTCGGGCTCACCAGCACGCTGCTCGCCTCGCTCGCGACCACGCAGCTCTCGGCGCTCACGGCGACGGAGGCGGCGGCCCTCGCGCCGTCGCAGCTCGGCGGGTTGAGCGCGAGCGCCGTCGGCGCGCTCACCACGACGCAGCTCGCCGCGCTCTCTCCGGCGCAGCTGGCCGGGTTGAACTCCACGGCCGTGGTCGGCCTCACCCCGGCGCAGCTCGCGAGCCTCTCGACCACGCAGCTCGCGAGCCTGACGTCGTCGCAGATCGGCGCGTTGAGCGCGACGCAGGTCCGCGGGCTCACGTCCACGCAGCTCGCCGCGCTGTCTCCCGCGGAGGTCGGTGGTCTGACGGCGACGCTGGCGGGGGCGCTGTCGCTGCCGCAGCTCGGCGCGCTCTCGACGGCCCAGGTCGCGGCGCTCACGACGACCGCCCTCGACGGCCTGAGCCCGGCGCAGATCGGCGCGCTCGCGACGACCCAGGTGGCCGCGCTGCGCAACGCCCAGCTCTTCGGGCTCTCGTCGACGGCCGTCTCGGCGCTGGCCGCGACGCAGCTCGCCGCGCTCACGACCGCGCAGATCGTCTCGCTCTCGACGACCGGCGTCGCGGGGCTGACCCCCACGCAGCTGTCGCAGCTGGCGACGACCGAGCTGACCGCGCTGTCGACCCCGCAGATCGGCGCCCTCACGACGACCCAGCTGACCGCGCTGCCGGTCACGGTGCTCGGCGCGCTCGCGAGCACCCAGATCGGCGCTCTGACGTCGACCGGGGTGGGGGCGCTGACCTCGACGCAGCTCGGCGGGCTCTCCTCGACGTGGATCGCCACGGTGTCCACGGCCGGGAGCGCCGGGTGGACGGCGACGCAGCTCTCCGCGCTGTCGACCCTGCAGAGCGCGGCGCTCAAGCCGGCGCAGGTCGCCGCGCTGTCGACGACCGCGCTCGGCGGGCTCTCGAACGCCTTCTTCTCCGGGCTCACCGACACCCAGCTCGCCAGCCTGTCGCCGACCGGCGTGGGCGCGATCGCCTCGACGGTGGTCGCCGGCCTCGACGTCACGCAGCTCGGCCTCCTGACCACGTCGGAGCTCGCCGGCCTCGCCTCGACGCAGGTCGCGGCCCTCTCCGCCGACCAGCTCGGCGCCCTCACGACGACGCAGCTCGGCGCGCTGTCGACGAGCGGGATCGGCGGCTTCACCGCGACGCAGGTCGCCGCGCTGCGCATCTCCCAGCTCGGCGCGCTCTCGGCGACCTCGATGGCGGCGCTGTCGGACACCGCGGTCTCGGGGCTCACCGCCACGCAATTCGCCAACCTGACCACCACCCAGTTCGCCGGCCTTTCCGCGACCGGGATCGCCGGCCTCTCGCCCGCCGTGATGGCCAGCCTCACGACGAACCAGATCGCGCTCATGACCGCGACCGAGCTTTCCGGGCTCTCGAGCGCGCAGGTCGGCGCGTGGAGCACGGCCCAGTTCGCGACGCTGACGGTCGAGCAGGTCGCGTCGCTGTCGAGCACCGGGATCGGCGGCCTGACGGCGACGCAGCTAGGCGCGCTCTCGTCGACCCAGTTCGCGGCGATCACGCCCTATCAGGTCCAGGGATTCACCACGACCGAGATCGCCGCGCTCTCGACGACGCAGGTCGCGGCCCTCACCCCCACGCAGCTGCTGGGGCTCCAGCGGATGCAGCTCCGGCAGCTCAGCGTCGAGCAGCTGAACGTCATGAGCACGACGCAGATCGGCTCGCTGAGCGGCGCGCAGATCGGCAGCCTCACCGCGACGGGCTTCCAGGCGCTCGCTCCGACGCAGCTCGGCGCCCTCTCGGACGTGCAGGTCGGGGCGCTCACGGCCGCGCAGCTCGGCGCGTTCACGCCGGCCCAGCTCGCCTCGCTCGCGCCGACCCAGTTCGGCCAGATCACCACGACGACCGTCGCCGCCCTCGACGCGACGACGATCGGCAACCTGACCACCACGGCCATCGAGGCGCTGAACGGGACCCAGCTCGCGGCCTTCACTTCCACCCAACTGGCGAGCATGAGCCCCGCGCAGCTCGCCGCGCTCGCGGACGCCGAACGGTGACGAGGCCCCTCGTCGTGGCGCGCCACGGCGTTCGCTGCACTCGCTGCACTCGCTGCACTCGCTGCGGCGCCAGGCCAGGTACGACCCCATGGAACCCGACATCTTCTCGGCCGCGTTGATCCAGGCGATGGGGCGCGAGCTCTCCGTGCCGGATCTCATCCGCACCGCGGACACCCTCAAGCGGAGCGGCCAGTCGACCTCCGTCGACACGCTCTACGCGACCTGGATTCAACACAACGCGAACCACCCGCTGCTGAGCGCGGTGCTCTTCAACCACTCGGTGCAGCTCGCGGATTCGGGCAAGCTCGTCGCCGCGCGGGAGTGCCTCGAGCGGGCGATCGCGCTGAACCCCGACTTCATGCCGGCCTACATCAACCTCGGTCGGCTCTACGAGCGGCTCGGGAACTCCGGCATGGCGGTGCTCCAGTGGTCGGCCGCGCTTGCGCGGATGGCCTCCGTGAACGGCCTCTCCGTCAGCTACAAGACCACCGCGCTGAACCAGAGCGCGCGCGTGTTGGAGGGCGGCAACCAGGACGACGCCGCCGAGTCGATGCTCCGCCAGAGCCTCGAGATCGATCGGGGGCAGCGCGAGGCGGTGCAGCACCTCGTCGCCCTCCGCCAGCGGCAGTGCAAGTGGCCTGCGCTCTCGCCCTCGGAGCGCGTCGATCACGGCACGCTGATGCGGGGCATGTCGCCGCTCTCGGCCGCGGCGATCACCGACGACCCGCTCTTCCAGCTCGCGCTCGCGCACCACTACAACCAGCAGGAAGTTGGCACGCCGGAGGGGGCGCGGCTCGCCTGGGCCGCGTCGCCCAAGCCGGGCGAGCGCCTGCGCGTGGGCTACCTGAGCTCGGACCTCCGCGAGCACGCGGTCGGCTACCTGATGACGGAGGTGTTCGCCCTCCATGACCGCGCGCGCGTCGAGGTCTTCGCGTACTACTGCGGCCCCGAGGCGCGCGATCCCCTCCACCAGCACTTCCGCTCCACGGCCGATCACTGGGGCTCGATCGGGCAGCTCGACGACGCGGCCGCGGCGCAGCGGATCGAGCAGGACGGCATCCACATCCTCGTCGATCTCAACGGCTACACGCGCGAGGCGCGCCTCAAGCTGTTGGCCCTGCGCCCCGCGCCGATCGTCGTGAACTGGCTCGGCTTCCCGGGCACCATGGGCAGCCCGTACCACCAGTACATCCTCGCCGACGACTGGATCATCCCCGAAGCGAGCGAGCTCTATTACTCCGAGAAGGTGCTGCGACTCCCCTGCTACCAGCCGAGCAGCCGCGCGCGCGCTGTGGCTTCGACGACGCCGTCGCGCGCCGACGTCGGGCTCCCCGACGACGCGGTCGTCTACTGCTGCTTCAACGGCGCGCACAAGCTCACTCGGTTCACGCTCGACCGCTGGCTGCTGGTGCTCGGCAAGGTCGCGCGGGGCGTGCTGTGGCTCCTCGCGAGCGACGACGCGACGCAGGAGCGCCTGCGCGACTACGCAGAGGCGCGCGGGATCGCCCGCGAGCGCCTCGTCTTCGCGGCGAAGCTGGCGAACCCGTTCCACCTGGCGCGTTACGCGCTCGCGGACGTCTTCCTCGACACCACGCCCTACGGCGCCCACACGACCGCGTCGGACGCCCTGTGGATGGGCGTGCCGGTGCTGACGCTGAGCGGGCGCTCGTTCGCGTCGCGCGTGTGCGGCAGCCTCGTGCGCGCGGCGGGGCTCCCCGAGCTGGTCTGCGAGTCCGCCGAGGATTTCGTCGAGCGCGCGGTCGCCCTCGGCAACGACCCGAGCCTGCTCCCCCCCCTGCGCGACCGCCTCCGGTCCCAGCGCGACGCGAGTCGGCTCTTCGACATGCCGCTGCTCGTCCGGCGGCTGGAGGAGCTCTACGCGCAGATGGCGGCCGAGCACCACGAGGGGACGAGCCCGCGGCCGGATCTCGCCAACCTCGACGCCTACCTCGAGGTCGGCTGTCAGGCCGACCACGAAGCGCTCGAGGTGCAGACGTTGAGGGACTACCAGCAGTGGTGGGTCGACAGGCTCGCCCGACGGCACGCGTTCCGGCCGCTCGGCGCCGATGGTCGGTTGGGTCGAGCGTCGGCGAAGTGGTAGGGCGCGATCGCGATCGGACGCTCGCCCCCGAGCCCACGCCGATCGTCGCGGCGCGCCCGTTCGCGCTCCGCCCGCGCGCCCGGTCCTTCGATCCGCTCCGGCGGGCAGCGCCGAGTGCGAGGAGGTGCGACCTCCCTCGGTCGCGCTTGGTCGGCGCTTCGCCCGCCGCCACTTCTTTGCGTCGCTCCGGTGTCCGGACCTTGACGAAAGCCCGACGAAGGGTTCGGCTAGATGTGTTGTTGGTCGCCTCGCGAGCCACCCCTGCCGTCACGCTTCTCTCCGAACGTTCGCTCGCCGCGGGGCTCCGCGGCCGAGGCGCGTCGGGGGGGATGGGGTCCACGACGGAGGGCTCGAGGTCGCGTCGCGCCGTGCGCGGTTGGAACGAACGCTTGGCTTGAATCGTTACGCGGTCGACGGGGCCCGCGGCGATCGCCGCCGCGCTGCTCCGGCTGGAGGGCTCGCATGAACATCGCGATCACGTTCCGCCATCTCGACTCCTCGGAAGCGATCAAGGAGTACGCCCACGAAAAGGTCGGGAGGATCCAGAAGTTCCTCCGCAAGCCTATGAAGGCGAACGTCACGCTCTCCATCGAGAAGGGGGATCAGGTCGCCGAGGTGAACCTGACGTCGGGCTCGGAGCACTACACGGCCAAGGAGTCGGGCGAGAACATGTACGCGTCGCTCGACCGCGTCTGCGACAAGCTCGAGCACCAGGTGCAGAACGCCAAGGGCGCCAAGATCGCCGCCAAGCGCGGGGCGATGAAGGCCGGCGAGTTCGCCGCGGTCGCCGCCAACGGGGCCGCGGCCGGCGCCGAGGACGAAGGCTGAGCGAGCGCGGGTGAGCCGCGGGAGGTCGGCGCTGGGCCGGCCTCCCGTGTCCATTTTTGGGGGGCATCGGCGCGAGCCGGCGAGCGCGGCGCCTCGCCTGCGTCCGCGCGCGCCCGGCGCCTGCGCCGCGACGTTTCCGCGACCGCGCGCCGGGGGCGAATTCCCTCTCGACGTCCGAGGCACGCCGCGTGAGAAGATCCGCGCATGCGCCTCTCGGAGATCCTTGCAGAGGACCGCGTGGAGGTCGTGCGCGGCCTCGCGCGCAAGACCGAAGCGCTCGAGCGCGTCGCGACGCTGCTCGCGCTCGGGACGGCGACCGGCGACCAGAGCGTCGTGCGGGCCGTGCTCGAAGAGCGGGAAGGGCTGCAGTCCACCGGGATCGGCGAGGGGATCGCCATCCCGCACGGCTTCCTCGGCGAGCTCGACAAGCAGATCGCCGCGCTGCTGGTGGTGCAGGACGGCGTCCCCTTCGACGCGATCGACGCGCGACCGGCCAAGATCATCCTCGGCGTGATCGGCCCCAAGAAGGGGATGCACGCGCAGGTCGAGCACCTGCGGATCCTCGCGCGCGTGTCGCGGCTGCTGCGCGAGCCCGCGCTGCGCGAGAAGCTCGTGCACGCCGCGACGTCGCACGACGTCTACGAGCTGCTCCGCGACGCCGACGCGAAGGTGCCTTGACCATGCGCGTCGGGGAGGGGGGGGACGCAGCGGGGGTGGCGTTCGGCCAGCAGGTCACCTCCGACGACCGCACCGGCGAGCCCTCGTCGGGCGGGCCCGATCCGGTCGGCATCAGCGTCGCGCAGATGCTCGAGGAGTCGGGGGCGCAGTTCGAGTGGCGCGTGCTCGCCGGGCGCAAGGGGCTCGACCGGCGCGTGCGCAACGCGCGCATCCAGAAATCGGGGCTCGCGCTGGTCGGCCACTTCCACGGCCTCGAGTCGTGGCGCGTGCAGATCCTCGGCGCGACCGAGATCTCGTTCCTCGAGTCGCTCGACGACGAGGCGCGCGTGCGCGCGTGCCGCGGGTTCGCGGGGCTGCGGCCGTGCGCCGTGATCCTCTCGCGCGGCGTCGATCCGCTGGCCGAGCTCACCGCCGCGTGCGACGAGACCGACACGCCGCTGCTCGGCACGGTGCGCAAGTCGTCCTCGACCATCAACGCGCTGCACGCCTTCCTCGACGAGAAGCTCGCGCCGCGCACGCGCATCCACGGCGTGCACATCGGCATCTTCGGCGTCGGCGTGCTGCTGCTCGGGCGCAGCGGCATCGGCAAGTCCGAGTGCGCGCTCGACCTGGTCATGCGCGGCCACCGGCTCGTCGCCGACGACGTGGTCGACTGCTGGTACCGGCCGCCGGGCATCGTCATGGCGCAGGCCGCCGCGCTGCTCGAGCACCACATCGAGATCCGCGGCCTCGGCATCCTCAACGTGAAGGATCTGTTCGGCGTCACCAGCGTCTGCGAGCAGATGCCGATCGATCTCGTCGTGCTCCTCTCGGACATGTCCGACGCGGCCGGCAGCCTCGACTACGACCGCCTCGGCCTCGAGGAGCGGCACTATCACCTGCTCGGCGTCGACGTCCCCGAGGTGACCATCCCGGTTCGCCCGGGGCGCGACATGGCGACCATCCTCGAGATCGCCGCGCGCAACGAGCTCCTCAAGAAGGCGGGGCACCACGGAGCGCAGGCGTTCCGCGAGCGGCTCGAGCAGGCGCTGCTCGGCCGTCCGACGCCGACGCAGAGCCCGTTCTCGCCCGCCACGCTGCGCAACGGTCTGCCGCCGCGCCCGCCCGCCGCCCCCTCCGAAGCGCCGGGCCCGCTCAAGGCATCGAGGAGAGAGCCATGAGCCGCGCACCGAGTCTCCGTCCCAGCGGGCGCCCCAACGATGCGGCGCATCCGCGGACGCAGGTCGTGGTCGTCACCGGCATGAGCGGCGCCGGCAAGTCCACCGCGCTCCACGCGCTCGAGGACCTCGGCTTCTACTGCTGCGACAACCTGCCGACCGGCTTCGCGCCCGAGATCGTCGACCTCTGCGAGCGCGGTGGCATCCAGCGCGTCGCGCTCGGGTTCGACGTGCGGCTCGGCGATTTCCTCGCCGCCATCGACGAGGTCGTCGACGCGCTCGACGCCTCGGGGACGCGCGATCTCCATATCGTCTTCGTCGACGCGAGCGACGAGTCGATCGTGCGGCGCTTCAGCGAGACGCGGCGCCCGCACCCGCTCGCCGCCGACGGCGACGTCGTCGACGGCATCCACCGCGAGCGCGAGCGGCTCGCCCCGCTGCGCGCGCGCTCCACGCGCGTGATCGACACCACGCGCCTGAACGTCCACGAGCTGCGCCAGGCGCTGGCCGCGCAGTTCTCGGCGGCGGCGCCGGGGCAGCCGGGGCGCATGGTGACGCGCCTCGTCTCGTTCGGTTTCAAGTTCGGCGCGCCGGTCGACGCGGACCTCGTGTTCGACGTGCGCTTCCTCGCGAACCCGTACTTCGTCCCCTCGATGAAGCACCGGCCGGGCACCGAGCCCGACGTGGCCGCGTTCGTGCTCGAGACCGAGGAGGCGAAGGCCTTCCTCGACCACGTCGACGCCCTGCTCGCCCACTCGATCCCGCTCTACGCGCGCGAGGGCAAGGCCTACCTGACCATCGCCATCGGCTGCACCGGCGGCCGGCACCGCTCGGTCGCCGTGGCCGAGGCGCTGGCGAAGCGCATCGGCGCGCACGGCGTGCCCAACGTCTCCGTCATCCATCGTGACGTGGCGCGCGGCGACGTCGCGGGCTCGCGCGGCTCCGATCCCGGGCCGCTGCTGCCCGGCCCCGCGCTCCCCTCGGGGCGCGCCTCGCGCGTGACTGCGGAGCCCAAATTGAAGCCGGAGATCGGCCCGGGGAGGAGCGAATGACGACCGAGGCCAAGGGGAGCTTCGAGATCCGCAACGTGCTCGGCCTGCACGCGCGCGCCGCGACCAAGCTCGTGCAGCTCGCGAGCCGCTATCCGTGCGAGGTCGTGGTGTCGCGCGACGATCAGGCGGCCAACGCCAAGAGCGTGATGGGCGTGCTCCTGCTCTGCGCGTCGAAGGGGACGGTCATCGACGTCGCCGCCACCGGCGCGCGCGCCGACGAGTGCGTCGCGGCCATCGGCGACCTCATCGCGGGCCGCTTCGGGGAGCCCGAGTAACGCCGTGCCGACCTCGCGTCCGCCCAGCTCCCCGGGGCTCACGATCGAGCCGCTGCACGGCATCGCCGGATCGCCGGGCGTGGCGATCGCGACGGCGCTCGTGCTGGAGCCGGGCACCGGGCGCATCCCGCGAAGGACGGTCCTCAAGGAGGAGATCCCGCTCGAGCTCGAGCGCTACGCCGACGCGGTCGAGGAGGCCAAGGCGCAGATCGCCGAGGTGCACACGCGCGTCGCGGCCAAGCTGCCGGCCGAGCACCTCAAGATCCTCGAGGCCTACCAGGTCATGCTGGGCGACCCCTCGCTCGCGAGCTCCGTGCACGCCGAGATCGAGGAGCGCAACCGCAACGCCGAGTGGGCGGTC
The DNA here is from genome assembly GCA_903923175.1 of uncultured delta proteobacterium. GTDB lineage: Bacteria > Myxococcota_A > Polyangia > Polyangiales > JADJMO01 > CAIXWQ01. Next base: position 5,034 of record CAIXWQ010001086.1, on the reverse strand, counting down.
GAGATCTCGGTGCAGCAGATCGTCCGCGAGTTCGATCTGCTCGACGACGCGTACCTCCGCGAGCGCCGGCACGACGTCGAGTTCGTGGGCGATCGCCTCCAGCGCGCGCTCGCGGGCAACGCGCCCCGCTCCGTCGGCGCGATGCGCCTGACCGAGCCCGGCCAGACGCGCGTCCGCCGACCGACGCCGCCGCTCGGGGTGCACGTCGCGCAGCCCACCATCGTCGTCGCGCACGATCTCTCGCCCGCCGACACCGCCGCGATGATCCGCGAGCCGATCGTCGGCTTCGTGACCGAGGTCGGCACGCGCACGAGCCACACCGCCATCATGGCGCGCGCGCTCGAGATCCCGGCCGTGGTCGGCGTGGCCGGCGCGCTCGCCTCGATCCGCACCGGCGACATCGTCATCGTCGACGGCCTGCGCGGCGAGGTGCACATCCGCCCCTCGACCGACATGGCGGCGCGGGCGCGCGCGCGCGGCGATCGCCACTTCTCGCGCACGCAGCTGCTGCGCAAGCGCCTGCGCGAGCCGATGACGCTCGCCGACGGCACGCGCGTGGTGCTCAAGGCGAACGTCGAGTTGCCGACCGAGGCGCTGCTCGCCGTCGAGCACGGGGCCGAAGGGATCGGCCTCTACCGCACCGAGTTCCTCTACATCGACCGCAAAGAGGCGCCGAGCGAGGACGAGCAGTTCGAGCTGTATCGCACGATCGCGCAGATGATCTCGCCGCGCACGGTCACGCTGCGCACCTTCGATCTCGGCGGCGACAAGCGCTCGCCCGCGATCTCGATCCCCGACGAGGCGAACCCCGCGCTCGGCCTGCGCGCGATCCGCCTGGCGCTGCGTGAGCCCGCGCTGTTCATGGCGCAGCTGCGCGCGATGGTGCGCGCGTCGGCCTACGGCGAGCTGCGCGTGATGGTGCCGATGGTCTCCTCGGTCGCCGAATTCCGCGAGTGCCGCTCGCTGCTGGATCGCGCCATCGCGGAGGTCGAGGCCGCGGGGCACGAGCACGGCGAGCTGCCGCTCGGCATGATGATCGAGGTCCCCGCCGCGGCGGTGTGCGCCGATCTCTTCGCGCGCGAGGCCGCCTTCTTCTCGCTCGGCACCAACGATCTCGTGCAGTACGCGCTGGCGATCGATCGCGCGTCGCAGCAGCTCGCGTCGCTTGCGTCACCGTTCGATCCCGCCATCCTGCGCCTGATCGCGAACGTGGTGCGCGCCGCGCGCGAGGCGAACATCCCCGTCTCGATCTGCGGCGCGATGGCGAGCGATCCGCTCGCGGCGCTGCTGCTCGTCGGCATGGGGATCCGCGAGCTCTCGATGGAGGCCGCCGCGATCGCCGAGATCAAGGAGGCGATGCGCCGCATGACGCTCGAGGAGTGCGAGGTGCTCGCCGCCGAGGTCATGACGCTCGCCACCGCCGCGGAGGTCGAGCTGTGCGTGGCCGAGACTTTCGCGCCGCGCCTGAGCGATCTGCTCGGCGGCGAGGATCTGACCGCGCCGCCGCCCATCGTCAGCTCGCGCCCGCCGCCGATCGCGTGAAGCGACGCGCGTCGCGGCGCCGTCCGCGCGTCGATTCCCGATCTTCGCTCGCGGCGAGGGGCCTGGGCGTGAGCTCGGCGCGTAGCTTGCTACACTCGGCAGAGCCATGTCCCCGCGCCCGCTCCGCCGTCCGCTTTCGTTGCTGTTGGCGACGACCACGCCTTTGGTGCTCGGCGCGTTGCTGGTCGCGCGGAACGCACCCGCCGGCCCGCCGGGGCCGTGGGTCTGGATCCCTCCGCCGGGGGGCACGGCGTCCACGCCGAGCTCCACTGCCGCGACATCCGCGTCAGCCCCGGGCGCCTCGGGCGCCGGCGCGAAGCCCGAGGACGGCCTCGCCCGGACGAGCCGCGCGATCGTCGTGATCGAGCGCGACAAGAAGCCGATCGCGCTCGGGGTGCTCCTGAACGAGCGCTCGGTCGTGCTCACCGCGCGCAGCCCGCTCCTGGCGAGCGCGACCGGCGAGCTCGAGATCCGCTACCCGGACATCGGCGCCGTGAAGGCGAAGCTGGTCCACGAGGACGCGAACTGGGACCTCGCGCTGGTCGTGCCGCAGTCGACCAAGGGGATCCCCGGCGCCAACGCGAGCACCGCCGATCCGCTCGCGCCTGCCGCGACGTTCCACACGTTCGTGCTCCTGAAGACCGGCAAGACGCAGCCGCAGGCGACGCCGGTGCTGGGCAAGCGCGACTACCTCTCGCCCGAGGGGCAGACGCTCAAGGACGCGCTCACGCTCGACCCTGCCAAGGCGATCGCGATCGGCGGGCCGCTGGTCGACGCGAACGGCGGCGTGGTCGCGGTCGTGACGCGGGCCTGCGCGCCGGGCGCGGCCCCGGCCGCGGGCGCGAAGACGACCTGCGTCCCGGCGCTCTTCGGCGTGCCGCTGTCGCAGGTGCGCGCGTTCCTCAAGTCGGCGCCGGCGAGCGCGCGCGCGCCGAGCGCGTGGCTCGGCGTCGTCGGGCTCGGCGAGGCGCTCGGGGTGCGCGTGGTCGCGGTGGACGCCGGCAGCCCGGCGGCGACCGCGGGGCTCAAGGCGGGCGATCCGCTCAGCGCCGACACGATCATCGCGGTCGACGGCGAGCTCACGCGCACCGCCGACGCGCTGAACGACGCCATCAAGCGGCACTCGCCGGGCGACGTCGTCTCGCTGCTCGTGGCGAACGCCGGCAAGATCCGCGAGGTGAAGGTCACGCTCAAGGGGACCGACGACGCCGTCGCCACACCGCCCTCGCCGAAGCCGACGGCCGCGCCGCCCTCGCCCTCGGTGATCACGCTGCCGCTCCCGCCGCTGCCGATCCCGACCGCGTACCGGCCGCGCTGAGCGCGGGCGCAGGTCAGGGCGCGATCACGGCGCGGCGGCGCGCATCGCCTCGAGCTGGCGGAGCACGTCCGCGTCGGGCGCGACGGCGCGCAGCTGCGCGAGTGCGGCGTCACGCTCGGCGCGATACGCAGGTCCGAGCAGCTGCAGGGCGAAGCACAGCGCGCCGTGCGCGCGCAGGCTCGCGGGCGAGGCCTGCACCATCCGGCGCAGCTCGGCGACGAGCGCGGGCGCCGCGGTCGGATCGCGCCGCGCCTCGGCGACGCCGCGCCGCACGCCGACGTCGAGGCCATCGGGATCGTCCACGAAGCGGAACGCCGCGTCGGCGAGCTCCGGGTGCGCAGCGCGCTCGACGTAGAGGGTCGCCGACTCGCTCCAGTACACGAGCGCCCAGCGCGGATCGCGCGCGAGGAACTTGTGGGTGACCTCGTGCGGCACGTTCGACGCGAGGGCCCAGGTCGCGCCGTCGAGGTGGCGTTGCTCGGCGAAGAGCTCGGGGCGCTTGTGCGCGAGGATCGTGGTCACCACGAACGCCGGCGGGTAGACCTGATCGTTGCGGCCGTCGACGAGCACGCGCACGTCGGGCCACCCCTTCCAGAGGGCGTAGCCGCCGAGCGACAGGGCGTTCGCCACCGGCCCGCGGAGCCCTCTCGCGCGCGCGAAGTCCAGCGCGCCGATCGGGTAGCGATCGGGGTCGAGCTGCACCGTGAACGCCCCGCGATCGCGCCGCGCGAGCCCGCCGAGCAGCGCCGCGGTCGCGAGGGCGAGGGCCAGCCCGAGCGCGGCCCGCATGGGCTCACGCGGCGCGCGGGCCGCACGCGACACGCGCTCGCCGCGCTCGCCGAGCACGCGCGCGAGCGGGACGGCGGCGGCGAAGAGCAGGAACGGGAGCCAGCGCGCCCGCGTGGTGGTGAGCGCGAGGAGCGCGAGCAGCAGCCCGACGTCGAAGACATCGATCGGCGGCGCCTCGCCGCGCCGGACGAACCAGACCGCGAGGCGCCCGAGCGAGGCGGCGAGGGCGAGCGCCGCGAGCGCGGCGGCGAACGGGTGGAACCGCAGCAGCTCGGCGAGCGGCAGCGGCTGGTGCTCGACGATGTAGCGCCGGAGCATGTCGCTCTGCGCGACGTCGGCGCTGGTGGTGAGGAAGCGCACGCCGCTCGGGTTCACCAGCGCGAGCAGCAGAGCGACGCCGAGCGCCCCGGCCGCCACCGCGATCGCGACGCGGCGCGCGGGGGCAGGGCCGAGCAGCGCGCGCGCGACCGGGCGATCGCCGCCGAGGCGCGCCGCGAGGAGCTGCGCCGCGAGCAGCGCGAACAGCGCGAACCCGAGCGGCGCCGCGCGGTGGAGCTGCACCCAGGCCCACTGCACGAGGAGCGCCGGCAGCAGCGCGCGGGCCATCGTGCGCGCGTCGACGTCGGCCACGAGGCGACGGCGCGCGTACGCGAGCGCGCCGAGCAGCGCGGGGAACGCCGCCCACGAGAAGAGGCTCGGCCGCTGCGGAAACCAGGTCGCACAGAGCGCGAGCGTCGCGGCGAGCAGCACGACGATGGGCCGACGCTGCGCGCGCGAGAGCGCGGCCGCGAGCCCCGCGACGGCGACGCAGCTCGCGAGCACGTCGAGCACGACGAGCCCCGCGAGGCCGAACGCGCTCACCGCGAGGTGCAGCGCGACGTCGCCGACCAGGTCCTTGTATCGCCACGGCGCGCCGGCGAAGAGCGACGAGAACGGGTCGACCGGCAGGGTCGAGCGCTGCTGCCAGGCAAGGGCGCCGGTGCGCAAGTGCCACGGAAGATCCGGATCGCGCGTGGGCGTCACGGCGAGCGCCACGGTGACGGCGAGCAGCGCCACCGCGACCAGCACCCACGCCGCGCTCGCGTTCGGGCGCGCGTGCGCCTGCGGAGCGTCGTCGACCGCGCTCGGCGAGGGGCTCGGCACCGGCGCGCTCACTCGCACCCGAGGCGCGCGCGCGCGTCGCGGGCGAACGCGTTGGCGGGCGTGGCGCGGAGCACCGCCGAGGCGGCCTTGCACGCGCAGGCGCGGTCGCCCGTCTCGAGGCAGCGGAGCAGCTTGGCGCGGTGGGCGCGCGGCGCGTCGGGGCGCCGCCGAAGCGCCTCGTCGATCGCACGATCGGCGGCCGCGCCGTCGCCCGCGGCGATCTCGACGGAGGCGAGCAGCAC
>CAIXWQ010001085.1 GCA_903923175.1 uncultured delta proteobacterium | reverse complement strand
CGGCAGAAGAGCCGATCGGCCACGCGGCGCGGTCGCTCAGGCGTGCGCCTTGTGCTCCTCGACGAGCTTGTCGACGACCTCCGGGTCGGCGAGCGTGCTCACGTCGCCGAGGCCGTCGTACTCCGAGGCGGCGATCTTGCGCAGGATGCGGCGCATGATCTTGCCGCTGCGGGTCTTCGGCAGCCCCGAGGCGATGTGGATGACGTCGGGCGCGGCGAAGGCGCCGATGACGTGGCGCACCTGCTCCTTGAGCGAGCCGACGATGTTCTCGTCGGCCGCCTTCGCGCCCGAGGCGAGCACCACGTACGCGTAGATCCCTTGCCCCTTGATGTCGTGCGGGTAGCCGACGACCGCGGCCTCGGCGACGGCGTCGTGGGCGACCAGCGCGCTCTCGACCTCCGCGGTGCCGAGCCGGTGCCCCGAGACGTTGATGACGTCGTCGATGCGGCCGGTGATCCAGTAGTAGCCGTCGTCGTCGCGCACGCAGCCGTCGCCGGTGAAGTACTTGCCGGGGTACTGCGCGAAGTACGTCGACTTGAAGCGGTTGTGATCGCCGTAGACGGTGCGCGCCTGGCCGGGCCACGGCGTCGTGAGGCAGAGCGCGCCCGAGACGCCGTTGCCCTCGAGCAGGCGACCGTCGGCCGCGTCGACGACGACCGGCTTGACGCCGAAGAACGGCAGCGTCGCCGAGCCGGGCTTGGTCGGCGTCACACCCGGCAGCGGCGTCATCAGGATGCCGCCGGTCTCCGTCTGCCACCAGGTGTCGACGACCGCGCAGCGCTCCTCGCCGACGACGTCGTGGTACCACTTCCAGATCTCGGGGTTGATCGGCTCGCCGACCGAGCCGAGGATGCGCAGGCTCGTGCGCTTGTGGCGCGTGACGAAGTCGTTGCCGGCCTGCGCGATCGCGCGCAGCGCGGTGGGCGCCGTGTAGAAGATGTTGATGCCGAGATCGTCGACCATGCGCCAGTAGCGCCCGGCGTCGGGGTACGTCGGCACCGACTCGAACATGACCGTCGTCGCGCCGTTCGCGAGCGGGCCGTACACGATGTACGTGTGCCCGGTGATCCAGCCGACGTCGGCCGCGCAGCAGTAGATGTCGCCGTCGTGGTAGTCGAAGACGATCTTGTGCGTGTAGGCGGCGTAGACCATGTAGCCGCCGGTCGTGTGGAGCACCCCCTTGGGCTGCCCGGTGCTCCCCGAGGTGTAGAGCACGAAGAGCGGATCTTCGGCCCCCATCCACTCCACCGTGCAGGTCGAGCGCTGCTTGAGGCACTCCTCCTCGAGCCAGTAGTCGCGCCCGCTCTGCATCGGCACGTCGGTGTCGGTGCGCTTGGCGACGAGCACCGAGTCGATGAAGCTCATCCCCTCGACCGCGCGATCGACGATCTTCTTCAGCGGGATCTTGCGACCGCCGCGCACGCCTTCGTTCGCGGTCACCACCACGCGGCACTTGGCGTCGACGATGCGATCGCGGAGGGCCTCGGCTGAGAAGCCGCCGAACACCACCGAGTGCACCGCGCCGATGCGCGCGCAGGCGAGCATCATGAACGCCGCCTCGGGGATCATGGGCATGTAGATGGCGACGCGATCGCCCTTCTTCACGCCGTGCGCGAGGAGCACGTTCGCCATGCGGCAGACGTGGTGCTTCATCTCGCGATAGGTGATGTGCCGATAGACGCCGGGCTCGTCGGCGGCCCAGATGATCGCGGTCTGATCGGCGCGATCCTTCAGGTGGCGATCGACGCAGTTGTAACAGGCATTCAAGCGCCCGCCGGAGAACCAGGAGAAGTCGACCTCTTCGTAGTCGGCGTCGAGGACGTTGGTCCACGGGTGGAACCAGGTGATCGCCTGCGCCTGCTCCGCCCAGAACCACTCGGGGTTGTCCATCGAGAGCCGATAGAGGCGCTGGTACTCCTCCATCGACTTGATGTGGGCGCGATCGCGGATGTGCTGCTTGACGGGGTAGGTCTCGGCCACGGGCGGTCCTCCTCGGGCGGTGCGAGTCGGTCGATGTTACGGGGCTTGGCGGCGGCGACGAGGGGCAGAACGCGCGCGCGTGCGAAGTCGCGCCGCGTCATTCGACGCCGCGCGAGCCCTTCGGTTCCTCGCGTGGAGCGCGTGCGTGGCCGAGCGCTCAGCGACGACGGCGCTTGAGGAGCGCGAGCGCCGCGACGCACACCGCGATCCCCGCGCCGGCGCGGGCGCCGCCGGTCGGTGCTGCGTCGCCGTGGCCGAGCGCGCAGCCGCCGCTCTTGGTGGTCGTCGAGGGTGGATCGCCGCCGGCGCAGCTCCCCGAGGCGTCGCAGGCCGCGCCGCCCACGCAGTCGGCGTTCGTCGCGCAGGTCACGCGACAGGCGCCGCTCGCGTCGTCACAGCCGTACGGGGCGCAGCTCACGCTCGAGCCGTCGGGCGACAGCGAGCTCGCGCCGTCGGCCGAGCAGCTCGGCCCCGTGGCCGAGACGCAGTTGCCGGTCTTGCAGGTGAACCCGGCGAGGCAGTCGCCGTCGACCTTGCAGGTGGTCTTGCAGGCCTGCGTGCTGAAGCACGCGAAGTTGCCGGGGCAGGGGAGCTTGGAGCACCCGCCGCTGCCGTTGCACGCCGACAGGCCGGCCGTGTTGCAGCCGACGCCGCAGATGGTCTCCCTGCCGGGCAGCACGCAGCCGGTGCGGTTGGTGCCGTCGCAGGTCCCCGCGCACGGCCCGACGCCGGTGCACGCGGGGTGGCCGGTCCGCGGCTTCCCCTTGGCCGGGACGATCGAGCACGTGCCGACGCTCCCCGGCTCGGCGCACGCCTCGCACTGGCCCGCGCAGGCCACGTTGCAGCAGACGCCGTCGGCGCAGAAGCCGGTCTTGCACTCGCCGTTGGCGTCGCACGCGCCGCCGCCCGCGACGTTCGTGTACGTCGCGAGATCGGGCGCCACGTAGGTGTCGATGAACGAGAGGTACGACGCGACGTTGGTGTCGGTGGCGCCCATCGTGCACCCCTGCGGGCCGAACGACACCACGCCCATGATGGTCTCGACGCCGCCGACCTTCATCAGCGCCGGGCCGCCGGAGTCGCCCTCGCAGGTCTCGTGGGTGCCGTCGTAGAACTGCAGGAACTTCGCGTCGTACGCCGAGAGCGTGGTGGTGGTCTGACGCTTGGTCCCCGCCGACTTGCCGGTGGTGTCGGTGCCGCTGGTGATGCCGTAGCCGATCATGCGCACGGACTGCCCGCGCTGCGCGGCCGTCAGAGCGGTGCGGTTGATCGGCAGCAGCGGGACGTCGAGCCCCTGCTTCAGGATGACGACCGCGACGTCGTGGCCGCCGCTCAGGTTGTTCACGTTGAACGCGGTGTCGTAGTGCGTCTCTTTGACCTCGTGCCAGAGCGCCGCGTTGCTCTGCTGCGTGGTGTCGTTGACGTCGGTGCCCGTGAAGATCGCGAACGTCGCGCCGGCCGGGGCCACCTGCGGCGACACGCAGTGCGCGGCGGTGAGCACGACGTGCGGCGACACGACCTCGCCGGTGCAGATGGCCGAGCCCGTCGCCGCCGAGCCTTGCGCGAGGACCATCACGACCGACGGATCGCCCGTGTCCGCGGTGCCGCCGACGATCGGCGCGGCGCTCCGCTCGACCGCGGTCGCGCCCTCGCCCCCGGCATCGGACCGATCGGAGACCGCGCAGGCGGTGAGGGCGCCGATCAGCACGAAGAAGGGCACGAGCTTGCGCATCCCCGAACCGTAGATGGAAGCGGCGCGGCCGGCCATCGGATCGCGGCGCCGCCTACATCGGTGCGCGCCGGAAATGCGGGCTCCGCGCTTCAGATTTCCGCCGGCTCTTCACCCGCGTGAAGGCCTTTCGTCGGGGCCGCCGCGTCGTCGTCGGCCACGCGCGTGCGGCCGGGCGTTCGTCGCGTCGCGTGAGCCCGGCCGTAGCGCCTCGCGAAACACGCTCACAGGTCGGCTGCGTGCGGTAGGCTCGTCCTTCGGCATGGCGCCCGCCGTCGGCATCGATCTCGGCACGACGAACACCGTGGTGGCCGTGAGCCAAGGCGGGCTGACGCGCGTCTTGCTGGACGAGTCGGGCGCGAACCTGCTCCCCAGCGTGGTGAGCTGGCACCCGGACGGGCGCGTGCTCGTCGGCCGCGAGGCGCGTCGGCGCCGCGTCGTCGACGCGCGCAACACCATCCACTCGGTCAAGCGCCTGCTCGGGCGCCGGTGGGGGAGCCCCGAGGTCGAGCGCGCGCGGCGGAGCTCGACCTTCGAGCTCGTCGAGGGGCCCAAGCGGAGCATCGAGGTCGCGGTGCGCGGCATGCGCTACCCGCTCCCCACGATCAGCGCGCTGGTGGTCGGGCGCGCGAAGCAGATCGCGGAGCAGGCGCTGGGCGAGACCGTCACCCAGGCGGTCATCACCGTCCCCGCGAGCTTCAACGATCTGCAGCGCTCCGCCACGCGCCGGGCGGCCAAGGAGGCCGGGCTCGAGGTGCTGCGCATCCTGAACGAGCCGACCGCGGCGGCGCTCGCCTACGGCCTCGGCATGCGCACCTCGGAGCGCATCGCCGTCTACGACTTCGGCGGCGGCACCTTCGACCTCACGCTGCTCGACGTCTCCGACAACCTCGTGGAGGTGCTCGCGACCTCGGGCGACAGCTTCCTCGGCGGCGACGACGTCGACTCGGCGGTCGCGCAGGTCATCGGGCGGGCGATGCTGCGCGACACGGGCGTCGACGCGAACATGAACATCGGCGTGGTGGCGCTGTTGCGCGCGGCCGCCGAGCACCTCAAGGTGCAGCTCTCGACGGTCGAGCGCGCCGACGTCGAGCTCAAGGCGGTCGGCTACGCCGAGGGCGGGCACCCGATCGACTACAAATACGAGCTCACGCGCAGCGAGCTCGAGACGATCGCCAAGCCGTTCATCGATCGCACGCTCGCCGTCTGCGACGACGCCCTGCGCCAGTCGCGCCTCGACGTCGCGGCGTTCGGCAGCGTGATCCTGGTCGGCGGCTCCTCGAAGATGCCGTTCGTGCAGGAGCGCGTGGAGGGGTTCTTCGGCAAGGTCCCGCGCATCGAGTACAACCCCGACGAGGTCGTCGCCGTCGGCGCGGCGATCATGGCCGCGGTGCTCACGGGGCAGGAGCGGCCGGTCGAGCCGGTGTCGATGCCGAAGATGCCGCGGGCCGGCGCGCTGCCGAGCGATCTCGCGGCCGGCTTCGCCCCGTCCCCGCTGCCGGTCGTCGCGCCGACGCCGGTCCCCCTCCCGCCGCCGCCGCCGCCCGCGGCGGGGCAGCCGCACATGCTCCCGAGCGGGCGCTCGCAGCAGCTCCCCGCCGTGCCGTCGGTGCTGCCGATGCCGCCCGAGCGCCCGGCGCCGCTGCTGATCGACGTCACGCCGCTCACGCTCTCGGTCGAGACGATCGCCGGCATGGTCGACGTCATCATCGAGCGCAACACCGCGGTCCCCTGCACGCGCAAGCGGCGCTACACGACCGGCGTCGACGGGCAGACCGAGGTCGTCGTGCGCGTCGTCCAGGGCGAGGGGGCCGTCGCCTCGCAGAACGCGGTGCTCGGCGAGCTCGTGCTCTCCGGGCTGCGCCCCGCGCGCCGCGGCGACCTCTGGATCGAGGTCGCGTTCGAGCTCGACGCCGACGGCATCCTCCACGTGCGCGCGGTCGACGAAGCGGCCGGGCGCGAGGTCCAGGCGCAGATGCGCGTCACGGCGCAGGGCTAGGGCGAGGAGCCGATGGCGACGCACCCCCCTCCGCCCAAGCGCGCCTCTGCCCGCCCCTCGGCGCGCCCGCCCGCGCGGGCTGCGGCGCTCGTGCAGACGCACGCCGAGCGCGATCGCACCGTGCTGCGGTGGCTCGCGGTGGCCGACAAGGTCGACTACCTCTCGCTGCTGCGCCTGCCGACCACGGTCGCGCCGAGCGACGCGCAGGTGCGCAGCGCGTACCACGCGTTCTCGCGCGCGTTCCACCCCGACCAGTACCGCGACGCCGCGCCGCAGATCCGCGAGGCCGCGGCGCGCGTGTTCGCGGCCGGCACCGACGCCTACCGCGTGCTCAACGATCCGCTGCTGCGCATCCGCTATCTGCGCCTGCTGGCGCGCGGCGTGGCGCGCGTGCCGGTCGAGGAGCTCGAGCGGGCCGTGCGCGCGGACGTCGAGCGGGCCAAGCACGCGACGGCCGCGCAGCTCGCGAAGGGGGAGCGCGCGAAGGAGGCGGCGGAGCGCGCCGATCACTTCCTCGCGATGGGCGAGCTCGCCTACGCCAAGCGCGCGCTGGAGGAGGCGCTCGCGCTCGAGCCCGACAACATGCCGCTCGCGGCGAAGCTGGAGGCGATCGAGGTGAAGCTCTTCGCGCCGCGCGGGAGGAAGCCGTGACCGACTGGGCCTCGCTGCGCACGTGCCAGGATCTCACCGACGCCCAGATCGGCGACGTGATCGAGTCGCGCGACGACGTGCGCGTGCTGCTCGAGCACCTCGCGTCGGTGGCGAGGCCGGGGCAGGGCGGGCCGCGCGTGCTGCTGCTGTTCGCGCGCCTGGCGACCCCCGACTGCGAGTGGCTCGAGGGGGCGCTGCAGATCGTGCTCAAGGGGGACGGGCAGGGGACGGCGATCGAGAGCTACGCCGAGATCGGCGCCGGCCTGCGCGAGCGCGTCGTGCCGCGCGTGGTGCTGCCGGTGCCGGTCGACGAGTTCCTCGACGTCATCGCGCGCTTCCCGCACCTGATCGCGCCGCTCGCGGTGCTCGAGGCCTCCGGCTCGCACGCCGTGCTCGCCGCGCACGAGGCCGAGCACCGCGTCGCCGACAGCGTGCTCCCCGACGAGGACGCCGAGCAGCCCGCGCGCCCCTCGATCGCGGGCGCCGCGGCCGTGCCGCTCACGGCGGGCGATCTCCCCGCCGTGCGCGCTGCGCGACAGCCGATCCCGCGCGCCCCCAAGGTGCCGCTCCCGGTCGTGATGGCCGCGTCCGCGAGCGCCGCGGCTCCGCCCTCCGCAGTGAGCGCGCCCGCGTTCCCTGCCCCGAGCGCGCCTGCGTTCCCTGCCCCGAGCGCCGCGCCGTTCCCTCGCGCGGCTCCGCCTCCGGCGCGCCCCTCGCTCGAGCTCGACGACCCCTCGCCGGGCGCGTTCCCGTTCGCGGCGCCGAGCCCGCACGAGGTCCGCTCGTTCCCGGTCGCGACGCCGTCCCCGTTCGCGTCGCCGTTCGGCGTCGTGCCGCCGCCGTCCGCGCGTCGCGCCGAGCCCGAGCCCGCCGACGCGCCGAGCGAAGAGGCGGTCGCCTCGCCGCGGATCCCGCCGCCGCCGCCGAAGAAGCCGCTGGCAGTCGCGATCGCGCGCATCGCCAAGACGCCGGGCAAGCGACCGCAGGCGATCGTCGAGGACGAGCGTCGCTCGCCGGCCGCGCGCAAGCACGCGGG
>CAIXWQ010001084.1 GCA_903923175.1 uncultured delta proteobacterium | reverse complement strand
TCGCCCGCCACGCTCGACGCCGCGCTCGGCTCGCTCGCCGACGTCTATCGCCCGCCGCCCACCGCGCCGACGCGCGAGCTCGGCGCGCGGCTCGACGTGCTCACCGCGTCGCGCGCGCGCGCGGGGCACCACGTGCACGTCGAGCTCGACAACGCGGCGGCGCGGCGCGAGCTCCTGGCGCTCATCGACGGGGCCGCAGAGCGCGTGCACGCGCAGTGGTACATCGTGGCCGACGACGAGCTCTCGCGCGAGGTCGAGGCCGCTTTCGCGCGCGCCGCGGCGCGCGGGGTCCGCGTGCGGCTGCTGGTCGACTCGCTCTACAGCATGCATGGCTCGCTCGGCGCCGAGAACCCGCTCCTGGCGCGCCTCGCGAAGCTCCTCTCGATCGAGCTGCGCGCCTCGAACCCCATCGATCACGTGCCGTCGCTCGAGGAGCTCAAGCAGCGCGATCACCGCAAGCTGCTGGTGGCCGACGGCGCGCGCGGGCTGGTGAGCGGCCGCAACCTCGCGCAGGAGTACTACCGCTCGTTCGCGGAGGCGCACGTCTCGGCGGCCTCGAACTTCCGCGACCTCCCGTGGCTCGATGCGAGCGCGGCGCTCGAGGGCCCCGCCGTCGCCGATCTCGAGCGCTCGTTCCGGCAGGCGTGGCTCGAGGCGGGCGGCGCCTCGTTCGACGTCGCCCCGCAAGCGGCGCGGGGCGCCACCGACGTGCGCGTCGTCGTGCACCGCGGCCTCTGCGACGCCTACACGCTGGAGGCCTACCGCGCGATCATCGACGCAGCGCGCGCGCGGCACGTGGTGGTCAACAGCTTCCCGCTCCAGCTGGAGCTGCAGCACGCGCTGCTCGCCGCGCGCGCGCGCGGCGTGCGCGTCGAGCTGCTCGTCGGGCGCGCCCGGCCCACCCACGGGCAGGAGAACGTCCCGTTCGCCGGCGCGCCGCTGCGCGCCATCGCCGACGCGCTCGTGCGCGCCCGCCTGTCGGCGCTCGTCGACGCCGGCGCGGAGGTGCGCGAGCTCTCCTTGCCGCCGCCGGGCGGTGACCCCGCGCTCGGCCGCGTCTCGCCGCACGTGCACGCCAAGATCGTGTGCGCCGACGCGCGCGTGCTCGCCATCGGCAGCGCGAACCTCGACATCACGGCCGGCTACTGGGAGAGCGAGGCGCTCGTGGTCGTCGACGACGCGCCGCTCGTCGGCGAGGTGCAGTCGCGGCTCGACGCGCTGATCGCCGGCTCGACGCCGATCGACGCCGAGGACCCCAAGTGGCGCGACGGCGCGTCGCTCCGCGACTGGCTCGGGCGCGTGTGGCCGAGCGTCGTCGGTTGAGCGAGCGGGTCGAGCGAGCGGCGCGCGCTCGACCCCGCCGCGTCAGTTGTTCTTCGCGCCCTGGCAGATCCAGGTCGTGAGCGCGGTGATCCCGCTGCTCGAGAGGTAGCTCATGTCCGTGCAGCCGGTCCCCTGCACCGCGCCGATGATCTTGCTCGTCGACGTGTTGCCCGCGACCACGAGCTTGCCGCACGCCGAGCCCATGCCCGAGGAGCTCGTGAGCGTCGTGTAGGCCTTCGACGCGGTGCCGTACTGGCTGTGGCAGCTCGCGCAGCCGCTGTTGAGCGCCGGGAAGACGGTGCTCGCGAACGAGACCGTGGCCGAGCCGCACGTGGTCGAGCCCGCGTCCGTGCCGCCGGCGGTGCCGGTGTCCTTGGTGCCCGTGTCCGCGGCGGTGGTGCCGGTGTCCTTGGTGCCCGTGTCGGTGGTGCCGGTGTCCTTCGCCGTCCCCGCGTCGGTGCCGGTGCCGGTCCCCGGCGAGGTCGCGCTCGTGCAGTCCTCGATGCAGCTCCCCGTGAGCGCGCTCGCACTGGCGGCCCAGCACGACCAGCCGGTCGGGCAGTTCGAGTTCGAGACGCAGCTCTTCGCCCCCTTCGGGAACGCCGGGCCGGGCGCGAAGCAGCCGAGATCGCCGGCGCCCGTCGCGTCGATGCACGACGTGCCGGCGGTCGCGCAGGCGGGCGTGCCCGCGCCGGAGCCGGTGTCCGTGGGCACCGTCGCGTCGACGGTCGAGCCCGAGCCCGAGTCGACCGCGCCGGGCGTGGGCGGAGGTGCGCTGCTGCCGGAGTCGACCGCGCCCGGCTCGGGCGTGCCCGTGCCGGTGTCGGGCGTGCCCGTGCCGGGGTCGGGCGTGCCGGTGCCGGGGTCGGGCGTGCCGGTGCCGGGGTCGGGCGTGCCGTTGCTGTCGATGCTGCCACCGGCGTCGACGTGCCCCGCGTCGGTGTGCTTGGTCGTCGTGGGGATGGTGCCATCGCTGCCAGGCTCGCTCGAGATGGCGCAGGCGGCGCCGAGCGTCACCGACATCAGGACGACGAGACCACGGAACGGGAACGCACGGACGACGTCGCGCATGGGGCGAACCTCTTCTCGGACGGCGGGGTGACGAGCGCGCCAGTGCGACTCGCTTCGTCACCCTTCGTCGCACGAGTCGCCCCATCGGGCACGCTCGTCACCGCGTGTGAGTGTCGCCGCGCGAAGTCTGCAGCCACGCGGAAGAAAGTGTCTCGCGCGCATGACACGCCCTCATCAAGACGTCGTCAGCGCGTGAAGGCGCGAAGGCGCGGCGGCGAACAGCGCGCCGGCTCGCGCACGCGCTCCGCCGATCACGGCGCGTGCGTGGTGATCAGCTTCTCGATCGTCGGCCCGCTCTGATCCTTGAGCGGCACGTGCTGGAGCCCGTCGCCGTTCGCCGCCGCGTCCTCGCCGGGGATGCTGCAGGTGCTCTTGCCCCAGACGACGCCGCCGAGCCCGAGGATCTCGTCGTCCTTCGAGCAGTACGAGAAGACGTGCGCCGCCTCGTCGTGCGAGGTCGCGTTCATGGCGGAGAGCACCGTCGACGGCCCCTCGCTCGCGGTCGCCCCGGGCCAGAAGCCGTAGACCTTGCTGCAGGTCGCCGGGTCGGGGGTCGAGTAGCAGTAGACGAGGCCCTGGTTGGCCCCCGCGATCCCGACGAAGGTGTCGACGATCGACGTCAGCGGCGCGCCGAGCGCGTAGGCGCCGGTCGCGTCGGTGCCCGCGCCCCCCTCGATCGCCTTGCGCGCGAGCGTCGTCCCCATCGAGTGGGTCACGACGACGACCTTCGCGGCGCCGGTGTACTGCTGCACTGCAGAAATGAACCGTCGAAGCCGCGTCAGGTACGCGCGGTCGTGGGTCTGATCGTTCGCCTTCGTCGGATCGGCCGGACCCCAGGTGGTCGCGTAGAGCGCGGCGTCGGTCCATCCGCGCGACAGCAGGTAGCGGCGCGGCGCGTCCCAGCCGGTGAGCTGGCCGCCGCGGCCGATCGCCGCGTCGGAATTGCCATGCACGAAGACGATCGGGATCTTCGGCACCGCGTCGCCCGCCGCCGCGCGGCCGCCGAAGCTCCCGCCGGTGCCCGTGCGCGCGAAGTCGTCCGCGGCGTAGCCGTGCGCCGACAGCCACGTCTGGAAGTCCGTGGTCAGCACGCCGGGGAGCGGCGGCCCCGCGTCGACCACCGCGTCGGTGGCAGCGTCGGCGCCCGCGTCGCCCTTCGCGTCGCCGCCGACGTCACCGCTCGCGCCACTCGCGTCGCTCGCGTCACCTGCGGGCGGCGCGTCGGAGCTCGCCGCCTCGGCGCCGTCGGGCGACGTGGCGTCGGTGGACGTCGAGGTGTCGCTCGTCGCGTCCGCGCCGGTCTCGGCGTTCGCGTCCGCGTTCGTGTCGGTGTCCTGCGTCGCGGTGTCGGCGTTCGCGTCGTCGGTGGGCGCGTTCGTGACGGCGCCGCTCGAGCAGCCGGCGACGAGCGAGAGCGCGAGCAGGGCCGTCAGGCGCGAGGGAGCGAGGAAGCGGATCATCGGTGCAGACCTTCGCGCCTTCGCGCTCTCGTGTCGAATCGTCGCGGGTGCCGCCGCGCGCAGTCGGGCGGCGGAGGCGTCGAGCAGTCCGGCGTGGTCGAGCGGGAAGGCGCGAGGGCACGAGGCGTGGCTTCGCCGCGCGCGTCGTGACCTCGCGTCTTCCCGTGACTCTCGGGGAGAGGCAGGGAGACGGGCGGAAGCTCGCAGGGGCCGCGCAGCGGCGACCCCCCGGAGGCTTCGCGCCGGGCGCGAATCAGCCGATCGGCGTCGACATCATCTGCGCCGTCTTCTTCGCCATGTCGAACGAGGCCTTGCGCATCTCGGTCGCCAGGTTGCCGGCGTAGGTGAGCGTCTCGCGCGCCATGCGCGCCTGCTCGTCGACGTTCGTCTTGGCCTGCGAGAGGGCCTTGGTCTCCATCTCGGCGACCTGCGTCCAGAACGCCTCGACGCGGGCGAGCTGGCCTTCCCAGGCGGCGGTGAACGGGGCGAACGCGGCGGCGGTCTTCATCGGGTCGAACATGGTTGGGAAACCTCCTTGTGCGCCGCAACATAGGTTCCTGCGGAAAGCTGTCAAGGGGCGTTGTTGCGGCGCACAATCGTGCCCGCCTCCCGGAGCGTCTCGCGCGCCGCTACCGCTTCTTCCTCGCCGCGGGCGCACTGGGCTTCCGCGCGCCGCCGACCTCGCGCTTCAGCGCGTCGAGCTCTCTTCGCAGCGCAGCAAGATCGTCGGCGTGCGGCGCCGCGGCGGGCG
>CAIXWQ010001083.1 GCA_903923175.1 uncultured delta proteobacterium | reverse complement strand
TGCGGCCTCGGCGGCTGCGAGCGGCCCACCGCGCCCAGCCAGGCGGTGGCCGACGTCCCCAGCTCGCCCCCGGTCCCACCCCGCGCCTCGAAGCCGCTGGCGAAGCTCGACGCCGCGGACCTCGTCGCGATCGCCGATGGCGCGGGCTTCGATTCTGAGACCGGCGACCTCCGCCACTCGCTCCGACGACGGCGCGATGGCCTGGAGGTGCTGCTCGCGATCACGGACCTGGACGCCGTCCGGCGCGAGCACGACGCCTTTGCGAGCGGCCGCGCGCACGCCTGGCAGCTGGCCGTCGACACGGGCGGTGACGGCGTTCTCGCCAAGCGGGTGCTCGCGTCGCTCGCGTCGGTCGCACCGGCGGCCGTCGATCCGCCCGACGTCGCGGCGCTCGAGCGGGCCGCGCTCACGGCGCTCCCCGGCTATGTGCTCGACGGCGCGACGGAGCACGTGTGCCCCGGGATGCGCCCTCCCGCGGGCGTGGCCTACCGTTGCTACGATTGCCCCGGAACGCCGGTCACGCTGCGCAGCAGCGCGACCTCGCAGACCTCGACGTTCTCGCTGTCGGGCCCGAAGCCGAAGGTCGTCGTCGTGCTGGTCGACCGCACCTCCGCGGCGCGTGGCGAGGGCGGGGTCCGGCTGCTCGTCGACCACGACCTCCTGCTCTCGATCGAGCCGCAGACGATCCACGCGGCCGAGGCCCGGCGCGTCAGCGAGGCGCTGAGCGCCGCCCTCGTCGACAACCACCGCGGCAGCTGAGCGGCGGAAGCGTCGCGCCCGGGCCGCCGACGGACGCGAGGGCCGAGCCGACGCAGCGCCGGCGAAGCGCCACCTCGCGTCAGCGCCTCCATCGTCGTCGTCGGCTCGCGGCGCCGGGCGCGCCGCCCCTCACGGCGCCTCGCACGGCAGGCACCGCCCCTCGGACGCCGCTCGCGGGGCGCTGGCCGAGGGCGCGGTCACCTCGACGGCGCGCAGCACCCCGGCGCACACGCGCCCGCTCTCGGAGCGGAGGATCACGCGTCGATTCGCGTCGATCACGCGCTGGGCGATCGCTGCCCTGCGGCCGGGGAAGGGCGCCTGCTCGAGCCGAAGCGGCGGCGCGTCGCCCTCGAGGCGGCCGACGACCGAGCCGTCGAGCGCGACGAGCGACCGACCGACCAGCCTTCGCGTCGCATCGAACAGCACGACGTCGTCGTCGCGCGCGAAGGTGCGCCCGAAGTCGTCCGGCGGGGTGCACTCGTAGCCGACCGCGCGCTCCTTGCCGAGCGCGACGAAGCGCCCGTGGGTGAGGTCGACGAGGGCCGTGAAGACGAGCGGGTTGTCGTGGCCGAAGTGGAGCGTGAGGAGGCTCTCGGTCGCGTCGGCGCGGGCCCAGGCCTCGATCGGGTAGTCGCAGAGGGTGGCCGAAGCGAGCGCTCGGTGCGCCTCGAGATCGAGCAGATCGACGCGCACGTGCGCGGGCATCGCCATCGACGGGATGCGCTGCAGCACCACCCGCGACAGGCCCTTCGACACGAAGAGCACCTCCGCCGCCAGGCTCGGCGCGGCGGGCAACGGCGCGTAGCGCTTCGGGTCGGCGATCACCGTCACGCGCGTCGCCGTCACCGCGATCGCGTCGCGCGGTCCCGCGTCGCGGCCGAAGATCGGCGCGGGCGGCGCGAGCGTCGCTCCGGGCCGCTCGCCGAGGCGGGGCTCCGCGGGGCTCGGAGGGAGCACGAAGCACGCGGCGCCGTCGCACGCAGTGATCTCGTCGCGCGCGTCGTCGTACGCGACGTCGCCGAGCCGCTCGAGCGAGCACGAGAGGCGGGGCGGAGTCGGAGGCCGGGCGGACGCCGATGCGGACGCCGACGCCGAGGGCGCGCGCGAGCTCGAAGCGGCCAGGGACGCGGACGCACCCGGGCGAGGCCGCGGCGTCGTGCCGTCGATCGCGGGCGCCGAGGCGTGGCAGCCGACCACGAGGAAGATCAGCGAAGGGGCCGTCGCGCGCATCCAGGCAGGGTGCTGGAATCGACCGCGCCCTGCCAGTCGGCCGTCGCGCTCGCCCCGCTCGCGCGCGCAGCTCGAGGTCGAGCCTCGCGCGCTGAGCTCGCTCGAGACGCAGCGCTCGGTGGCAATCGGAGAGGGTGATCTCGCCTTCGACGCGGCCTTCGAAGGCCGCGCTTCGGCAGCCTCGCTATCGCCCGGCGACCGTGATCGGCGACGCGAGCCGGTGGCGGTACACGCCGTTCGCGACGTCGACTCCGGTGTACGCGCCGCCCGTGTCCCAGCTCGCCTGCGTCGGCGTCCTGCCGGAGACCGGGCTCGTGTACGGCATATCAGCGCCAGGCCGACGTCACAGGCCACGCGGGCGCTCGTTCGTCGAGTCGACGCTACTTGATCGAGACCTGGCCGACGCAGACGCCGACCTCGAGCAGGATGTAGAGCAGGGCGCGCTCCTGCGGCAGCAGCCCCGTGGCGGTGCCTTCGGTGTGGTACGTGCTGTACAGCACGCGGCCGCACGCCTGCTGGAAGCTCACCGTGGTGGGGATGGTGCCGTAGCCGCTCGCGTTGGCGTTGACCCAGATCTTCGGCGTCTCGAGCAGCGGCGCGCCCTTGCCGTCGGTGGTCATCTGCGCGTGCACGGAGTCGAGCGCCGTCCAGTTCTGCTGCACGGTGAACGTCGTGATCCCTTGCGCGCCGAGCCAATCGGTCAGCCCCTTGTCGGGCGACGACGCCGCGCCGTCCCACGAGCCCGGCAGGCACGCCGAGCCGACCGCGGCCTTCTCCTCTTTCCAGTCCACGTAGCCGGGGAAGACCTGCCGCACGAACTCGTACGAATAGTCCGTCGCGTACAGCTTGCCGCCGGCCTTCACGAACTGCTGCAGGTTCTGCTTCACCTTCGGATCGGTCGAAGGCTGCGTGACGTTGCAGGTGGTCTGGTTGCTCCAGGAGCAGGGGAGGAAGATCACGTGGTACTGCGACAGCACCGAGTAGTCGCTCAGGATCTTGGTGTAGTCGCCCTTCGAGCCTGGCGAGAGGCTCGGGGCGCCCGCGTAGAAATCGTAAGGGGCCGTGGCAATGTCGACCCCCTTCTCGATGTGGAGCGGGCCGGCGTTGTTGATGACCGTGCCGAGGCCGAGCGCCGCGAGCGAGAGCTCGATCTTGTCCCAGGCGCCGTTGACGATCGCCATGTGCGGGATGGTGTCGCCGGCAGCGTTGTCGGTCTTCTTCGGGAGCGTCGTGGAGGCGAGCGGCACGGCCACCGCGCCGGGCGTGACGTTGATCGGGCGGACGCGGCGGAACTGCCCCTTCTGCACGACGAGGTACAGGCTGCCGGTCGACGTCGCGCCGAGCGAGAAGCTGCCGTCCGCGTTCGAGAACGTGTAGGGCGTGCCGCTCTCGAGCTTCACGCACTCGTCGCAGTAGACGCCCGAGGGGATGGGATCGGGCGCCGTCGCCACGACGTAGACGAGCGCGCCGGAGATCCCGATCGTCCCCTCCGGCGCCTTCACGACGCCGGTGAGCGTGGAGACGACGGGCGCGCTCGCGTCGCTGCCACCCGACTCGAGCCCCGAGGCGTCGAAATCGAAGCCGCCGCTGTCGTTGGTGACGCTGCCGTCGCCCGGGTGCGCGCTCGAGGTCGTGTCCTTGCCTGCCGAGCACGCGGCGAGCGGCGCGATGAGCAGCAGGACCGTGAGGGGGGTGCGAGCTGCGCGGGCGACGATGGAGCGGCGATTTCGGGCGGACGCGCGCATGGGGAGACCTCCGGCGGAGCAGAAGTGTAGCGCCGTGCGCGTGCCGTCGGGGGCGGCACGGACAGCTCGATCTGTTCGACCGCGCGCGCTCGGGGTAGGCCTATCGCCGACATGGCGAACGAAGAGCTCATCGCGGTCGTGAAGAAGATTGCGCAGCAGGGGAAGGGCGGGGACATCGACGGCGCGTACGCGGGCTACCGCGAGCTGTTCTCGTCCGCGCAGTTCGCGGGCTATCGCCCCGAGGACCAGCGCCAGGCGCTCAAGCTGATGACGTACGGGAAGATCTCCGGCAAGCCGACCCCCGCGATCGTCGAGGCGCACCGCGCCGCCATGGGGCCGCTCCTCGCGCTCACCGCGACGCTCAACGAGCCGCTCGACTGGGAGATGCTCGGCATCTGCCAGCAGCTCACCGGCGACGACGCCGCGGCCAGCATCTCGTGGCGCACGGGGCTCGATCTCGAGCGCGCCCGCGACGCGGGCTCCGTGCTCTGCGGCACGCTGATGCGCCGCGCCTCTTCGGTGTGAAGCGGTGAGGGCGCGATGACCGACCCCACGGCAGATCCGACGGCCGGCGTGACCGAAGCGGATGCCCCGCGCTACCCGTTCGTGGCGATCGACGTGCCGATCGAGCTCGCCGAGGCGGCCGCGACGCAGCTCTTCGAGCTCGGCGCCGAGGGCGTCGAGCAGCGCGACGCCTTCACGATGACCAGGGGCGCGCAGAGCCCCGAGCCGCCGAAGGACTTCGGCTACGACGTCGGCGTCCCGGTGAACGAAGGGTGGGGCGGGAGCGACCGCGAGCCTTCGCCCGGCGAGACGGTGACGCTCGTCGCCGCCTTCGCGACCCGCGAGGAGGCCGAGGACGCGCTCGCGGCGTTCGACGACGAGCTGAACCCGCGCCTCGAAGAGGTCGTGGGCGACGCCTGGCGCGACGCGTGGAAGATCCACTTCGAGCCGTTCCGGCTCTCGCGCCGCGTGGTGATCAAGCCGCCGTGGCGCGACGTGCCGGCGGCGCTGATCGCCGAGGTGCCCGGCACCATCGTGCTGGAGCTCGAGCCCGGCCGCGCGTTCGGCACCGGGCTGCACGCCACCACCTCGCTCGTCGCGCAGGCGCTCGACGCGCGCGAGGCCGAGCTGCGCGGCAAGGAGCTGCTCGACGTCGGCTGCGGCAGCGGGATCCTCGCGCTGGTCGCGCTGGTGCTCGGCGCGGCCAAGGCGCGCGGCATCGACATCGACGAGGCGGCGACGCGCGTCGCCACCGAGAACGCGCAGCGCACCGGGCTTTCCGAGCGCTTCTTCGCCGACACGACCGACGTCTCGGTGATCGAGGGGCGCTGGCCGATCGTGCTCGCGAACATCCAGGCCGAGGTGCTCGTGGAGCTCCGCCCCGCGCTGGTCGCGCGCGTGACCCCCGGCGGGCTGCTGGTGCTCTCGGGCGTGCTCGAGATGCACGAGCGCGCCGTGATGGACGCCTTCGCGCCCCTCACGCTCGAGGAGGCCACTCGCAAGGGCGAGTGGGTCTGCCTCGTGTACCGAGCGTGAGCGGCTGAGCGCCTGAGCGCCCGAGCGCGAAGCCTACGGCTGCGGGCCGGTCTTCGGGCCGCTCCCGCCGCCGGTGCTCGGCGCGGGGTTGGTCGACGGCGGCGTGTCCGCCTTCTTCTCCGCCTTCTTCGCGTCGGCCTTGAGCTTCTTCGGGCTGCCGCTCGGCACCTCGTCGCCCTCGGCGGCCTCGTCGATGAAGTGGCCCGGGGCGAATTTCGCGAAGAACTGCGCCCCTTGCCCCTCGACGCCCGGGCGGACGCCGGTGGTCGGCAGCGCCTCCACGCCGCCGCGCAGCTCGATCACGAGGTGCAGCTCGCTCCCCTTGGAGACGAGCCGCGCGACCGCGACCGGCGTGTTGAAGTGGACGGTGATGAGCGGGTTCGAGTTGTTGCGCTTGGTGACGCGCACCCCCTTGAACACGTACGTGATCGACCCTTTGGCGCGGTGCTCGACGGGCGCGGGGAGGGTCTTCGAGAACTCGACCATCACCTCGCTGCCGCCGTCGCTCGTGAGGTGGAAGCCCGGCCACTGCGCGACGAGCCCCTGCTCGACGGGCTTCTTCGCCGCCCACTTCCCGGTCGCCTTGCCCGCGGGCTTGCCGCTGGTGCCGGAGATCCGGAACGTCCCCTCGTTGTTGACCGCGGGCGCGCCGGTGTCCTTGGCCTTGTCGGCGTCCTTGTCGGCGGCGTCCTTGTCTTTGTCCTTGTCCTTCGCCTTCGCGCCGTTGGCCCCGTTGGGCGACGCCTTCGGCGCCGGCGGGGCGGAGGTCGGCGGCGGGGGGGAGCCGTAGGTCGTCGGCACCGAGACCGGCGCGGTGGGGACCGTGAGCGGCGGCGGTGGCGGCGGCGGCTCCTGCGCGGCGGCGTGGCCCGCGAAGGTCGCGATACCGGCCGAGGTGAGCAGGGCTTCGAGCGTGCGACGGGTGGGGCGGCGGGGACGCATGATCGCTGCGACAAGCGAAGCACGCCCCGCGCCGACCAGGCAAATCGCCGTCCGTCTCGCGCGCCCCGCGCGTGGTCGCGTGCAGGATGGCGCGGGTCTGGTACGAACGGCGCGCCGAGTGCATCGGAGCGTGTCGCGTCGCCGCGCGCGCGACCGATTCGCGCCCGATCACCCCGCTCCGCCCTTCCAACGTCGAGCTGCTCGCAGGTCCCCTCGTGTCCACACCGCCCCTCCCGCCCGCGCTTCCTGGCCTCGTCGACACGCACTGCCACCTCGACGCGAAGTACGCGCACAAGGGGCAGCCGGCGGCCGGGGAGGTGCTCGCGCGCGCCCGGGCCTGCGGCGTGGGCGGCTTCGTGGTCATCGGCGTCGGCGAGGACGCGGCCGAGGCGCGGGCGGCCGTCGCCACCGCGCACGCGGAGCCCGACTGCGTGGCGGCGGTCGGCGTCCATCCACACGACGCCCAGCACGTGAACGACGCCATCTTCGCCGAGATCGCCGGCCTCGCGGCGGATCCGAAGGTCGCCGCCGTCGGCGAGATCGGCCTCGATTTCCACTACGACCACTCGCCGCGCGACGTGCAGCGCGCGGTGTTCCGGCGCTTCGTCGGGCTCGCCAAGGCGCTCGGCAAGCCGATCGTGATCCACACCCGCGAGGCCGGGCAGGAGGCGCTGGCGATCCTCGAGGAGGAGGGGGCGCGCGACGTCGGCGGCGTGATCCACTGCTTCAGCGAGGATCTCCCCTTCGCGCGGCGCGCGCTCGATCTCGGGTTCGATCTCTCGTTCTCCGGGATCGTGACCTTCAAGCCGGCGACCGCCATCCACGAGGTCGCGCGGTTCGCCCCCGAGGACCGGATCCTGGTGGAGACCGACGCGCCCTACCTCGCGCCCGTGCCGATGCGCGGAAAGACGTGCGAGCCGGCGATGGTCGTCTACACCGCGCGTCGGGTCGCCGAGCTGCGCGGCGTCGCGGCCGAGCGGCTCGCGGAGATCACCACGACCAACGCCAGGCGCCGGTTCGCGGGGCTGCCGGCGGCGCCTCAGGCGTAGCTGCGGGGCGGCGCGATCACGAAGCCGTCGACCATGAACGCCTCGTCGCCGGCGGCGACCTCGGCGAGCTGGTGCTCCTCGCCGAGCAGGCGGCCGATGGCGGCGAGCACGGCGCGCGCCGACTCGCGATCGATGGCCGACACCACGTGCGCGTCCCGCTTGCCGACGATCATCCGCTCGCCCACGCCGGCCGGGAGCAGATCGCCTTTGTTGTAGACCTGCACGCGCGGCCGCTTCTCGAGCCCGAGCTCCGAGAGGACCAGCTCGGTCGTGCGCAGGTGGTCGTCCTTCGCGGGGTCGTTCGCGTCGATGACGTGCACGAGGACGTCGGCGTCGGCGGCCTCTTCGAACGTCGCGCGGAAGGCGGCGAAGAGATCCTCCGGCAGATCGCGGATGAAGCCGACCGTGTCGACGAGCACGATCTCGCGGCCGAGCGAGCCGGGCTCCGCGTCGGTGGGCACCGGCAGGCGCACGCGCCGCGAGCGCGTGTCGAGCGTGGCGAAGAGCTTGTCTTCGGCGAGCACCGAGGCGCCGGTGAGCGTGTTCAGGAGCGTGGATTTCCCCGCGTTGGTGTAGCCGACGATGGCGACCACCGCGACGTCGCCGCGCGCGCGCAGGCGCCGCCGCTGGCCGCGCTGCTTGGCGAGCGTCTTCACCTGCTGCTCGAGGTGGTGCACGCGCTCCTTCGCGCGTCGGCGGCCGATCTCGAGCTTGGTCTCGCCCGGGCCGCGCCCGCCGATGCCGCCGGTCAGGCGAGAGAGCGCGTCGTCCTTCTGCGCGAGGCGCGGCAGCGCGT
Source organism: uncultured delta proteobacterium (assembly GCA_903923175.1). Lineage (GTDB taxonomy): Bacteria > Myxococcota_A > Polyangia > Polyangiales > JADJMO01 > CAIXWQ01. The sequence continues at coordinate 10,478 of CAIXWQ010001083.1, read as the reverse complement.
ACTTGAGTTGCGCGAGCTCGACCTGGAGCTTGCCGTCGCGTGACTCCGCGCGCTGGGCGAAGATGTCGAGGATCAGCTGGGTCCGATCGATGATCTTGAGGTCGGTCATCGTCGCGATGGCGGACGCCTGGCTCGCCGACAGCTCGCGATCGAAGATCAGCGTCTCGGCGTCGAGCTGCATCGCGCGCACGACCACGTCCTCGAGCTTCCCCTTGCCGAGCACGTATTTCGGATCGGCGCGGTCGCGCATCTGGACGATCGAGTCGACCACGTCGACCCCTGCGGTGCGCGCGAGCTCGCGCAGCTCGCGCAGGCTCGCCTCGGCGTCGGCGGCGGTGAAGAAGCGCCCCGAGTCGCGGGGCTCGCGCAGGTCGCGCGTGTCGCGGGGCGTGCGCGCGCTCTTCTCGCCCACGTGCACGAGGATGGCGCGGCCGTCCTTGGCGGCGACCTCGCGGGTGCGCGCGAGGCGCGCGAATTCGGCCTCGAGCCCGGCGATGAGCTGGCCGAAGTCGACGTCGACGCGGTCGAGCCGCAGCGGGCCGACCTCGACGTAGGGCGGATCCTCGGGCGACAGCTGCGGCACGTTGTGCGCGTAGAGGATCTGGCCGGGCTGCCCCTCCATCGTGAGCTGGATGGCCGCGACGAGGTCGAGGCGCAGGCGCACCAGGTCGACGAGATCGTCGCGCGTGAGCGGCTCGTTGCGCAGGTGCGTGTGGATCAGGCGCAGGCCGCGAAAGCGCCCCTGGGCCGCGCGCAGTCGGCCGATGTCGGGGAGCTGCAGCTTGCCGGCGTCGCCGACGATGACGTAGTCGACCTGCCCGCTGCGGTGCACCAGCGCGCCGACCTGGCGGCCGGACTCGCAAGAGGCGTCGCACAGCGACTGCGCGAGCTCGCGCGTCGTCACCTGCCCGATCGGCACGCGACGCCGATAGATGCGCTCGAGGGCGCGCGTCGCGGAGGGGGATAGGCCCGTCGTGTTGCCGAAGACTTCGATGACCGAGCTCCTCTGATCTACTACTTCCGAGAATCGTCGCACCGCGACGATTCTCGCGGGAAGTAGTTGACTGGCATGCGGCCGAAGGCCGCGCCAGGAAATGCAGTCGAGGCATGCCCGGGACCCCCCCTGGCACAGCCCCTATGTTGGAGTCGCGGACCGCGATTGTCCAAAGGCGACTCGGCCTTCGCTACGCCGCGGCCTCTTCGGCGATCACGGCCTCGATGACCGAGGCCGGGACGGCGCCGGCGCGCACGATCGACCAGGCTCCCGCCTCGCCGCACTCGAGCACCGTGCTCGGCATTCCGCCGGTGGCGCGCCCTTCGATCACGAGCAGCGCGCCGCGCCCTTCGAAGTACGCGCGGACGTCGTCCTCGCTGAGCGAGGACGGGGCGCCGCTCGGGTTCGCGCTCGTCGCTGTGAGCGGGCCGCCGAACGCGCGCACGAGATCGAGCGCCTTCGACGGGCCGGGGACGCGCACCGCGATCTTGCCGCGCCAGCGCAGCAGCGGGTGGACCGCCTCGGCGGCGGGGAGCGCGATGGTGAGCGGCCCGGGCCAGAAGCGCGTGGCGAGGCGGCCCGCCATCGGCGGGACCTCGCGCACGAGCGTGCGCCAGCTCTCGGCGTCGGGGACGAGCAGCGCGGAGGCCCGCGCCTCCTCGCGCCCCTTGAGCGCGAACACCGCCTCGACGGCGCTCGGCCGCCGCGCGTCGGCGCAGAGGCTGAAATAGGTCTCGGTCGCCACGGCGACGACGCCGCCCGCCTGGAGGTGCTCGACCGCCTTGGTCAGCTCCGTGGTGATCACGACTGGGCCTCGGGCGCGGTGCGCGCGGCGGTGCCGTGGGGCGAGGCGAGGCTGACGAAAGCGGGGACGTTGGTTCGGCGCATCCGGCTCCGGCGCCCTTCGCATAGCAGCCCTATGCGGATGGGAGGGGCGGATCGGCGAGTTTCGCGCTCCGCGTGCGCGCCCGCAAGTCTCTGCCCAAAAAGGCGCCGCAGGTCGCGTCCCGTGCGGCCTCGCCCCCTCCGCGCTTGCGCGCCGTGCACGGCGGTGACGCCCCCTCGCGCAACGGCACGGCGCCTCCGGCGTCCCGCCGTCGCGCTCCGGAGGACTCGGTCGTGACCTGTGCGCGAAAGGGACACTCCCGAAGGCCGTGTCGCTGGCCGACCTCCTGCAGTGAGCCCCATCGGAGCGCGGAACGGCTGCAGCGGCGTGCGACGCGGGGCGCCCTTCGGCCCGCGCTCGCACGCGGCGCCTCGGGGCTCGAGCGGGGGCTTCGAGCGCGTCGGGAGCAGCGGCCTTGGCGCTGGGGAAGCACGCGCCGTCCAGGCGCGAGGAGCAGGACTGTCATGCAGGCTATCCAACAAGGCAGCAGCGACGCGGGCACGGCCTCGGACAGGGACCTCGTGGGCCGGGCCATGGCCGGAGACAAGGCGGCGCTCTCGACGCTGCTCCAGCGCTACAAGCCGATCGTGCAGCGTCAGCTCCAGCGCTTCCCGGTGGAGGACGCCGATCGGAAGGATCTCCTGCAGGAGGCGATGCTGCAGGTCGTTCGCAAGCTCCACACCTTCCGCGGTGACGCGCAGTTCAGCACGTGGCTGTACCGGGTGACGGCCAACGCGGCGCTCATGAAGATGCGCAGCGAGCGGCGGCGTCGCGTGACGACTCTCGACGAGACGAACGTCGATCTCGAGGGGCAGCCGATCACGCCTCCGGGCGGCGCGTGGGCCGAGAACGCGCAGTCCAGGCTCGAGCACTGCCAGCTCACCGTCCGGCTCGAGCGCGCGCTGGCCGAGCTCCCCGAGGGGTACCGCGAGGTCGTCATCGAGCACTACATCGAGGGGCGCACGCTGCAGGGGGTGGCCGACCACCACGGCACGACCGAGAGCGCGGTGCGCTCGCGGCTCCACCGCGCGCGGGCCTCGCTGCGCCGCATGCTCGCGGACCTCGGCGCGCCGGTGCGGGTGGAAGAGCCCGAGCTCGCGGGCGAAGCGGCGGCCTGACGAGTCGCCTCTCGTCGAGCGCCGAGCGCGGCGCGCGTTCGAGACGTCGGCGCGGCGCGCGTGGTAAGGCCTGCGCGTGCCGTTGCCGCCGCATCCTGCCAGCGAAGGGCCCCGCGGGGCCTCCACGAGCGTGATCCCGATCCGCGTCCGCTTCGCGGAGACCGATCTGATGGGGATCGTCCACCACTCGAGCTACCTGCTCTACCTCGAGGAGGCGCGGGTCGAGTACCTCGCGCGGCGCGGGGCCGTCTATCTCGAGTGGGTCGCCCAGGGGGTTCATTTCCCGGTGGTCGACACGCGCCTGCGCTACCGGATGGCGGCGAAGTTCTACGACGTGCTCGAGATCGAGACCTGGGTCGGCGAGGCCTCGCGCGCGATGGTCCGCTTCGACTACCTCGTGCGTCGCGGCGAGCAGATCCTCGCCGAGGGGTACACGCTGCTCGCGTGCATCGACGACGCGCGCCGGCCGCGGCGCATCCCGCAGCCGATCCTCGATCAGATGCTCGGCCCGGAGCGCGTCCCGGCCCCGGTCGACCCCGCGCTCTGACGCGCGGCGCTCCGCAGCGAGGCGCGAGCTCGACGAGCGGCGCGGGCGACGCGGCCGTGCCGCGCGCGCCGCGAACGGCAGGCTCTGCCTGAAATTCGGCCGGATCACGCGATTGGCGCTAGGTTGCCTACATGTCGGCAAGCCGCGTCGCTCGGTCCGTTTCGCTCGCCATCCTCGCGGTGCTCGGCGCGTGCGCGCGCCCGGCGGTCGACGACGCGGGGCGCGCCGACCTCACGCGCGCGACACCGCTCGAGTCGCAGAGCGAGGCGGCCGCCGAGGCGCCCCGGACCCCGCACGACGCCGAGCGGCTCGCGATGCCGGCCGCGGCGCCCGACGACGACCTGCTCGTCGCGATCCGTCGCGGCGGCGCCTTCGACACCACGAGCTTCCTCGCCAACGGCGCGTTCGTGCCGGGCGCGCTCGCCGCGCCGCGCGCGCTGGCGGAGCTCACCGACGGGCCCGCGCTCGCGAAGCCGAAGGCGCAGAAGACCTCGCTCGTCGAGCCGCCCGAGCCGCCGGACCTCGCCGCGGCCGACGACGCGCGCTGCCCGCAGGGGATGCAGCTCATCGAGGGCGAGTCGTGCTGGGACGTGCAGCACACCTGCGTCGACTCGATGAAGGACGGCGCGAACCGCTGCCGCGAATTCAAGAAGGGGGCGGACGTCTGCGTCGGCGCGAAGACGAACCTCAAGTACTGCATGGACCGCTACGAGTGGCCCGGCGTCCCCGGCGCGAAGCCGCGCGTGATCGTCACGTATTACGAGGCCGAGCGGCTCTGCAAGTCGATCGGCAAGCGCATGTGCGGCGAGCAGGAGTTCTACCTCGCGTGCGAAGGGCCCGAGCACTGGCCGTTCGCGTGGGGGCACACGCGCTACCCAAGCACCTGCAACATCGATCGCCCGTACGCGAACGTCGACTGGGCGAAGTGGTCGACGCGCCCGTACGAGGAGGCCAAGCGCCTCGATCAGGCGCTGCCCATCGGCACGAGCAAATGCTGGAGCGCGTACGGCATCCACGACATCGCCGGCAACGTCGACGAGTGGACCAAGGCGCGCGCGGGGCGCGAGTACGCGGGCTCGCTGAACGGCGGGTACTGGGGCCCGGTCGCCAACGCGTGCCGGTACGTGACCACCGTCCACGGGCCCGAGTTCGCGTTCTACCAGATCGGCTTCCGCTGCTGCGCCGACGCGAAGGACTGAGCGCGCCGATCCAGGTCGGCGGGGCCCCACGGGAGCGGCCTACGAGGGCGCCTTGTCGCCTGCGGACGCTGCCGTAAAATTCGCCGCATGCGAAGTCGCGCTCGCGCGTTGGGATGGTGCGCCACGTGGGCTCTGCTCGCCGCGCCGATCGCGTGCTCGAGCGCCGTGGACAAGGCCACCGCCGACGTCGGCGTGCTCGACTCGGGCGCGACCGACGGCGACGCGGCCGACGACGGCGGCGGCGACGACGCGGCCGACGCCGCGTTCACGGTCACGACCTACAGGCTCACGCCGTCGAACGCGGTGCTGAAGATCGACACCGCGAGCGCCGGCGCCGTCGCGACGCAGGACTACACGCTCACCAAGACCGAGGACGGCGTCGACACCGACGTGAGCGCCTCGAGCACGTTCACCGTCGACGACGCGACGCTCGGCGCCTTTGCGGCCAACCGCTTCACCTCCGCCCTCGCGCTGCCGCCGGGCGTGCTCGGCCGCACGACGCAGGTGCGCGCGACGCCCGGCAACGCCCTCGCGAACGTGACGGTCGTCGCGCTGCGCACCACCGGCGCGCTGCGGGATTTCTTCTTCACCATCCCGTACACGAAGCTCCCGATCCCGCCGAAGGACACGCTGAAGTTCGGCACGAAGCTCAAGCAGGTCGACGTCGCCTTCCTGATGGACACGACCGCCTCGATGGGCGGCGAGATCCAGAACCTGCGCGACTCGTTCTCGACGCCGACGACCGGGATCGTCGCGCAGCTCAAGGCGAAGATCACCAACGTCGGCTTCGCGGTCGCGAGCCACCAGGATTTCCCCGTCTCGCCGTTCGGCTACGACGGCGCGACCGGCGGCGCCGCGAACGTGCCCTATCAGCTGATCACCGACCTCGGCATCAACCCCAACGCGTCGATCGCGCAGAGCGCGTTCGATCTGCTGATCCCGTACTACGGCGGGAGCTTCCCCGAGGCGCAGTACGAGGCGCAGTACCAGCTGCTCACCGGCGAGGGGCTCGCGTGGACGGCGGCCAAGGCCGGCTCGATCGCGCCGAAGCCCGCCGCGTTCAACGGCGGCGCCAACTGGCGCCCGGGCTCGCTGCCGATCGTCGTCGGCATCACCGACGCGGGCTGGAACACCGCGGCCGACTACGCCGCGGTCGCGGGGGCCAAGCTCTCGACCCACACGCGCGACCAGGTCGTCGACGCGTACAAGAACAAGGTGAAGGGGCGCTTCGTCGGGGTGCACGCGGTGATCGAGAAGGCGGGCGGCGGCATGGACTCGCCCTGCGCCGATGGCTCGAGCGGCTCGTGCGACAGCGCGCGCGGCTACCAAGAGGCGATCGACATGGCGACGGCGACCGGCAGCGTCGTCTCGCCGGCGGACTTCGGCGGCGCGTGCGGCGGCAAGTGCTGCACGGGCTACGGCGGCGCGGCGGTCGATCCCGACGCGACGACCGGCAAGTGCCCGCTGGTGTTCCAGGCCAAGACCGACGGCACCGGCGTCGGCGCGTCGATCATCAGCGGCATCATCGCGCTGAGCGTCGGCGCGACCTTCGACGTCACCGCGATCCCGTCCAACGATCCGACCAACGTCGACGCCACCGGCGCCGCGGTCGACGCGACCAAGTTCATCGCGAAGATCCGCGCCATGAGCGAGGGCGACGCGACGGCCGGCTGCAACTCGCACGCGGTCGACGCGACGCAGGGCACGTTCCTCGGCGTCACCGTCGGCACGCCGATCTGCTTCGAGATCACCGCGGCCGAGAACGACGCGGTGCAACCGGCCGAGCAGCCGCAGTTCTTCCGCGCGTTCATCTCGGTGGTCGGCGTCCCCGGCGCGGTGAAGCTCGAGGATCCGCGGCAGGTGCTGTTCCTGGTGCCGCCGAAGGAGCCGATCACGCAGTGACCCTCGCGCGCTGGGCCGCTCAGCGGAGGTCGAGCGAGGTCTTGGTGGCGTAGCCGATGGTGAGCGACAGCGCCGTGCTCGGGCGCGCGTCGGCGCCGACGAGCCCGATCGACCACGCGACCGTGAGCACGATCGGCTTGAAGAAGATCGCGTCGCCGAGCACGAGCCCGAGCGAGCTGCCGGCGGCCGGCAGGGCGCGCGTGACGTCGTTTTGGGTGTAGCTCGTGAGGCGCGCTTCGAGCCCGACGAACGGGTTCAGGAACGACGACGTCTCCTTCGCGAGGTTCGGCAGCGAGAGCGGCGCGAAGGCCGCGCTCGCGAAGTAGGTCGTGGCGCGGCCGGTCGCGTCGCCGCAGGTCGCGGCCGGATCGGCGCACGCGATCGACGACGACGTCCAGCCGCCGAACTGCAGCCCGGCGCCCAGGCGCAGCGGCAGCGCGGCGAGGTGCCAAGACGCCCCGAGCGCGAACGCGCCGACGTGCGCGCCGTCCTTGCTGCTGGAGAAGCCGTAGCCGACGTCGAGCGTGAGCGACTGCGCCCCCCAGTCGGCGGAGCGCTCCACGCGGTCGTCGCGCTCGCGCAGCTGGCCCGGCGGGAAGCAGGCGTCGCCGCGCGCGATCATCGGCGCGGGGCAGGCGGGGACGCCGCTGCAGCCGGCCTCGCCGTCGTCGCGGAGCATCCAGTGCTGGCCGGGCCAGCAGCAGTGATCGGCGTCGACCGCGAGCTTGCCGGGCTCGCACAGCCGCAGGGCGTGGCAACCGTCGGGGCCGAGCTCGAACCCCTCGGGGCACGCGGCGACGCCGATGCACTCGCGCGTCGCGCCCGACCACTCCTGCCCAGGCCAGCAGCAGTGCACGCCGTCGCCCGCGCGCTGCATCCCTTGCTCGCAGTCGATCGCGCACGTCTCGCCCTCGGCGAGCGTCCCCGCGGGGCAGCGCGGCGCGCCTCGACACCGGCCGCTCTGCTCGCCCCACACCTGGCCGGCGAAGCAGCAGTGCCCCGTCGCGTCGGGCACGCGTCCGTCGGTGCAGCCCGGGCTCTCGCGCGGGACGCCGGGCACGCTCGGGGCCGACGCGCGCACGCAGCCGCTGCCGCTCCACGACTCGTCGGCGCGGCAGCGCGGGACGCAGAGGTGGTCGCGGTAGAGCTCGCTCGGCGCGCAGCGATCGACGCAGCCGCGTGCGGTGGGGAATTGCGTCGGTGGGCAGGAGAGCGCGGGGGTGGGCGCTGCGGTCGGGCTGGTCGGGCTCGTCGGGTTGGTCGGAGCGCCCGTCGCCGTGGTCGTCGGCTTGGTCGGCGTCGCGTCCGCGCAGCGCGAGGTGCCGCCGCTGGTGCGCTCGACCTTGCCGGCGGGGCACGTGCAGCGCGCGGTCTTCGGATCGGGGCGCCCGCCCGGGCCGCACACGAAGTTCTCCGCCGCGAAGGCGCCGCCCGCGAGCGCGAGGAGCGGGGCTGCGGCGAGCAGCGCGAGGCGCGCGAGCTTCCAGGGGCGACCGACCGGGGTTGCAGGGCTCGTCACGGGTCGGCTCCTGGGCTCACTTCGCGCTACGCACGCAGCGGAAGCCGAGGCGCGCGCCCGCGATCGACTCCTTGGCGGCGTCCGCGCCGGCGCCGGCGACCGTCCACTTCTCGAGACCGCTCTCGATCGCCGCCTTCGCGTCGTCGGGCGCCATCGAGATCGAGGCGCCGCGCGCGATCGCGAGGCCGTCCTTCACGGTCGACGTCCACTCCTGCACGTTGCCGGCGAGGTCGTAGAGCTCGGCGCGCGTCTTGTCGTCGGCGGTGGTGGCGACCTCGAGCGGCTCGGCGGTCTCCGCGCGCCCGATCGCCACCGCGTTCGGCGGCGGCCAGCCGGCGCCCCACGGGTAGCCCTTGCCGAGGAGCTTCCCCCACTCGTCGCTCGACGGCAGCCGCGCGCCGGCGGCGTGACAGTAGCCGTCGGCCTGCTCCCAGGTGACCCAGGTGACCGGCAGCCGCTTGCTCGCGTCGTCCGGCTCGCTCCACGCCTGGATCGGCGTCGCGCTCTTCTTCGCCTTCGCGTCGAGCGTGCCGAGGAACGACGCGTACTCCTCGCGCGTGACCTCGTGCGCGTTGGCCTCGAGCCCCGCGGCGGCGCCGGCGGTCCAGGCGTTGCGCTCGGCGACGAGCTCGGCGAACGGCTTCGCCTTCTTCGCGGGCTTCGCGGGCTCGACCGCGTTCTTCGACTTGGTCGGCGTCGGCGCGGCGGGCGGCTCGTCGGCCGCGCTCGCGCTCTCGCCTCCGCCGCTGGCGCCGCCGCGCAGCGCGAGCCCCGCCGCGAGGCCGCCGCCCACGAGCACGCCCGCGGCGACGATCGCGATCACGACCCCTTTGGAGGATTTGTGCCCGTGCCCCGCGCCCGGGAGCGCGGCCGGGTCGGCGCGCTCGGTGACCGGCGTGGAGGTGGTGTTGCCGAACGCGGCCGGCACCATCGCCGTCGGCGGCATCGGCGGCGGGGGCGGCGGGGGCGGCGGCTGGAACACCGGCGCCGGGGGTGGCAGCGAGACGTTGGTCGCCGCGTAGGCCGGGTGCGAGGCCGCGCCCGCAGGGAGCGAGGTCGGCGTGCCGGTCTCGAGGTTGATCCCGAAGACGGCGCCGAGCGCGGTGATCGCGTCGGAGGCGCGCCGGAAGCGCGCGTTCGGATCGCGCTCGACGCAGCCGAAGAACCAGGCGTCGAACGTGCCCGGCAGCGTGACGCCGGCGCGGGCCGCGCGCGCCCGCGGCGACTCGAGCGGGTCGAAGAGGATCTCGGCGAGCAGCTGGTTGATGTCCTCGCCTTCCCAGTACGGGCGGCCGACGAGCAGCGTGTAGGCGACGAGGCCGAGCGCCCAGATGTCGGTCGCAGGGGCGATCTGCGAGGAGCGCCGCGTCTGCTCGGGCGCCATGTAGAGCGGCGTGCCGGTCGCGCGCGTGCCGGTAGCCGACGCGCTCTGCACGAGCTTCGCGATGCCGTAGTCGAGGATCTTGATCGTGGGCGGCTCGCCCTCGCGCAGCACGAGGAAGAGGTTCTCGGGCTTGAGATCGCGGTGGACCACGCCCTTGAGGTGCGCCTTGTCGAGCGCGCGCGCGGCCTGCGCGAGCCAGCGGACGCACGCCTCCGGCGCCACGCGCCCGTGCTTCTCGAGGTAGTCGCCGAGCTCCTCGCCCGTGAGGAACTCCATCACGATGAAGGGGACCGCGGAGCCCTCGTCGATCCCGGCGTCGAGCACGTCGACGACGTGCGAGCTCTCGATCAGCGTCGCGACCTGCGCCTCGCGGACGAAGCGCGCGCGCTCCTCCTTGTCGACCACGAGCTCGGGGCGCATCACCTTGAGCGCGACGCGCCGGTGCGTCGCGAGGTGGGTCGCCTCGAAGACCGCGCCCATGCCGCCCGCCTTCAGCAGGCGGACGATCGCGTAGCGGCCGGCGAACTGCTGACCCGGCGCGAGGTGGGCGAAGTCGATCACGAGGCCCTGCAGCATAGCGCCGTGGCCGCCCTCGTGGTCGGATCGCTGCGTGCGAGCACGAGCGCGAGCAGCTGAGCCACGAGCCGCGGCGATCCCGCGGATCATGCGGAATTCGCGCGCGCTGATGTGCGCGGTGTCGTTGCTGGTCGGATGCAGCGCGGAGCAAGCGGCGAAGACGACGAGCCCAGACGCCGGCCACGACGCGTTCGCCGACGGCGCCTCGGACGCGCGCGCCGACGGCGCCCCGGACGCGCCCGCGGACGCAGCCTCGCTCGACGGCCAGCTCGCCGACGCCGACGACGCGACGACCCCGCCCCCCGCCGACACCGGCGAGCCCGACTACGGCGCGCCGCCGCCCGCAGGCACGC
>CAIXWQ010001082.1 GCA_903923175.1 uncultured delta proteobacterium | reverse complement strand
CGAGCACGCCGGCCATGAACGCGTCGCCGGCGCCCGTCGCGTCGATCGCGCGCAGCGGGCGCCCAGCGACCTCGAGCGTCCGCTCGCCCACGCGCGCGAGCGCGCCGCGGGCGCCGCGCGTCACGAGGGTGGCGCGGCGCAGGTGGCCTTCGCGGAGGGCGAAGAGCCGCTCGACCGCCGCCGCCTCGTCGCCGAAGCCGAGCGCGCGCAGGTCCTCGTCGCTCGCCTTCGCCAGGTCGACGCGGGCGAGCCAGCGCTCGAGCGTCGCGCAAGCGGTCGCGGCGTCCGGCCACTGCCAGGGGCGCGCGTTCACGTCGAGCGAGACGCGCACGCCGCTCGCCTGCGCGCGCGCGAGGAGCGCCTCGGCAGGGGCGCGGGCGGTGGCGGACGCGGCGGCGCTGCCGGAGAGGTGGACCCAGCCGACGCCGTCGAGCGAGATCGCGTCGAGATCCTCCGCGCCGAGCGCGCCGTCGGCGGTCCCCGCGCGGTAGGGCACGAAGCGACGCTCGCCGTCGGGCGCGACGTCGACGAAGACGACGGGTGTACGCAACGGCAAGCGCCGCGCGCGCAGCGAGACGCCGTCGCGCACGAGGGCGTCGGCGAGCCCGTCGCCGAGCGGATCGGCGCCAAGCGTCGTGACGAGCTCGACCGGCACGCTCAGGCGCGCCAGCGTCGACGCGAGGTTGGCTTCGACGCCGCCGACGTGGCGCACGTGCCGTCGCCACGACGAGAGCCGAGCGCCCGGCACGTCGGCGAAGAGATCCCAGACCGCCTCGCCGACCACGACGACGCGCTCGCTCATGCGCGACCCTTGCGCGCGCCGACCGCGTGCGCCTGGCGCGCGATCGCCTCTTCGACGACGCGCATCAGCGGCGCGATCGCAGCGGCGTCGAGCTCCGTCGCGCCCGCGAGGGCCCGATCGAGCAGCGCACCTTCGATCGGCAGCTCGCCTGCCGCTCCGCCACCGCACGCGCTGCAGAGCACGCCGGAGGCGGCGGCCGAGACGAAGGCGCCGCGGCCCGCGGGGCGCTCGCGGCCGCAGCGCACGCAGCGCCCGAATTCGAGCCCCCAGCCGAGCGCTTCGAGCAACGTGAGGCCGAACGCCAGCAGCGCGACAGCGCCGTCGGCGCGGGCGGCGTCGGGTGCGCCCTCGGCGTCGAGCGCGTCGTAGAGCCGCTCGAGCGCCTCGAAGACCTCCGGCTCGGGCGTGTGCGGCGGTGACAGCTCGCGCGCCCATCGCGAGGCGAGCCCGGCCCGCTCCAGCGCCTCGCCGCGATCGAGGAGGCGCGTGCGGGCCACCGCGATGGTCGACGACGTGAGGCGGTGCAGCTCGCCCCCGCCTGCGAGCAGCTCGACCGACAGCGTGTGAAACGGCTCGAACGCGAGCGCGGACTTCCCCCGGCGTGCGCGCGCGTGCTTGGCGAGCGCCGGGACGAGCCCCGCCCCCTCGGTCAGCAACGAGACGACGACATCGTCCTCGCCGAACGGCGAGACGCGCAGCACGAACGCTCGATCACGCGCCGGAGGGCCGCGCCTCACGCCACGAGCGTGCGGTGGGCGGCGTCGCGGCTCGAGACCTCGGTCGGCAGGTCGCGACCGCGCGGCTTGAGCACGAAGCTGAGCGCCATCGTGCAGAGCACGAGCAGCAGCACGAACGCGATCGCCACGCCGACGCGGCGGGTCTCGCGACGCGGGACGGCCTGGCTCACCGGCATCGGCGCGACGTACGGCACCCGCCGCGCCGAGCTGTACTGCGCGAGGACGTCGTCGGCGTCGATGCCGAGGGCGCGCGCGTAGGCCTTCAGGAAGCCCCGGACGAAGACCTCGCCCGGCAGATCGTCGAAGCGGTCGCCTTCGAGGCGCTCGAGCGAGGCGAGCGGGATGCGGGTCGCGCGGGCGACCTCCTCCAGCGACATCCCACGAACCTCGCGCTCCGCACGCAGCCGCGCACCGATCGAGCCGGGCGTCGCGCCGGGCGCGACGAGGCGCGGGAATCTGCGCCCCGAGAGCGGGGCGCCGGCGTCGGCGGGCACAACCATGGGCGAACCGTGAGTAACGCACCGGGGATCCCCGGTCAACCGCGAAAATCTTGGCCCGGGCGCGGTTCAGCGCACACACTGGCCCGATTTTCAGGCTTGATCGTCAGGGTTGCCGCGCAATTCGTCCTTCACGCCCAGCAAACCGTAGAGCTTCCGCAGCGCCTCGACGTCCGGGATCTCGAGCTTCTCGTCCGCAATCCGGACGTATTCGCCATCGCGTAGCTGCTGGACCGTTCGCTTGACGGTGTCGACGTCGAGGCCGACCCGCGAGGAGAGCTCGAGCGGAGACACCACGACCGCCCCGCCGGTCCCGGTGCTCGCGCTGGCGAGCTTCAAGAGCGCCGAGACGACCTTCGACTGGGTGTCGCGGATCATCGTGAACTCGATCTGGTCCTCGAGCTCGCGCAGGCGCCGCACCAGCTGCTGGAGCACCCGGCTCGCGATGGCAGCGTTGTTCTGGAGGAGCGCGCGGAAGGTCGACTCGGCCAGCGCGAGGGCGACCCCTTCGCTCAGGGCGACGGCGCTCGAGGAGCGCGCCGAGCCAGGGATGAGCGCCGACTCGCCGAAGAGATCGCCCGGCTTCAGCACGACGAGCGAGCGCTCGACCGTGCGGACGCGCTTGAGCAGCCGGACGCGCCCCTCATGCAGCAGGAATGCCTCTTGGCCGGGCTCGCCCTCGCGAAAGAGGACCTCGCCGGCGGCGAAGCGACGGCCGAAGCGCTCGAGGAGCCGCGCGTCGGGGGCGATCAGATCTTCCATCGCAGGGTCGAAACGGTAGCACGAGGCGCGATCGCGCGTCGTCACCTGGCAGCTTCGCGAGCGTCGGCTTCGCGGGGCGCTCCCCCTCGGGGCTCGGTCCACCGAGGCGCGGTCACCGCCGTCACCACGGTCGCCGCGGTCACTCGCGCAGCCTCAGTCGGTGAACCGGAGCAGTCCGGCGAGGCGCGCGGCCTCGACCGCGCGCGCCGCGTCGTGAGCGGTGGCGCCCGAAACGGCGATCGCGCGCAGCAGCGCGCGCGCGACGATGGGTGCCTTGGCGAGCGACAGCGCCTGCTCGACGCGTGGCGACCAAGCGGCGTCGCGCAGGCCGGGGGCGACGTCGACGACGGCCAGACGGCGGTCGACCCAGGGGGCCCAGCGCGCGCTCGCCCGGCGATCGTCGAGCATGCGCGCGACCCCGGACTCGATGATGGGGCCGACCGGGAGGTCGAGCGGGAACTCGACCTTCGTGGGCTGCGCGCCCTCGTAGAACGCGAGCGCCCCTTCGCTCCACGTGAAGAGCTCGGCGACCTTGTCGCGCCCCTGCTCCTGGATGGCGCGGAACATCTTCATGGTGTCGACGAGGCCCAGCCCCATCAGCGCCTCGCCGATGCGCCCGTTGAAGCGCGGGAGCACGGCGAGCGCGAAGTCGAGATCCGAGCGATCGAGCATGCCGCGCGCGACGAGGTACTCGCCGAGCAGCTCGTTGGTCTCGTTCGACGGCACGTGGAACAAGCGACCGTTGACGAAGTAGATCTCCTTGCGGCGATCGTCCGCCTGCGCGAGCAGCACGCCGGTCGCGCGACGGCTCGCGACGTAGGCGAGCGCGGCGGCGGCGCCCGGCTCGATCGCGCCGCCGAGGCCGGCGTCGAACTGCTCGGCGGCCGGCGCCTGCCACACCGCCGAACCCGGCCCTTCGATCTTGCTCGTGACCGTGCTCCGCGGCGCCAGCAGGCGCGCGAGCTCCTCGATGTCGGTCACCGGCACGTAGCCGGTGCCGAAGAAGTCGACCTGGTCGTCGGCGGCGACGCGCCCGGTAGCGACCAGCTCGACGAGCTTCGCGTACGTGAGCGGGCCGATCACGCGCCCGTCGCCCGTCTTCACGTGCGACGGCGCGGGCGAGAACGGCGCCGTGGTGCGCTGGCTGAGCGCCGGCTCGGCCCACTCGTCGTCGAACGAGTCGGCCACGATCGCCGCGCGAATCGGCGTCTTCTCGTCGTCGACCGGCACGGTGGGGGCGCCCAGGCTCGGCGCCGGCGCCGGCGCGGCGAGCGCCACGGGCTCCCCTTCGAGCGGCTCGGCGAACGTGAGCGGCGAGCTCGGCGGGGCAGCGGCGGCGCGCACCGGCGGCGCGTGCGGGACGGCCGGCGCGGGCTCCAGGTGCGAGGTCTTCGCGAGCGCGACGAGCGCCTTGACCTCGCGACGACCGGCGACGCCTTCGAGCGCGAAGGGCGCGAGCGCGGCCGCGAGCTCCTCGGCGTCGTGGAAGCGATCGCTCGGGTTGCGCGCGAGCGCCCGCTCCAGCACGGCCACCAGCGCCTCGGGGAGCCGCGCCTTCGCCTCGTGCAGCACGCCGAGCCGCACGTCGCGGATCGCGAGCAGGATGGCGAGCTGACCGGCACCCGTGAAGATCGGCTTGCCCACGACCATCTCCGCGAGCACGTTCGCGACCGCGAAGAGATCGGCCCGATGATCGACGACGGCCTCGGCGACCTGCTCCGGCGCGAGGTAGCCAATCTTCCCGCGCAGCGCGCCTCCGCCCGGCCGCGGCCGGAGCGAGGCGGCCCGCGCGATGCCGAAATCGCCGAGCTTCACGTCGCCGTCGATCGACAGGTAGACGTTCGACGGGCTGACGTCGCGGTGCACGATGGCGAGCGGCGTGAAGTCCTCGCCGACGGCCGCGTGGACCTCGGCGAGCGCGGCGAGCACCTCGCGCGCGACGAAGCAGGCGACCGCGACCGGGACGGCGGCGGCGCGCGCGTGGAGCACGCGCAGCACGCGGTGCAGGTCGACGCCGGGCACGTACTCCATCGTGAGGTACGGCTCGCCCGCGGCCTCGCCGACGCCGAAGCAGGCCACGATGTTGGGGTGGCGGAACCTGCCGTGGATGGCCGCCTCCTCGGAGAACGTGGAGCGAAGCTCCTCGTCACCGCGCAGCGCAGGCAGGAGCCGCTTCACCACCAGCCGCGGCGCGGGGAGCGCCCCTCGCGCCGGATGCGCGACGTAGACCTCCGCCGTCCCGCCGAGCGCGATGCGCTCCTCGAGCACGAACGGGCCGAACGAATGTGCGCTCACCGTCTCGGCCGAGGCGCCGAGGGGCTGCGTGGGGGGCGTCGGCGGGAGAGGCACCTCGCGAGCATACGAATCGCGCGGCGCGCGTCACCCCCGTTGCCATGACCGGCGTCCGCCCGACGCTCACCCGACGACTTTCGACGAAGACGAGCGCCGCGCGCGCGCATGATCGGCATCCGTTCGCGTCGCTGCGCTCGCCTTCCGCGTCGAGTCCCGCGGACGAGCTCAGCGACGCTTCTTCCCCTTCGGCCCCTTGCGCGGCTTGGGCGCAGCGGAGCGAGCTCCGCCGCCCTGACCGCCAGGGCCAGCCGACCGCGACGGCGGCGCGCCCTTCTTCTCGCCGCGCTTGCCGCCGCGGGCGGGGGGCGCGGCCTCGACGACGCGCTTGCGCCCCTGCGGGCGCTTCGAGGGGCGCGCGCCGTCCTGCTCGGCGGACGCGAGCCGCGAGCCGTAGACCGTGCGGCGCGGGATCGAGACCTCCTCGACGCGCACCATCATGCGATCGCCGAGCCGGATCGACTGACCCGAGCTCTGCGAGAACGCCGTGATCCCCTCCTCGTCGAGCTCCCACCCCTCGCCGAGCGACTCGAATTTGACGAGGACGTCGACGTACGGCGTGTCCAGGGCGACGAAGATCCCGCTGCCGACCAGGGCCGTGACGGTCCCCTCCTTGGCCTCGCCGAGGTGGGCCTGCATCAGGATCGCGCGGTGGAGGTCGACGACCTCGCGCTCGACGTCCATCGCCTTGCGCTCGCGCGCGCTGGCGAGCAGCGCGGCCTCCTTGAGCGCCTCGAGCGCGTCGTGATCGCGCGCGACGGGGACGCCGCGGATCAGTCGGTGGACCGCGCGGTGGACGACGAGGTCAGGGTAACGCCGGATCGGCGACGTGAAGTGCAGGTAGGCCTTCGACGCGAGGCCGTAGTGGCCGATGTTCACGACGTCGTAGGTGGCTTGCTTCATCGCGCGCAGCAGCAGCGTGTTGAGCACGTTGGCCTGCTGGTGGGTCGCGATCACCTTGAGGAACTTGCCGAGCGCCTTCGGATCGCGCGCGAGCTCGACGTCGAACGGCACGCCCATCGTCTCGGCCACCGAGGCGAAGCGATCGAGCTTCGCCTCGTCGGGGACGCCGTGCACGCGGTACACCGTCGGCACCGTCTTGCCGGTGAGGTCCTCGGCGACGACTTCGTTGGCGAGGAGCATGAGCTCCTCGATCAGGTTGTAGGCCTTCTTGATCCCAGGGTTTCCGCGCGCGCGAATCACGTCGATGCAGCGGCCGGTGTCGTCGAGGACGACCTTCGCCTCGGGGAGATCGAAATCGAGCGCGCCGCGGCGCATGCGGCACGCGCGCAGCTGCGACGAGAGCTCCCAGGCGATGACGAGGTCGGGCTTGAGCGCGACGGCCGCAGGGTTCAGCGGCTCGTCGTCGGTGATGAAGCCGAGCACGCGCGCGACGTCTTCGTAGGCGAGCTTCGCGCGGTTGCGCATCACGCCTTCGACGAGGCGGTGGCGCAGCGGCAGGCCGGTCGCGTCGAGCGTCACCTCGACGGCGAGGCAAAGCCGATCCTGCTCCGCCACCAGCGAGCAGAGGTGCGTCGAGAGCTCGCGCGGGAGCATCGGGATGGCGCGATCCGGCAGGTACACCGAGCAGCCGCGGCGCAGGGCCTCGGTGTCGAGCGCGGTGCCGGGCCGCACGTAGTCGGCCACGTCGGCGATGGCGATCCACGCGACGTAGGCGGCGTCGTCGCCGTCGTGCTCGGTCGCGCGGCGCACGAAGACCGCGTCGTCGTGGTCGCGGGCGTCCTTGGGGTCGATGGTGACCAGCGGCAGCGGGCGGAGATCCTCGCGCCCTTCGATCTGGGCGTCGGTGATCGCGTCGCCGTACGCGCGCGCCTCGGCGACCACCGCGTCGGGGAACGTCTCGATGACCTCCTCGCGCGCGAGGATCTTGGCGAGCTCGACCTTCGGCTCGCCCGGCATGCCGAGCACCTGCAGCAGCTCGCCCTCGGGGAGCTCGTCGTTGCGCGTCGGGTAGCGCGTGATCTTGAGGATCGCCGCCATGCCGTCGTTCCACTCGACGCGCGGCGCGCCGGGCTCGGCGCCCGGGACCGTGAACGTGATCGGGCCGCGCATGCGCGCGTCGTCGGGCTCGAGCCACGCCGAGCGCCCCTTCTGGCGGATGGTGCCGGGCACGCGCGTGACGGCGCGCGAGACGACGGAGATGATCTCCCCCTCGGTGCCCCGCGAGGTCGTGCGGCCCACGCGGATGCGCACGCGATCGCCGTGGAGCGCGCCGCCGATCGCCTCGGGGTTGATGAACGCGTCGGCGGCGCCGGTGCCGGGGCTCGCCACGAAGCCGAACCCGCGCGGGTTCATGCTGAAGATGCCGTCACGCTCGCGGATCGAGCGAGCCCCCTCGCGCTGGCTCTCGACCTCGGTGACGTCGTGGGCGATGCGGTAGCGGTGCCCCGGGAACGCGCGCACCGCGCCGGTGAGCACCATGTCGTCGAGCATCGCGGTGAGCGCGTGCATCACCGTCTCCTCCTGGCCGAGGCGGCCGGCGATCTCGGCGACGTGGAGCGGGCGTCCCGCTTGCGCGAGGAGCTCGAGGAGCTGGGAGCGGTGGGGAAGTGCCAAGGATGGTCTCTGTCGTGATCGGTCGGTGGGTGCGCGCGGAGGCGGCTCGGAGGGCGCGCGAAAATGACGACGGCCGCCCGACGGGTGCCGGGCGGCCGAAGTGGTCGTGCGAAACCCGCACCAGGATCGGTCGAAGGGCTACTTCGTACCGATGCCCTTCTTGGCGAGGAGGTCGCCGAAGGTCCCGAACTTCGCGGTCTGCTTGACCTCGTTCTGGTACTGCTTGAACGACTGGCGTTCCTGGTCCTGCGCCAGCGCCTTGATCGAGAGCTTGATCCCCTTGCGCGGATCCATCTCGACGATCTTCGCGTCGAGCTCGGTGCCGACGGGGAAGGCCCGGCGCAGATCGGCGCCCTTGGGGGTGCCGGTGGCGAAGGAGCCGATGAAGCCCTTCGCGTTGCGCCCCGTCTGCCCGACGATCTTGACCATGATGCCGGCGCCGCCGGGCTCGTGCCCTTCGACGATGACCTTCACGGCGGCGTGCGGCGCGAGGCGCGGCGGCGGCCGACCGACGTTCTCGGCGGGGACCTCGCCCTCCTTCGGGGCCGGGTGGAGCGCGATCTTCCGGTGCGCGATGTCGGCCTGCGCGACGATGACGTCGAGCTCGTCGCCGACCGCCATGATCTCGCTCGGGTGCATGAAGCGCTTCGCCGAGATCATGTCGCTCGCGTGGAGCAGGGCGTCGATCCCGGGCTCGAGCTCGACGAAGGCGCCGAACGGCTGGAGCCGCACGACCTTCCCCTTGAGCCGCGTGCCACGCGCGTAGCGCTCGGCCGCGCCGTCCCACGGGTCGTGCTCGGCCGCCTTGCGGGAGAGCCAGATCTTCCCCTTCTCGTCGACGCGGAGGATCTTGACCTCGACCTGCTCGCCGACCTTGAAGACCTCGTTCATCGGCACGCCGGTGTGCGAGGCCTCGCTCACGTGCACCATGCCGTCGACGCCGCCGACGTCGACGAACACGCCGAACTCCTTCACGGAGCGCACGGTGCCGGTGACGACCTTGCCGACTTCGATGTGCGTCAGCGCCTCTTCGCGCTGCTTCTTCGCCTCGCCCTCGAGCATCGACTTGCGCGACAGCACGAACTCGCGGCCGCGCTTGGCGAAGACGATGACGTCGAACGGGAACTTCTGCCCGATCAGGTGGTGGAGATCGGCGCCGAGGCGCAGCTCGACCTGCGACGCGGGGGCGAACCCGCGCAGGCCGTCGACGTCGACCTCGACGCCGCCCTTGATCACGCCGGTGATCAGGCCCTGCACGGTCTGCTTGTGCGTGAACGCGAGCTCGACGGCGCCGCGCGCCTTCTGCCAGCGGTTGAGGTCCTTGGTGAGGACGACGAGGCCGCCGCGCGCGCCATCGTTGGCGATCTTGGCGATGAACTTCTCGCCCTCGGCCGGCGTCTCGCTCTCGGGGACCTCGGCGCGATCGACGATGCCGAGCGCCTTGCCGGCGACGTCGACCATGATCGCGTCGGGCATCACCTTGGTCACCTTGCCGGCGACCTCTTCGCCGACGGCGAACGGCGGCTTCTCGCGGTGCGGCTGCGGCTTCTTGTCCTTCTTCTTCTGGGCGTCGCGGGCGGGCTTGGGCTGGTCGCCCTTGGCCTCGGCCCCCTCCTCGGAGGCGCCTTCGGCCGACTCGCCTTCGGCGTCGTCGTCGGAAGCCCCCTCCTCACCCTCGGCGGCCTCGCCGCCCTCGCCAGCGGGCGCGCCATCGGCGGCCGCGGCCCCGCCGGGCTTGCGCTTGCGGCGGCGACGGCGCTTCTTCTTCTCCCCCTCGGGCACCGCGGCGCCCTCGGCCACGGGGGCCGCGGCGTCGCCGCCAGCCTCTGCGGCAGAGGCCGGCGCAGACGGGGCGTCGGCGGGGGCCGCGCTCGCGTCGGTGGGAGGAGCCTCCGCCGGCTTGGCCTCGACCGCGGTGGCGGGCTCGGCGGGCGAAGTGGTTTCGGGGCTCGCGTCGGGCTGCGAGCCTCCCGGCGTCGTGGTCTCGTCGGTGGGCATGAGGCCTCGGGGCGCGCGCCGACACGTAGGGGTCGGCGGCGAAGGGGCGCGCATCCTAGGACGGACGCGGCCGCATGACCAGCGGCCGCGGACCGGCCGCGACAGAACAGGCTCAATCGTGGGGGCTTCCGCGATGCGGCGGGGCCGTGGCGGGGTCGTCGCGCCCCTCGGCGGGCCTCGCGGCGGCGATTCCGGCGCCGGGGTACATGCGCAACGCCCGCTGGATGGTCGGGTCGCCCGGGTCGAGCTCGGCGGCGGTGCGGATGGCCTCGAGCGCGTCGTCCGCGCGGGCGAGCTCGCGCAGCACCATCGCCTTGTTCAGCCAGGCGAGGCCGTTCTCGGGCTCGATCGCGAGCGCGTGCTCGAAGGCCTGCAGCGCGCGCTCGAATTGCCGTAGCTGCGCCACCCGCGCCCCCTCCTGCCGCCACTGCAGCGCGCTCTTGCCGAGGCTGGACGCCGGGGGGTCGGAGAGCCGCGCGCCGCAGTGGAGGCAGGCGCGCGCCTCGCGCACGGAACGGCTGCATTTCGGGCAGATCATCATCGCGTCGCGCTCCTGCCCCGAGGATGCCACGTCGGCACGACCGGCGGACAGGACGCTTCCGCGGCGCCACGCCGCCCCCGCTCCGGCAGACCCGCACGGCCGGCGGAACGCCAGGAACGCGCGAGGCCCCGCGCGACGTCGCGCGAGGCCTCCGAGCCGAGCCGAGCCGAGCCGAGCATCGGCGCGCGCGCGCGATCAGTCGCGGCGATACATCGTCACGACGCACGCGCCGCCGAGGCCGAGGTTGTGCTGGAGCGCGACCTTCGCGTTCGGCACCTGGCGCTTGTCGGCCTGGCCGCGAAGCTGCCACACGAGCTCCGCGCACTGCGCGAGGCCCGTCGCGCCGAGCGGGTGCCCCTTGGAGAGCAGGCCGCCCGACGGGTTGGTGACGTACTTGCCGCCGTAGGTGTTGTCGCCGGCCTCGATGAACTTCTCGGCCTCGCCTTCCTTGCAGAGACCGAGCGCTTCGTAGGTGAGCAGCTCGTTGGCGGTGAAGCAGTCGTGCAGCTCGACGACCTGCACCCCCTCCGGCCCGATGCCCGACTTCTCGTAGACCTGCTTCGCGGCGGCGGCGGCCATGTCGTAGCCGATCATCTTGATCATCGAGTCGCCGAAGCTCGAGGCGTAGTCGGTCGTCATCGACTGCGCCGCGATGTACACGGCGTTCGAGACGCCGTGCCGTTTGGCGAAGTCGTCCGAGCAGAGGATCGCGGCCGCCGCGCCGCACGTCGGCGGGCAGCACTGGTAGCGCGTGAGCGGGTCGAAGACCTCCTCGCTCTTCATGATCTCGTCGAGCGAGAGGACCTGGTTGAACACCGCGAGCGGGTTGTTGCTCGCATGCTTGCGCGCCTTCTCGCTGATCTTGCCGAAGGTCTCGCGCTTGGTCCCCCAGCGCCAGCGGTACTCGCGCCCCGCGCCGCCGAACATCTGCGCGGCGGGCGGCGCCTGGTTGAAGCCCTGCACGCGGCTCATCACCTCGGCGTGCTTGTCGAGCGGGTTGGTGCGATCGGTGAACTTCGAGCCGAGCGCCCCCTTCTCCATCTTCTCGAAGCCGACGACGAGCACGCACTCGGCCAAGCCCCCCTCGATCGCCTGGCGGCCGAGGAACAGCGCCGACGAGCCGGTCGAGCAGTTGTTGTTCACGTTGAAGACGGGGATGCCCGAGAGGCCGACCTCGTACACGGCGCGCTGCCCGCACGTGCTGTCGCCGTAGACGTAGCCCGCGTACGCCTGCTCGATCTCGTCGAACTTCACGCCGGAGTCCGCGATCGCGCCCTTGATCGCGCCGGACGCCATCACGTTGTAGTCGTCACTGGCGCCGGGCTTGCCGAACTTCACCATCCCGACGCCGAGCACGTTGACCTTGCGACCCATGGCTCACCTCTTCGTGCACTGAAGTCTTGTCGAGTCTGTGGAGCGCGCAACCGCAGCGGTCGCGCCGATGTTGGAGCGAGAGAGCGCGAGAGGTCCCTCTCTCTCGCGGTCGCTCGCCGGGCTAGACGAGCTTGTGGAGGAAGCCGAGGCGCGTGGCGTAGCGCACGTCGCCGTCCACGCGAGCTCTGCCGCGCTGGAAGAGATCGCGGAGCGTCTCCTCGCCCTTCGCGACCAGCGCGAGGTCCTCGTCGGTGAGCGTGATGATGGCGTCGGCCGAGGCCGTCCCCTCCTTCACGCTCCCCGGCGCCGCCTTCAGATCGAGCACCCACGCGCCCGCCGGGTCCTTGATCTTGAACTGCACGACGCCGTCGACCTCGCGGGCGAGCTTGTCGTTCGTCGCGAGGCGCTCGGCGAGCGCCTTGAAGATCGCGGCGGCCTGCGCGCCCGCGGCCTCGGTCGAGGTCGCCGCGGCCGCGGCCGTGGAGGAGCCCCCCTTCGCGCGGTACGCGTCCAGCGCCTTCTTCGCCTCGTCCGGCGTCATCGCCTTGAAGAGGATCTCGAGCTTCTGCGACGCCATCACGTTGCCCGAGATCTTCAGCTTGCCGCCGAAGTAGAGCTTCTGCGGATCGGCCTTGCCGGCCGACATCGCGAGGAAGTCCGCGTCGGCGATCTCGAGCGTGCAGTCGGCCTTCGCCTCGCCCGTTCCTGACGCAGACGCCTGCGGCGCTGCTTGGGTGACCGAGCCGCCGCCGTTCTTGAGATCGAGGACCCAAGCGCTGTCGGGCCCTTTCAGCTTGAACGCGAAGAGCGTCTGCACCTTCGCCGTGATCTCCGGGTGGCTCGCGACGAACTCGCCCATCGCGCCGAAGATCTCCGCGCTCGTGGCCTCGCCGCTCGCCGCCGCTGCAGGCGCCGCCGCAGCGGCCGCGGCCGGCGCCGAAGCACCGCCGCCCGCCTGCGCCATCGCCGCCTCGACCGCCTTCGGGTCCACGCCCTTGAACACGGTCTGCAGCTTCTGCGACGCCATCACGTTGCCGCTGATCTTCACCTTGCCGGCGAAGTACAGCTTCTGCGCGTCGGCCTTGCCGCTCACGAGATCCATGAAGTCGGCGTCCGATAGCTCGAGCGTGCAGTCGCCCTTCCCTTCGCCCTGTCCCGACGCAGACGCCTTCGGCGCTGCTTGGGTCACCGCCCCCTTGCCGTTCTTCAGATCGACGACCCACACGCTGCTCGGGTTCGTGAGCTTGAAGACGTAGACGTTGCCGACCTGCCCCGGGAGGTTCGGGTTCTGATCGACGAACGACCTGATCGCGCTGAACACCGCCGCGCTGTTCGGCGTGGAGGGCGCGCTCGCCGCTGCCGCAGCGGGCGCGGCCTTCGCAGCCTTCGCGGCCGGCTTCGGCACTTCCTTGTACAGCTCGATCGCCGCGTTGCTGATCACGACCTTGTCGCGCTCGACGACGGAGCTGCGGAAGACGATCTTGTCGCCTTCTTTCCACATCTCGGTCTTGATCGTCTCGCCGGGGAACACGCTGTCCGCGAAGCGGACCTTGATGCTCTTGAACAGGCGCGCGTCGTTGCCCGCGAACGCCTTGATCACGTGACGCGCGGCGAAGCCGAAGGTGCAGAGGCCGTGCAGGATCGGCTTCTGGAAGCCGAACGCCTGCGCGAACGACGGATCGGCGTGGAGCGGGTTCCAGTCGCCGGTGAGGCGATAGAGCAGCGCCTGGTTGTCGCTCGTGCGCTCGGTGATCACCGCGTCGGGCGTGCGCTCGGGGGCGACGTTCGCCGGCTCGCTCGGACCGCGCTCGCCGCCCCAGCCGCCGGCGCCGCGCACGAACATCGTGAGCTCGTTGTAGGCGTACTCCTCGCCGGTGTCGGCGTCGTACGTCGTGATCGCGTTCACGACGACGGCGTTCTTCCCCTTGTCGAAGATGTCCTTGATCTTCGCCTTGTGGCGCAGCTTCGCGTGCGGCGGCAGCGGGCGCTTGAGCTCGAGGTACTGCTCGCCGTGCAGGATGCGATCGAAGCCGTAGCGCAGGCCGGGGACGGTCTTCCCCTCCTTCGCCATCGCCATCATCCCCTGCAGCACCGGGATCACGCCGAAGGTCGGCGCGACGCGGAAGCCGTCGCCGTGCAGCTCGTAGACGTACTGCAGCTCCTTGCCGTCGAGCGGATCGTGCGCCGCGCCGATCGAGAGCGCGTAGAGCGCGGCGTCGCGCTCGTCGTACGAGTTGGTGAGCTCGGGGAGCTCGGCGGACATGGCCTCGTCGACGTCGATGAGATCGTTGCCGCCGCGCGATTTGGTGCCGAGATTGCCGAGGATCGGCCCCATCGACGCGGTGATGTCGGTCGGGTGCGACGACTTCGCGAAGTCGGTGATGACGTTCCACGCGCTCTTGATCGCGTCGGGCGAGATGTCGCGACCGAGCTTGAAGACCTTCCCCTCGGTGCGCTCCCAGCGGAGCTTGCCGTAGAAGCCGCCGCCGACCTCGAAGAGGCCGCCGGTCTCCTCGCACGACTCGTGACAAAGCCACGCCACCAGCGGGCTCACGTACTCGGGCTTGAGCGCGTCGATCAGATCCTTCGGGAGCACCGTCTCGGTCAACCGCGAGCCGGCGATCGGCGCGATCGTGTTCACGAAGACGTTCTTCTTCTTCCCCTCGAGCGCCAGCGTGTTCGAGAGGCCCACGAGGCCGAGCTTCGCCATCGCGTAGTTCGCCTGGCCGAAGTTGCCGTAGATGCCGGCGGCCGACGCGGTGAACACGATGCGGCCAAAGCCCTGATCGCGCATGAGGTCCCACGCGGCCTTGGTGACGCGCATCGAGCCGAGCACGTGCACGCGGTAGATGAGGTCCCAGTCGGCCTCGCTCATCTTCTGGAACGAGGTGTCGCGGAGGATGCCCGCGTTGTTCACCACGATGTCGATGCGGCCGAAGGTGTCGACCGCGGTCTTCACGATGTTCGCGCCGTCTTCGACCGAGTCGTAGTTGGCGACGGCCTGGCCGCCCGCGGCCTTGATCTCCTCGACGACCTTGTCGGCCGCCGACGAGCTCTTCCCCTGGCCGAAGGCCGAGCCGCCGAGGTCGTTGACGACGACCTTCGCGCCGCGGCTCGCCAAGAGCAGCGCGTGCGAGCGACCGAGCCCCGCCCCCGCGCCGGTGATGATCGCGACCTTCCCATCGAATCGAAGTTCGTTCGCCATTGTCGTGACCCCTTGCGAGCAGTGGATCCGCGGCTACGTGTCCCGCCGCCCGCCTCTCCGCGAGATGCGGAGGCGGCGACCGGCGCGGCGGGACGCATAGCGTAGCGTCCTTTCGCGTACGAAAGGAACTGCCACCAAGGAGCGAGAAAACAAGGCTAGAGCGCGTTTGTGGGAGCAGGTGCGCGGGCTGAACGGTGATTCATTGCTCAGCGCACGTGCGCGCTCTTGCAGAGCGAGCTCGCGGTGCGATCGCTCAGCTCGCGGAGGCCATTACGACGTCGAACGCGGGCACCGTCGCCGCCGCGCGCACGCAGCCGTCGGGAGACGCGCCCTTCGCCCCGCTCACGCCTGACGCCACCCCGCAGCACTCCGGCGCGGGCGCGTCGCAGGCGAGGCGCTTCGGCGTCGCGATCGCGTCCATCACGCGCACCACGTCGCGCAGCTTCCACGCGTTGTCGACGTGGAGGATCACGGTGTTGCGCCGCGCATGCTCGGCCTCGTCGCCCGCGCGCCACGAGACCTCGTCGCCAACGAGGCCGTGCTCGGCGTCGCGCCCCGCGACGTACGCCTTCGCGATCGCGGCCTCGAGCTTCGCGTAGCGGCCGCTCGCGTCCTCTTCCAGGTCGACGCTCGCGACGTCCTCGACCTTGGTCCCTTGCTGCCACTGCAGGAGGAACTTGGACTCACGCACGTTCGCGCGGACGTGGAGCACCGCGGGCTCCTTCTTCGGCTTCGCGGGCGCGGCTCCTTCTTTGGCGGGCAGCGTCGCGTGCGCGTCGATGCGCCCCATGCTCGTCCAGACCGCGGTGATCAGCAGAAACGAGATCGTGACCATCAACAGATCGATGAAGGGGATCATGTTGATCTCCTGATCGAGCGAGCGCCGCCCACCGCCGCCGCCACCTACCTCGACTCCAGCCATCGGTCACCTCCTCGCGCATCACGCGCACGAGGGAGCGACCTGCGACGTCACCGCGAGTTCCGGGAGGCCGTCGGCAGCGCACCGGAGCTGCGACCGAGGAATCCGCGGCCGCGAAAGCCGCACGCGGCGGCGGCGCAGAGGGCATCGACACGAAACGTTTCGTGTGCGAAGTATATTACCTCACCCCGCGGAGATGCCGATGTCCGACGCCAAAGACACGACGACCGAGTCCATGATGCGCCGCCTCGTGAGGGAGCTCGACGAGCGCCGCGCGACCATCAAGCGCCTCGGCGGCGAGGACAAGATCGCGAAGCAGCACGCGCGCGGGAAGCTCACCTGTCGCGAGCGCCTCGAGAAGTTCTTCGACGACGGCGTCTACTTCGAGATCGGCATGCACGGCACGCAGATGGGCCCCGCGGCGGGCCCCGACGGCAAGGACAAGCCGCCGGCCGACGGCGTGGTCACGGCCTTCGGCAAGGTCAACGGCCGCATCGCCTGCGCCGCGGCGTACGACTTCACCGTGAAGGGCGGGAGCATCGGCTACACGGGCGAAGAGAAGGTCACGCGCCTGCGCTCGATGGCGCTCACCGGCCGCCACCCGATCGTGTGGTTCATCGACAGCGGCGGCGCGCGCATCGACCCGGGCTCGTCGCACGCCGACGCGATCTCGCAGTTCGCCGGCACCGGCTTCCTGTTCCGCGAGCAGGTCACGATGTCGGGCGTGGTGCCGCAGGTCGCGGCGATGGTCGGCCCCGGCGCCGCGGGCACGGCGTACATCCCCGGCCTCGCCGACTTCGTGCCGATGGTGAAGCAGATCGGCTCGCTCGCGCTCGCGGGGCCCGCGCTCGTGAAGGCGGTCACCGGCCAGGACATCGGCGAGCAGGAGCTCGGCGGCTCGAAGGTCCACTCCGAGGTCTCCGGGGTCGGCGACGTCGAGGTCCCGAACGACGACGACTGCATCGCGCTCGTGCGCAAGTACCTCGGCTACTTCCCCTCGCACTGCGAGGAGCTGCCGCCGATCGTGCCCTGCGACGATCCGATCGAGCGCCGCGACGAGAAGATCCTCGACCTGCTCCCCGAGTCGAACCGCAAGCCGTGGGACATGTACAAGCTGATCAAGCTGCTCGTCGATCACGGCGAGATCTTGGACATCAAGCCGCGCTTCGGGCGCTCGCTGATCACGTGCCTCGCGCGCATCGGCGGGCGCAGCGTGGGAATCGTGGCCAATCAGCCGATGTACCTCGGCGGCATCCTCGAGAACGACAGCGCCGACAAGGGCGCGCACTTCATCCAGATCTGCGACGCGTTCAACATCCCGCTGATCTTCCTGCAAGACGTCCCCGGCTTCATGGTCGGCTCGAAGGTCGAGCACGCCGGCATCATCCGCCACGGCGCCAAGATGCTGCACGTGATGAGCGCGGCGACCGTACCGAAGATCACCGTGGTGGTCCGCAAGGGCTACGGCGCGGGCTACTACGTGATGTGCGGCCGCGCCTATGAGCCGGACCTGCTGGTCGCGTGGCCGTCGGCGGAGATCTCCGTGATGGGCGCCGAAGGGATGCTCGGCATCGCGGCGAAGAAGCTCTTCGGCGACATGGAGCCGCCGCCCGAGGTGAAGCAGGGGATCCTCGAGCAGATCCGCAGCCGCATCGACATCTACAAGTCGGCCGGCTGGGGGCACGTCGACGACGTCATCGATCCGCGCGACACGCGCCGCGCGATCGCCTGGGGGCTCGAGCTCGCGCAGCAGAAGAAGCCGCTGCGCCCCTGGAAGAAGCACGGCGTCGTGCCGGTCTGAAGCGATCTTCGCGCGTCGGGCCTGCCGGCGCGTGGGCGTCGTCGCGAGCTCTGCGCGCGCGGCTCATGGCGGCGCGACGGCCACGCCATCGGCGACGACGGCGTACACGCGCTCGAGCCGCTGGAGATCGTCGGGATCGGGGAGGCGCGCGTCGTCCGCCTTGGCGTGCACGAGCGTCGTGACGCCGATGGCGTAGCAGCGCGTGCCGTCGAGCGCGTAGGTCCACGAGGACATGAGCGACGCCGGGCGCGCGCCGGCCGCCGCCTCGAGCGCGACCGCGTACGAGACGCGCGGCACCATCGCGGCGCGATGCGCCTCCTCGATCAGGCGCGGGGTGGTCATCTCGACGCCGCGCGACGCGGCCGCGGCGAGCATCCGCGCGCCGTGGGCCTCCGCGCAGGCGCGCAGCGTCACGGGGGGAGGCGCCTCGAACGTGGTCGCGACGACGTACGTCGGCCCCTCGTCGGCGCGAGCCTTGAGGAGCGAGCCGTCGTCGGTGGGCTCCTTGTTCCAAGCGAGCCCGCGCCGCAGCGGCACGCGGAGCCGGCCGTCCGGGGACGTCGCCCACGCAGCGACCTCGCCGGTCGGGGCGTCGACGAAGCGATCGTTGGTCGTCGGGCGCGCTCCGGTGCAGCCCGCGGCACAGGTGAGCGCGCACGCGAGCGCGCACGTGAGCGCGCACGCGAGCGCGACGCCGGGCGCGCGGCTCACTTGACCGCCCCCACCACGTCCACGACGAGCGCGCGCGTCGCAGCGCCGCCCGTGATCTGGACCTTCGCGGCGTCGAGCGCGAGCGTGCCCGGCCCGGTGACGTAGGCCTTCGCGTGTCCCGCCTTCGCGTCGACGCAGGGCGCGACCGCAGGCGCCGCGCAGGCGGCGAGCGAGGCGCCGTTCCAGGTCGTCGTCGTCGCCGGGAGCACGAGCGCCGCGCCCCCCGTCAGCGCGTACGAGAGCCCGGAGGCCTCGGTGGTCGTCGCGTCGGGCCCGGCGGCGACGAGCAGCACGCGATCGTCGCCCACGTCCTCGACCGTCGCGACCCCGGTGACCCCGGACGCCGCGGTGAGCACGGTGCGCACGCGATCGGGGAGCATCGCGGTGATCGAGCCGGCGCGCAGGAAGACGGGGATGCTGCCCACGTCGGCCTGCGCCATGACGCTCACCCCGCCTTCGACCGGCGGGCCCGCTGCGCCCAGCACGAACCAGCCCGCGCCCTTCGGCAGATACACGCTGCGCGAGATCGCCCCCTTCTCGATGACGGGCGCGATCAGGATCGACTCGCCGACCATGACCTCGTCGTAGCCGTTGGTCCACGCGGCCGGATCGGCCGGGAACTCGGTGGCGAGGTGCCGCCAGATCGTGACGCCGGTGTCGTGCGCCTCCTTCGCGAGGCGCTCCCACGTCGGCAAGAGCTGCTGGTGCAGGATGGCGTAGCGGCGCCAGTGCGCCAGCGTCTCGTCGTCGCTGTCGAGGTGCCACTCCTTCTTGGGCGCCGTGCCGTGGTGCGTGCGCATCACCGGCGACCAGGCGCCGAGCTCGGCCCAGCGGAAGAAGGTCTCCTTCGAGGTGTACTCGTTCGTCGCCGACTGGTAGCCCGCGACGTCCGAGCCGTACGTCGAGACCCCGGCGAACGAGAGGCCGAGCGCCTGCGGTATGACCGTCGGAAGGCCGTCGTCGGCCTCCATGTCCGTGCGCTGATCGCCCGGCCAGAACACGTCGATCAGGGGCGTGCTGCCGAGCCACCCCGAGCGCACGAACGCGAGCCGCTGATCTTTCGGGAGCGCGGCGCCGCCCACGTCGTCTGCGTCGAGCGCGAGGCGCTGCGTGGTCTGCCAGAGCTGCGGATAGAGATCGTGCGTCGCCCACGGATCGCTGCCGTCGCCGAGCTTCGCGTCGAGCGGCAGCCACTCTCCGTAGTCGCCCATCCACCCCGCGACGCCGACCGCGAGCGCGTCCTTCAGCTTGCCGGCCATCCACGTGCGCGCGGCGACGATGGTCAGGTCGACCATGCTCGCCGGCTTCTGCTTGGCGTTCTGGAACGTGTAGGTCGAGCCGTCGGCCTTCTCGATCAGGTAGCCGCCCGATTCGGCCTCCTTCCAGAACGACACGTCCGTCTCGACGAAGGTGTTGAAGTACAGCAACCACGCGTAGCCCGTCGCCCGCAGATCGGCGGCCAGCTGGGTGGGATCCGGGTAGAGCGTCGGATCGAAGTCCCACTCCTCCGAGAGGCGATAGTTGTCGCCGCTGAACGCGCCGCCGCGGAAGTCCTCCGTCCAGATCGCGCTCGATGGCACGTCGTGATCACGCAGGTACTTCGCGAACGCGCGCACGTTCGCTGCGCCGAAGATCGCGTCGTTCCAGACGCCGAAGGCCAGCCGCGGCGGCATGCGCGGGAGCCCCCAGTGCGCCGTGATCGCCCGCGCGGCGTCCTTCGGTGTGGGGGCGTCGAGGAGGCGATACACGAACGTGCCCTGCGGCGCCGCGGTCGCGTCGGCCGAGACGCGGAGCACGTCGTCGCGCTCGCTGCACATCGAGAAGAGCGAGCGGCCGGGCGCGTCGACCACGCCGGCGAACCCGCTCTTGGCGACGAAGAGCGGGAGCGGGAACGAGCTCGCGTGACGCGTGCCCGAGAGGAAGTAGATGGGCGAATTCGAGTCGTCGTCGCGCTTGCCGATCCCCGGCTCGCTCGTGAAGATCGGCACGGTGAAGCCGCGGTGCTCGGCGTCGCGCTCCTGATCGCCGAAGCCGAGGAAGCGGTCGTCGGGCTGACATTTCGACGCCACCGAGACCCAGGTACGCGAGCCCGTCGCCGGGGCGTCGACCGGCGTGATCGCGATGGCGAGCTCGCCCTTGCGATCGGAGGTGAGGGCGACGCGCGCGATCGGTCCGCCGACGCCGTCGAGCGCGTCGAAGCGAATCCCCGCGGCGTCGGACACGATGGAGCGAGCCGACCGCGCGACGCGCCAGGCGGCGCCCACGTCGGTGAACTGGAAGGCGCCGAAGCTCGACTCGACGCGGGTGGCGACGTCGCGAACGGCGAGGCCGGTCAGCGGCGGTGGATCGACGTCCTCGCTCGGCGCGGCCACGTCCGCGGGCGAAAGACCGTCGAACACCAGCTTCCCCGACGGCGTGGTGACCGCGAGCCGGAGCGGCTCGGTCTCGAGGTGCACGACGAACCCGCCGACGGTGCCGTCGAGGGGCGGTGACACGGCCTCCGCTTGCTTGGAGCAGCCGGCGGTCGGCGCGAGGAGGAGCGGCAGAAGCACGAAGCGGAGGCGGGCCACCACGCGTGAGCGTAGCAGCCGCACCTCCGCGTCGAGCGCGTCGGTCAGATCTCGGGTCGATCGCTCTTGGGACGCAGCGGCAAGGGGAGCCCGCCTTCACGCGCGCGCCGCGAGGCCCACCAGAAGCCCGAGCGGTTCGAGCGCAGCCACCCCTGACGTTCCCAGGCGGCGAGCGTGCGCGAGACCGTCTCGGTCGTCGCGTGGATCATCATCGCGACGTCGCAGCGACGGAGCGGCAGCGCCATGTAGCGGCCGTCGTCGAGCGGCGAGCCGTGCCGCTCCGCGAGCCGATCGAGCAGCGTGGTGAGTCGCTCCTCGACGGAGCCCCCCACGAGCTCCGGGAGGCGACGCAGATACGAACGAGCCTCCTGCGCGCCGAGCTCGGCCAGCTTGGTCGCCGCCGTCGCCGAGGCTCCGACCGCGCCCAGGAACGCCGCGCGGTCGAGCACCGCGACCAGGCAAGGCCCGAGCGCGACGACGGACACCGCCGCCGGCGCGCCGTCGACGACGGCGGAGGGAAGCGCGAGCCACGGCCCTCGGACGAGATCGACCAGGGTCCTGCCGGCGACCAGCTTCACGAGCCCCTGCAACAGCACGGGCATCGCGACGATGGGCTCACCCTCGACGACCATCGCCCTCTCGTGATCGACGCGAATCCATCGCGCCTTGGCGGCGATATCTTGGAATGTTGGCGGGGGCAGGTCCGCAAGGATGGGGATCTTGCGGAGCTCGCCCAAAGCGTCGCTCGGTTCGGCCGCTCGCATGGCAATACCTCTCCAGCCTGGGCTCGCCAGACCGGTGCTCGATACCCTCCCCTTGAGCCGCAATTATCGCACGGAGTACCGAGAAGGCAGCTTCGTCAGGCGACAAAATCGAAGGCTACGTCGCTTTTGTGCGAGCTTGTGCGACAGCAAGGGGCTGTTCCGCCGCAAGCGAGCCGTTTGAGCGGCATCGATGCGCGTCGTGGGTCGAGCCGCGCTCGATTCCGTTACCGCGCCGAAGGCACGAATCGGGAGTGAGAACGACGTCGACGCAAAGCGCCCGAGGCGCCGGAGCGCTCCGTCACTCGAAGCGAGCGCGCACGACGACGAACTTGTTGTCCTGCGCCTCGGTCGTGATCGCCTCGACCCACTTGGCGCCGCCGTTCGGAGGGGCGCCCATGGTCGACCGGAGCATCTCTTCGATCTTCTGCACGCGGCCGAATTCGGTGACGAAGTAGACAGCCTTGACGTGCTTGCGCATGTCCACGAGCCAGGTGCGCATGCGATCGCTCGCGCGCTCGCCCGCGGTGGCCCCTTGCGCCATCCCGTTGCCGAACTCGATGAGCCGGCCGCCCGAGTAGAAGTTCTCGCCCTTCCAGTTCATCTCGAAGGCGACGACCGGCTCGTTCACGGCCTTGCGGTCACGGTAGTACGCCTCGAAAAGCGGCCGCTGCCCCCAGTGCGGCGCGACCTTCACCATGTAGACGTTGAGATCCCAGCCCGCCCAGAGGAAGGCGAGCGCCGCGAGCGACACGATCGCCTGGCGGCGGTAGGCGCGGACGGCGATCAGCGCGACGAGCACGGTGGCGGCGAGCCCGAAGCCGAGGAGCGCCGGGGAGAAGCTGAGCTCCTTCGGCCAGACGCGATCGTACCGGTAGGTGAAGAGCTGGATGAGCCGCTCCTGACCCTTGATGTCGGTGAGGGGCGCGGAGGCGAGGTCACGCGTCACGAGCGCGGTGGCGACCGCGCCGGCGAGCGCGAGGGCGCCGACGAAGATGCCGGTCGTGCTGGCGCCGTCGGACTCGTCCTCGTCGAGCGCGTCGTCCGCGGGCGCGGAGGGGTCGTCGGCGAAGCGCGCCGAGACGAACGCGAGCACGAGCCCCGCGGCCGCGAGCAGCGCACCGATGAGCGGGGCGGCCGGCGGCAGCGCCTGCTTCGGGTCGATCGAGCCGAAGAAGGTGCCGGGGACGAGGCGCGAGAAGCCGTACGCCGCGAGGCCGACGCCGAGGAGCGTGCCGAAGAAGGCGGCGAGCACCCGTCGCTTGCCGGCGAAGGGCCTGCGCCCGAGCGCGCCGTCGAGGAAGATCCCCGTGAGCATCGCGGCCGGCGGCACGGCGGGGAAGACGTAGTGGTGGAACTTCGTCTTCATGTAGGTGAACAGCGCCCACGCGAAGACGAACCACATCACGAGGAAGATGCCGACGTCGCGGCGGCGTTCGTCGTCGAGCGAGAGCGCGCGCTTCGCGACGCCCCAACGATCGCGGGCCCACCACACGAGCCCGCCCGCGACCACGCCCGTCCACGGGAAGAAGGCGTAGCCGAGCTGCCAGACGTAGTAGCGGAGCGACACGTCGTCGCCGCCGTTGGTGTCGTGGACGTGGTCCAGCGCGCGCTTCCACATGTGGTGCACGAAGAGCTGCTGGATGAACTCGTCGCCCATGCGCATGAACATGCCGACGAACCACGGCGCGGCGACGATCGCGAGCACGATCGCGCCCGAGACGAACTCGAAGCGGAGCAGGTCGCGCCACTTGCGGGCGGTGACGACGTAGATGCCCGCGACGGCGATCGGCAGCAGGAAGCCCGCCACGCCCTTGCCCATCGTCGAGATGCTGGCGAAGACCCACGCGACGAGGAAGCAGAGGCGCGAGATGCGGCGCTCGTTGCGGTTGAACGCGACGAGCAGCGCACCGAGGCCGAGCCACGCGAGCCCCTGCACGACCGGCTGGAACTCGGGGTGGAAGACCTTCGCCTTGTCGCAAGGCCACTTGCCGATGACCATCAGCCGCTCGTACGAGCCGTCCTGCGGCTTCCAGCACTCGTGGCCGGAGCCGGGGAAGTACTCGTCGAGGTGCGGCGCGAAGCCGAAGCCGTTGCTCGTGACGAACTCGAAGTTGCGCGAGATGAGGTAGAGCGCCTGCGGCAGCGCGCAGATCAGCACGACGCCGAGGGCGAGGTGGTAGCCCGAGAGCGACCAGACCTTCGAGCCGAAGCGGACCGGCACCGCGCGAACGGTGGCGTCGTCGTCGGTGGTGAGGCCGATGATCAGCAGCGACATCGCCGCCGTGAGCGAGGCCACGAACGGCATGTCCGTGATCGACTGGTGCGAGAGCATCGCCCAGTCGCAGCCGGTCGCGAGCACGATCGAGGAGATGAGCCCCGCGCGGCGCCCGCGCACCTGCGCGACGGCGCGGTACGCGAGGTAGAGCGCGATCACCGAGAGGATCAGGGACGGGAAGCGGACGATCCACTCGGGGTGGGTCGGCTCGCCGCCGATCTGCGCGGGGGCGATGATGTTCCCCGGCATGTACGCGTGCTTGTCGCCGCCGACGAAGCCGACGCCGAAGGCGGCCATCGCGAGCGCCTGCATCCAGAAGTCGAGGATCGGCTTGCTGACGAACCAGCCTTCTTCGGCCCACCAGATGGTGATCCAGTCGTCGCGCGAGAGGATCTCTCGCGAGACCTCGCCGTAGTGCGTCTCCCAGGGATCGACGAGCGAGTGCGCGCCGAGCGTGGGGAAGAACAGCACGCAGCAGAAGACGATGAGCCAGAAGCCGTGGCGCGAGAGCAGGGGCCGCGCGGCGTCGTCGACGAGCCCGAGGGCGGCGAGCGCCTGGAAGCCGAAGACGGCGGTGGTGATCCAGCCGCAGGCGATGAGCACGCCCCAGACCGCGCCGCCGGCGTAGGCCATCAGCGCCATCGAGGCGAGCGCCGCGACGAGCGCGCTGAAGGCGGGCATGTACACGACCGAGACGTCCACGCGCGCGCCGACGCGCGCGGGCGGCAGGGTCGCGACCGAGGCCCCCGTCTTGGAAGTGAGCGGGCGGAGCCCCTGCGTCCATGGGGTCGCGTCGTCGAACGAGCCGACGAAGTCGAGCAGACCGACGACCGCGGTGAGCACGAAGAGCAGGCCGACCGGCACGCCCCAGCGCCACTGCTCGGTGCGCGCCATGAGCAGGATGGCGCCGAACGCGCCGACGCCGAAGGTCGCGCCCCCGCGCAGCCACCGCATCGGGTGGCCCCCCTTCATGAACCCGAGCATCGAGGCCGACTCCTTGACGTCTTCCTTGCTCGACGTGGGATCGGCGGCGCTGGCGCCTTCGCCCTTGGGCGGGGCGCTGGCAGGGGCGGCGGCGTCGTCCTCGACGCCCTCGCGGCTCACCTCGGCACTCGGCGCGGGCTCGGGCTCGTCGGCATTCACCGCGGCTTTCGGCTCGGCTTCGGCAGGAGGCGCTTCGGGGTGCGGACGGCTCTTCGGGGCTTCGGGCTGGGACATGGGGAACGCTCGGCCGGGAGCAACCGGCGAGCCGGCCCTCTTCTCGCGTGGGCCCCTGGGCAGCAAGGGGTCGTGACGCGATCCTGCGTCGAAGGGGCGCGGACCGGCGCGAGGCGCGGTTTCCGCCGGAGAATCGGGGGCTTCGGCGTCGCTGGGCGCGCGATCAGGGGCCGGCGTCGCGGCCGACGAGGACGAAGCCGATGACCGCGAGCAGGACGACGACCGCGAGCGTCACCCCGGCGCGCGAGAGCCGGGTCGAGGCCCTGGGGCGCGCGCGCGCGAGGTAGCGCACCTCGACGAGGTCGCTCGCGGCGCCGAGCAGCGCGATCGCGATCGCGGCGGCGGCCAGGCGCGCGAGGATCGCGCGGTCGGGGGTGGCGACGCGGGCGAGCTGGTAGGCCGCGACGGCGGCGAGCGCGCTGGCGGCCCAGAGCGGCAGCGCGGCCAGGCGCGGCAGGACGTGACGCGGCAGCAGCCGCTGGGTCGGCTCCTCCGGGCGAAGCTCGGCCTCGACCTCGCGCATCGCGATGCGCGAGACGTCGTCGCCCGCGCCGATCGTCGGCCCACGCCCGCCCTGCGCGCCACGCGGCACGACGACGGCGTGCGGGCGCATGAGCACGAGGCCGAGGGTCGTCCACGAGAGGGCGCCGAGGAACAGCTCGATCGGCTCGAGGAGCGCGGTGCCCGCGAGCGCGCCGTTGCCGGGATCGGCCGCGAGGAGCCACGCCGCCGCCGAGGGGACGACGAAGCCGCCGAGGATGATCCAGACGTACCGCCGCGAGCCGCGGACGATCGCGTAGGCGCCGAGCGCGATCCCGACGAGGGCGACGATGGCCGGCACCCGCGTGACCCAGGTCGCGCTAGGGCCGAACGAGCCCGCGCGCACGGTCGTCCACCACGCGGCGGTCGCCGACAGGACGAGCGGCAGCGTGTCGCCGATCGGGTCGCGTGCGGGCCGGGCGGCTTCTGCCACGCGCGGAGACTAGCAGAGCCGCGGCCGATCCGCGGAGGGTCAGCGCGCGGGGCGCGCGAGGCGATCGGCCGCGATCACGCCCTCGCCGCCGGGGACCGCGTCGTCGTCGACGGGCGCTTCGCTCGGTGCGAGCGGCAGGCCGAGCCGCTGCCAGAGGCCGCGATCGAGGAGGTGGGTCGGGCGGACGTTGCGCAGCGCCGCCAGCATCGAGGCCTTGGTGCCGGGGTTCTTGGCCTCGAGCGTCTCGAGCAGCGCCTGCATCTGCTTACGCTGGAGGTTCTCCTGCGAGCCGCAGAGATCGCACGGCAGGATCGGGAAGCCCTCGAGCTCGGCGAAGCGCGCGATCATCGCCTCGGACGCGTAGGCCAGCGGGCGGATCACGACGTTGCGGCGGTCGTCGCTCTGCAGCTTGGGCGGCATCGCCTTGAGCTGGCCGGCGAAGAAGAGGTTGAGCATCAGCGTCGCGAGCACGTCGTCGCGGTGGTGGCCGAGCGCGATCTTCGTGCAGCCGAGCTCCTGCGCGACGTTGTAGAGGATGCCGCGTCGCAGGCGCGAGCAGAGCGAGCAGTAGGTCTTCCCCTCGGGGACCTTCTCCTTGACGATCGAGTAGGTGTCCTCGGTGACGATGCGGTGCTCGTACCCCTCGCGCTCGAGCCAGCCGCGCAGGGTCTCGACCGGGTACCCAGGGTGCCCCTGATCGATGTTCACCGCGACGATCGAGAACGAGATCGGCGCCAGGCGCTGCAGGCGGCGCAGCAGGTGCAGCAGCGTGTAGCTGTCCTTGCCGCCGCTGATGGCGACCATCACGCGATCGCCCTCGCCGAGCATCTCGAAGTCGCCGGCCGCGCGACCGAGCTCGCGCGCGAGGCGCCTCTCGAGGCGCTCGCGCTCCTGCTCCCGCGTTTCGTTCGCCGTATCGCGGGCCGGGGACGCCGTCATGCGCGCGGATGTACGTGCCGGAGGCGCTCCGCGCAACCTCGCGGGTCGCGGCGCGCGCCGCGCGGTTGCGGCCGAGCGCCCGATGCCGGCACGCTCGGCTCCATGCGCCCCACGCGCCCCACGCGCTTCACGCGCCACTCGCGCCCTGCGCGCCGCAGCGCCCTCGTCGTCGCCCTGGCCGCCGCGCTCGCGTTCTCCTTGCCGGCGGGACCGGCGGCGGGGTTCATGCGACCGAGCCTGCGCCCCGCGATCGTCCGGATCGAAGGGAAGTACCTCTGCCGGAGCCCGGGTGGGCTGTGGGACGTTCGGCTCGAGACGAACGGAGCCGGCGTGATCTCGGGCGAGCTCGTCGCGCGGGAGACCTCCACCAGCCTCGAGACCCTCGGCCTGCTGCGCGACGGGCGCCTCATGCTCGCGATCGGCACGAGCACCGGCGGCGGCGGCATCGTCGTCTATCGCCTCGGCGACGGCCGCGCGCGCGGCGAGTTCACGACCTTCTCGTCGCGCGAGTTCCTCGGCGAGGAGCTGCTCGACGGCGGGCCGAGCGGCGGGCCGCCGGGGACGTACACCTGGATCGCGCGCAACCCCTCGCCGACGCCGTTGCCGCTCGGCAGCGGCGGGAGCGGCACGCTGGCGATCACCGAGGCGTCGGAGGTCTTCTCCCTCGACTGGCACAACGGCGTCACCGGCTTCGGGCTGCGGCAGGGGCCGAACCTCGCCGTCTCCTGGGGGAGCAGCGGACCCCACGAGATCGTCGTGCTCGCCCCCGCGCCCGACGGCTGGCGCGGCGTGATCGCCGGCGCCGCCGCCGACAAGCCGCTCGAGATCTCGCTCGTGCGCTGAGCGAGCCGCGCGCGGCGGACCTGCTCTAGAAGCGCCCGCCGACCGCGAGCAGGGCACCGTGGGCGCCGCCGCGATCCGCGAGGGCGACCGGCGCGACGCTGGTGACGCGCGCCCCCTTCGCCGTGGGCTCGAGCTCCTCGCGGTGCGGCGTCGTCGCGAGATCGACGATCCCCAGCGCGATCGGCGCCGCGAAGCCGAAGAGGAACGCGCCCGTCCATTTGCCGTCGCCGTCTCCCCACGGGACGAGCGCAGCGGCGGTGACGCTCGCGACGCGCAGACCGGCGAAGAGGAGTCCGCCCTTCACGTCGCCGACGGTCCAGCGCGGGACGCTCGGCGCGAGGCCGACGACCGCGCCGTACAGCACGAGCGGCGTGGCCGACGAGGGATGACGGCACCCGGCGCTCCAGGCCGGCACCTGGCCGCTCCCGGCACCCACGTAGCCGGGGCTGCAGCTGGAGTCGTCGCTCTCGTAGGCGATCACGTACGCGATCCCCGCGACCGCGCCCCCGAGGCCGAAGGCGATCGACGAGGCGATCAGCGCGCCGCTGCGCTCGTCGTCGCGCGGCCAGCGGACACGCTCGTAGCGCGGCTGCGGCGCCGTGTCGGGCACGTAGGGCTGGTAGGGCGCGTACTGCGGACACGGCGCGCCGCTCCGGGTCACCCAGGTCGGCGCACCGTTCACCGTCACCTCCGAGCAGCCGGCGGCGACGACCTGCCCGCCGCCCGGGTACGGCGACACCACCGTGAGCCCTGAGGAGCCCGGCGGCGCGGTGATCGTCGTGTCGGCGTGCGACGACGCGACGGGCGGGTTCGCCTCGTCGCCCGCGCGCGCGACGCCGGGGAACGCGGCCGACAGCGCGAGGGCCGACAGCGCGAAGTGGGCGGCGAACGACACGCGCATGCGGAGGTGCTCCTCTCGACGCGGCCCGCGGCCGTCACGGCTGCCGAGCGAAGGGCCAGCGCCGCGGCGAACCGCGGAATTCGAGCTCAGAAGCGGCCTTGGACCGCGACCATCGCCCCGTGCGTGCCGCGCTTGTCGGCGAGCGCGACCGGCGCGACGCCGGTGACGCCGCGCGCCTGCGCGACCTTCTCGTCGAGGTCCTCGCGGTGAGGCGTCGTGACGAGATCGACGATGCCGAGCGCGACGGGCGCCGCGAAGCCGAGCAGGAAGCCCATCTCCGCGTTGGTCGCGTCGCTGCCGAAGTTCACGGCGGACGCGGCGAAGACCGAGGCGGCGCGCAGGCCGGTGTAGAGCAGCCCCTTGCCGTAGTCGCCCATGACGAAGCGCGGGACGCTCGGCGTGATCGAGAGGATCGTGCCGTAGGTGACGTAGGCGCTCGTGACGCTCTTGCAGCTGCTGTTCGTGAGGCTGCTGCCGTCGCCGCTGAGCGAGTCGTTCATCGAGCAGTCGAGCTTCTCGGCGAGGTAGACGGTGCCGGTCACCAGCGTGCC
This sequence comes from uncultured delta proteobacterium, assembly GCA_903923175.1. GTDB lineage: Bacteria > Myxococcota_A > Polyangia > Polyangiales > JADJMO01 > CAIXWQ01. The sequence continues at coordinate 4,009 of CAIXWQ010001082.1, read as the reverse complement.
GACCCCCCACACCACCGAGGAGGCGATCAGCGCGCCGGTGCGCTCGGGGTCGCGCGCGTAGCGAGGCCGCTGGTCGTAGGCCGAGCGCCCCGTCGCGTAGGGCTGATACGGCTGATACGGCTGGTAGGGCGCGTACTGCGGGCACGGCTCGCCGGTGGACGTCACGTACGTCGGCGCGCCGTTCACCACGACCTGCTGGCACTGCGACGCGACGACGGTGCCGCCACCCGCCGTCGGGGCGACCACGGTGACCCCGCCGCTTCCGGGCGGAGCCGTGACGACCGTGGTGCCGGGCGCATCGTTGGGAGGGGGCGGATCGGGGACGCGCTCCTGCGCCGAAGCAGTGAACGAACTGGTGCCGATCAGGGTGGCCGCGCACGCCGCGGCGACCAGCGAGAACTTCTTCATGTCTTGAACGCCTCCCGAGCAACGCGCCCCTTACAAGGTTCGCGCCAGGCACCGTCTCCGGTGCGCGTTCGCCCATTCTCGCTCGAAATCGCCCGAAGCGGCGGCACTTCGGTGCGCCGACCTGCGGCGACGACGTCACGGTCCCGCTCGGAGAGTGACCGCAGGTTCTCGCCACGACCTGGCACACCCAGGCGCGGAAGGGGGGCGCCCGCCGCTTGACCCGACACGTCCGCCCACGCCACAACGCCTCGCGACGGTCGTCCCGCGCAGGCCGTTCGAATGGGAGCGACCCCACGCTCCAACCCGTGTCCCCCCACCCCCCGAAGCCCTCCGCCTACGGTCTCGACCGGCGGCGAGGCGCTGGCGCCTGACGTCTCCTGGAGGCCCCGTGAACCCGTCCCGAGCCCGACGTGAGCGATTCCTCGATGCGATCGGCCCGCGCACGGCGGCCGTGTTCGTCGCCACCGCCAACGCCATCCGCAACAACGACGTCGAGCACGACTTCCGCCAGGACTCGGACGTCTTCTACCTCACCGGCTTCGACGAGCCCGACACGGTCGTCGTGCTCACGCCGCACGCGTCGCTGAAGGTCGACGACGCGACGCTCGCGCCGAAGCTCACGATGTTCGTGCGCCCGCGCGACCCCGAGCGCGAGGTCTGGGACGGCTACCGCGCCGGCGTCGAAGGGGCGCGCGAGCAGCTCGGCGCCGACGCCGCGTTCCCGATCGACGACCTCGCCAAGCGCCTCCCCGAGCTGCTGCTCGGCCACGACGCAGTCGTGTACCGGTGGGGGAACAAGGCGTTCGACGAGCGCCTGTTCGCCGCGATCCAGACGGCGCGGCGCACCGCCGGTCGGCAAGGCGGCTACGCGCCCACGCGCCTGATCGATCCGATCGAGGTCCTGTACGAGCAGCGCCTGCGCAAGTCCGAGGACGAGCTCGCGCAGATGCGGACGGCGTGCGCGATCACCGCCGAGGCGCACGCGAAGGCGATGGCGATCGCGGCGCCGGGTCGCTACGAGTACGAGCTCGAGGCGGTGCTGCTCGAGACGTTCCGGCGGCGCGGCTCGGAGCGCCCGGCGTACGGCTCGATCGTCGGCAGCGGCCCCAACGGGACCATCCTCCACTACCGCAAGAACGATCGGCGGCTCGAGGACGGCGACCTCGTGCTGATCGATGCCGGCTGCGAGTACGGCTACTACGCGAGCGACGTCACGCGCACGTTCCCGGCGAACGGCACGTTCAGCGATGCGCAGCGCGCGGCCTACGAGGTCGTCCTCGACGCGCAGCTCGCGGCGATCGAGATGGTGAAGCCGGGCGTCACGCAGGGCGCGCTGCACGATCGCGCGGTGGAGGTGCTCACGGCCGGCCTCGTGAAGCTCGGGGTGCTCGAGGGCGACGTCGCGCAGCTCGTGAAGGACGAGGCGTACAAGCCGTTCTACATGCACAAGACGGGGCACTGGCTCGGCATGGACGTGCACGACGTCGGCGCGTACTTCGCGCCGAAGCGTGGCGCGGGCGACGACGCCGAGGTGAAGATGCTGCAGCGGCCGCTCGAGCCCGGAATGGTGATCACCATCGAGCCGGGGCTCTACTTCGGCATCGGCGCGGACAAGGCCAAGGTCGGCGAGAAGGGGCTCAAGGACTGGAGCCACGTGCGCGGCATCGGCATCCGGATCGAGGACGACATCCTCGTCACCGAGGGCGGCCACGAGAACCTCACGCGCGCCATCCCGAAGACGGTCGCGGAGGTCGAGGCGGCCTGCCGCGGCTGACGCGCCGCCGCCTCCGGGCGCGCCTGCCCCACAAAAAGAAGAAACGCGGGCGCGCCCCCGGAGGAGGCGCCCGCGTGACTCACGACGTCGCACCCTGCCGAGCGGCGGGGTGCGCAGGGCTCACTCGCCCAGGCCGCTCGCGTACATCTCGAAGTTCGCGAGGATCGTGTCGACGGTCTCCTCGGAGTCCTTGAGCTCGCCCTCGCCGCCGGCGATCAGGATGTAGCGGTCCGTCACGTCGAGCGCGAGGAGCGCCTTGACGTGGTTGAGCTTGCCGTCCTTGTCCTTGTACTGGATCTCGAGGACTTCGTAGTTGTCGTTGATCGGCTCGGTCTTGATGACCTTGTAGTCGTCGCCCTTGTCGACGTTCTTGATCAGCTTCTCGGTGATCGTCGTGAGCTCGGGGAGCTTCTTGTCGGCGCCCTTGAACGCCATGACGAAGACGCCGACCTTGTCGTGCGGCGCGGGCAGCTGCGCCATGTAGACGTCGATGCCGTCTTCGCTCGCCTGCGTCTCCTTGACACCCTTCGGAACCCAGAAGGCGAAGCCCTTCGCGGTGTGATCGCGCTGCTCCCACTCGGAGGGGACTTCCTTCTTCGCCTGCGGCGCGACCTTGTCGACCGGCGCCTTCTTGGCGACCGGCTTCTTCTTCTCGGCCGACGACGCGGCGGGGGCCGCCGACGCCTTCTCGGCGGCGGGCGAGGCAGCCGGCTTCGCGGCCGTCGTGCTCGCGGCAGCCGCGGTCGCCTCGGGCTTCTTCTCTTCCTTGGGGCAGCCCATCGAGGCGGCGGCCACGACGGTGACGAGCGCGACCATGCACAGCGAGCGAGTACGGTTCAGAACGTGAAGCATCAGGCTCTCCCTTGTTGATGCGCCGTGCGCTTCGAGCACGCGCAACGCCTTCGGCCTCGGGACGATCGAATGGAGAAACGGTCGATCGGATCCCGCGGCAGAGGCGCACCGTAACAGAGCCGGGGCTACCTGCGGCGTGCCGTCAATGACGGAACTCAGGGGCGCGTCGCCGCGCACGCACCGGGGAACCGACGTTCAGTCACGGACGACGCCGCGAACGCCGCGGGCCTGCCAGCGCCGCGCGAGGGGAAAGGCGAGCGCCCCGCAGGCGACGGCGAAGAGGGGCGCGAGGATCGCCGCCCCGAGGCACCACGCCCCGAGGGCGGCCTGGATCTCGGCGAGGCGCGCCGTCGCGTCGCCGTGCCAGCTCGGCGGCACGCGTCCGAGGAGGCGCGCGCCCAGGCGCACCTCGAGGGCCCACACGGGGATGACCAGCGGCACGAACAGGATGTGCGAGGCGAGCACCGCGGTGAGGCGATTGAGCCGGGTCGCCCAGGCGCACGCGATCGCGAGGGGGGCGCGGACCCCCCAGAACGGGCCGGCGCTGATGAAGGCGCCGAGCGCGACGGCGTAGGCGAACCGCTCCGGCGTGGCGTTCTCCGCGAGCGCGCGCCGCCAGAGGTTGCGCAGGCGGACGAGCTGACGTTGCAGCCAATTCATCGGGCTACTTGCCCCGGTCTCGCCTCTTCGCCGCGAGATCGGCGAGCGAGCCCGCGCCCTTGCCGTCGTCCTTCGGCGCGGCCGGCCGCGCGACTGGGCGCACGATGACCGGCGCGATCGGCGCCGCGGTCTTGGGCGCCGCGTCCTTGCGGCGCTGGGCGATCGTGGCGGCGACCCCCGTCACGGCGGGGGCGCGCTCGGCGGCGGTCTTCGTCGGGCGAGCGGGCGCGTGCAGCGCAGACAGATCGACCGCGTCGGAGCGCTTCGGCGCCGTCGGGCCCGGCGCGGGGTGCGCCATCGCGGCGTTGGGCGTCG
>CAIXWQ010001081.1 GCA_903923175.1 uncultured delta proteobacterium | reverse complement strand
CGCGGGCGCGGCGCTCGCCGTGGGGGCGGGCGGCGGCAGCGGCGGCGCGGCGCCGTCCTGTGCTCGCGCACCAGCGGCGATCAACAGCGCGGCAGCGCCGATCGGCGCGACGACATGCGGGGTGACGATCCGACCAAAGCGAGCGCGAAGCATGAAGGCCTCCGATGGCGCCGAGAGCGCGGGCGGCAACTTACCATCAGCCTCCGTCTCCCGGGAAAGACCTTGCCAGTGCGCCCCGAGCGGTTTTCTCCGTCCTGGCGGCGTGCTGAACGGCCGTCACGGAGCGCGTCGTGACCGACGTCACACTTCTTCGCGGATCGGCGCGCGGGCCGGCCGGTCACTTCTTCGTCGGCTCGCGCGCCACGCGGAACGAGCGCTCCGTCGTGCCGCGGCGCACGTTCACGATGACGTCGGCCGCGAGCGGCCCGCCGAGACGCGCCCGGGCGTCGACCGCGGTGGAGACGGCCACGCCGTCGATGGTCGTGATCTCGTCCTGCTCGACGAGCCCCGCCCGCTCGGCCTCGGAGGCGGGGGCGACGGCGGAAATCTGCACGTGGCCATCGGCCTCCGACAGCGTGACCGCGACGCCACCGGGCGACAGATCCTCGGCGGTCGAGCTCCCGGCCGGGCGCAGCGTGATGCGCACGCGCGTCGTCGCGCGCCCCTCGTCGATGCGGATCTTGTCGCTGCGACCGCGCCCGACCTCGGCCGAGTAGGCCTCGATCTCCGCCTCGCCGACGGCGACCTCGGTCAGCTTGAACGAGCCGGTCGCGTCGGTGGTCGCGATCGCCGTCGCGCCAGCGCCGGCCGCTGGCACCCAGGTCGGCACGCGATCGCGGGCCACGCGCGCCCCGGCCACCGCGCGCCCGGACTCGTCGACCACCTGCCCCTCGACCGAGCCCGCGGCCGGCAGCTCGAGTCGACCGAGATCGATCTCCGGGCGCGAGCCGGTCGGCGCGATGGCGACCGCCTTGCGCAGGGCGGCGGTGCCGGGCGCGTGCAGCTCGAGGGTCGCCGCGCCCGCCGGCACGTCGGTGAACGTGAAGCGCCCCTCGCGGTCGGCGATCGCGCGTCGCACGGCCCCCTCGCCCAGCAGCGACACCGACGCCCCCTCGACCGTCGTGCGGCCGCCCGGCGCGACCACGGTGCCGCGCACCGCGAGCCCCGGCGCGAGCTCGAGATCGAGCGTCGCCGGCATCGCCTCCTGGACCGCACGGTGCGTCGCGAACCCCGACGCGTGCACGTCGAGCTGCGCACGCACGCCCACGACGCGCGGGATGGTGGCGTCGCCGCGCTCGTCGGTGAACGCGGTGGTCTTGATCGGCGTCTTCGGATCGAGCGACGAGAGCGTGATCTGCACGCCGCGCAGCGCGTAGCGCCGATCGTCCACGACGTGGATCTTGGCGTCGCCGCGCGCCGCGGGCAGCACCAGCTCGAGCTGCTTGGTTCCGCCCTCCGGGACCTCCACGTCGGCGCGCAGCACCGCCTCCGACGGGTGATCGGCGAGCGAGAGCGTCACGGTGACCGCGCCCGGGAGCGAGGGGAGCATGAACGTGCCGTCGCGCTCGGTGCGCGCGTTGCGCGCGAGCGAGCCGTGCCGCGCCGCCACCTCGACCAGGATCCCCTCGACGGGGTACCCCTTCTCGTCCTTCACCACGCCGGCGATGCGCCCGCCCGCAGCGAGCACGACCTTCACCTTCCCCTCGCCGCCCGGATCCACGCGCACCGCCGAGGAGATCCCCTCGACGTAGGCGGGGTGGCGCACGATCGCGCGCAGGGTCCCCGCGGGGACGGGCGCCGCGCGGAACGTGCCGTCGGCGCGCGAGACCCACGGCTCGATCGCCGAGGCGCCGTCCTGCACCGCGCCGTTCGCCTTCGCCCCCGCGTGCGGGATCGGCGGCACCGGCCCGGGCACCACGCCGAGCTCGCCGATCGGGATCAGCGTCGCGCCACCCGAGGCCGCCCGCTGCGAGCGCGCGAGCAGCGCCTTCTGGAACCCCATCGACGCGGGTGTCGCGTCGATCGGCTGCCCGTCGAGATCGGTGCCGACCACCTCGATCGTCGCGCCGTCGATCGGCACGCCGCGCGCGTCGACCACCTCGCCGACGAGCGTGGCCGCGCGCCGGATGACCAGCTCGATCGGCTCCTGCTTGGTCGCGTCGGTCGTCGCCGGCACCGCGATGGGCCCACGGGGGACGAACCCCTCCGCGCGCGCGCCGATCGCCAGCTGCGAGACGGCGAGCGGGCCGAGCCGCACCTCGCCCTTGGCGTCGGTCTTCCCCTCTATCAGGAACGGCGAGATCCCGCCTTCCAGCGCGACGACGTCGGCCTCCTTCACCGCGCGCCCGTCCTCGTCGACGACGCGCACCAGCAGCTCGCGCCCCTGCTCGAGCTTGAGCGTGATGGTCCCGTCCACGCCGCGCCGCAGCGCGACGCCGATCTCGACCGGCGAGACGAGCGACCCCTTGGTCGCGCGCAGGTCGTAGCTCCCGGCCGAGAGCCCGGAGATGCGCGCGGTCCCGTCGGCGCCGCTGCTCGTCGTGCGCGGCACCGCGAGGCTCCCGCCGGCGAGCGCGATCGTCGCGCCGGGCAGCTTCTTCCCCTGCGGATCGACGACGGTCACCACCAGCGAGCCGAGGCGGTGCAACACGATCGTCGCGCGCGCGTCCTTGCCGGCCAGCGTGACGCTCGCCTCGTCGTAGCCGGGGAGCCGCGCGAGCACGCGCACGGGCCCCTCGCCGATCCCGCTCGGCGAGGCCACCCCGGCCGCGTCGGTCTTCGCCCCCTTCGGCAGCGGATCGGCGCCGCGCACCTCGATGTCGACGCCCGCCAGCGGCTTGCCGAGATCGTCGTGGATCTCGAGGCGCAGCGGCCGCTCGGGCCCGAGGCGCAGCTCCATCTGCACCGGCTCGCTCGCCACCAGCCGCTGCGCGCTCGCCCGCGCGTAGCCGCGCGCGTCGACCAGGAACCAGTGCGCGCCGATCGGCAGCGTGACGAACGCCGCCAGCCCGTCGGCGCCGGAGATCACCCGCCCGGCGAGGTAGGCCTGCCCGTCCTTCACGAACACCGCGCGCACGGTCGCGCCGGGCAGCGGTGCGCCGTCCTTGGTTCGAACGGTCACCCGCGCCGCCCCTTGCAGCTCGGATTGCGGCACCGGCGGCGGCGGGAGCGCGTCGACGATCGGGTCGAGCTCTGCCAGCAGCAGCAGCGGCGAGCCCGGGATCAGCCCGGCCACGATCAGCATGAGCACGGCGAGCGCGACCGCGCGGATCCGTCGGCGAGGCCAGCGCGACACGCTTGCGGAACGCCCGACACGCCCCGAGCGTTCCACCAGCCCGCGCTCCTCCGCCGCGTCGCCCCGGCGCGCGTCGGCGCGCGCGACGCGATCGCCTACTCGAGCCACCCCGCCTGGATCCAGCGCACCACCGGCTCGAACGCGACCGGCGTGCCGGCCGGCAGCCGCCCCTGCGCCGCGAGCAGCACGAGCATCGCCCACGTGGAGGAGTAGAGCCCCGCCTTCTGCGCCAGCAGCTCGTTCGCGAGCTCCTTGGCGAGCTCGGTCTTTCCCGCGTCCCACAGCGCCGCGACCGCGAGCCCGCGCAGCTCGTCGCGCCGCAGCGGGTTGCGCGCGACCTCGACGATCGGCGGCACGAGGTCCTCGCGCCCGTGATCGCGCACCAGGTACGCAGCGGCGCGCACCGCGTCGTCGTCCTCGCCCTTGGTGAGGTCACGCGCGAACGTCTCGAGCAGCTGCTTGGTCGTCTTCACGCCGGCCTGCGCCAGGCGGAACAGGAACTTGGTGTCGCGATCGGCGCTCGGCCGATCCGACAGCCGCGCGACCAGCTCGGTCGTGGGGCGCGCGACCGGCGGCGGCGCGGCCGGATCGAGCGCCCACGCCACGTAGGCCCAGGCCGCGCGCGCGCCGCCGGGGCCCTCGTTCGACTTCTCGCGCGCCTCGGCGATCGGCTTGAGATCCCCGCCGTGCACGGCGACCTCGGCCATCACGAGCCAACGGCCGAGGTGGCGCTCGGCGTCGCGCAGGACCTCGAGCGCGTACTGCACGCCGACCGGCACCTTCGCGATGCGCGCCACCGGCACGAGCACTTCCGCGCACAGCGAGATGCGGTGCGACTCCTTGATCTTCGGCGCGAGCCCGCGCAGGTGCGCGCCCGGCGACTCGCCGCGGATGACGCGCGCGAGCTCGGCCGTGAACGCGATGTGCGCCGAGCGCTGCGTCGCGGCCTTGTTCAGCACGGCAGCGAGGGAGGGATCGGTGAGCCACGACGCGGCGCAGAGCGCGGCCGTGGCCGACTCGTCGTGCTCGGCCCCCGCCTTCACCAGCCCGACCGCCCGCTTGTCGCCGAGCTCGCCCAGCGCGCGCACCGCGGCGATGAAGAGCTCCCGGTCGAACTGCTTCTTCTGGACGAGCGACTCACCGGCGTCCGCCAGGACCCCCCGTGCGAGCGGCGACCAGAGCGCCAGCGCCCGCGCGACCCCGGCCAGGCGCTTCTCGTCCGGCTGCCGGTTCTTGATGGCGGCCGACAGCGCCTCGCGGAAGCGCTCGACGACCTCCCGCTCGAACGGCTCTGCCTTGGGCACCCTCGCCGAGGCCGCGGCCTTCTTCACCGCAGGCGGCGCGAGCTTCGGGCGCGGCGCGGCCTTCTTCGTCGATGCGCCATCGGCCCCAAGCCCCGCCTTCGCGCTCGACGCACGCGCCGAAGGGCGCGCAGCCGCCTTCACCGTGCTCGCCATGTGCGGGCGAAGCTATCACACATGTCCGCTGCCCGGGCGCCCGTCTCTTGACGCCCCCGAGCGATCGTTCCTGGAGGCGGACCGACCGGCCCTCGCGGCTCTCCGCGCCTCGCCTGCCTTCAGCCTCGGAAGTCAGCGCTCGAAGGTCGCGGCGTCCAGCAGCTCCCAGAGCGCCCACGCGTCGCGCTCGCTCCGGTGCTCGAAGGCGAGGCCGGCACGCCCTGCCTGACACCAGGCGACGCGCGCGCGCAGCACGAGCGGTTCCCAGCGGTTCGGGGCGTTCAGGAGCACGTCGATGGTCCCGCCGACGGGGAGCTCGCCCTCGAAGGCCACCCCCGCGCCGCCGATCCCGAGATCGAGCAGCCGGACCGCCGAGACCCCGCCTGCCAGGCGCAGCGAGGCCTCGGTCCGGACCGGGTGCCGCGCCTGCGCGCGGAAGTGCCCGCGAACGCCCATCACGGCCTCACGAGCCTTGCGGCAGCGAGACCTTCACGTGCAGCTCCTTGAGCTGCTCGTTGGTGACCGCCGTCGGCGCGTCGGTCATCTGGTCGGTCCCCTTCTGCGTCTTGGGGAAGGGGATGACGTCGCGGAGGCTCTCGGCGCCCGCGAGCAACATCGCCAGGCGATCCATGCCGAGCGCGATCCCGCCGTGCGGCGGCGCGCCCATGCGCAGCGCCTCGAGCAGGAAGCCGAACTTGCGCTTGGCCTCCTCGTCGTCGATGCCGAGCGCGGTGAACACCTTCGCCTGCACGAGCGGATCGTGCAGACGGATCGAGCCGCCGCCGATCTCGAAGCCATTCAGCACGAGGTCGTAGCGGTGGCAGAGGACCTTGCCCGGATCGGTCTCGAGGAACGGCACCGAAGCGTCCTGCGGCCGCGTGAACGCGTGGTGCGCGGCCGACCAGCGCTTGTTGTCCTCGTCGTATTCGAAGAGCGGCGGATCGACGACCCACAGCAGCTCGAAGCGCCCGCCGTGCCCGACCTCGGGGATCAGCTTGAGCTTCTTCGCGAGGTGCACGCGGAGGTTCGCCATCACCGTCTGGACGAGCGACTCCTTGCCGAACTGGAAGAGGAGCAGGTCGCCCGCCTTCGCTCCGGTGGCCTCGTTGATCGCCTTGCGCGCCTCGTCCGAGATGGTCTTGGCGAGCGGCGACTGCGTCCAGGTGCCGTCCGGCGCGACCTTCGCGCGGGCGAGCCCCTTGGCGCCCATCGACTTCACGTACTCCTCGAGCTTGTCGGCCTCGGTGCGCGAGAACTCGGCCGACGCCGGCACCACGAGCGCCTTCACGATCTGCGAGTGGGTGACCCAGTCCTTCCCCTCGGGATCGGTGTACGTGCGCACGACGACCGACTTGCGCACGACCTCTTGCCACATCGGCACGCCGCCGCCGTCGAGCTTCTGCAGCAGCGCGGTGAGGTCGGTGTGGTGGAGATCGAAGCGCACGTCCGGCTTGTCGTTGCCGTACAGCTCCATCGACTTGTCGAACGGCAGCTGCGGGAAGCGTCCGGTCGGGTACTTCGCCTTCAGATCCTCGCCGAGCGCCGCCTTCCAGATGGAGAGCACGAGGCCCTCCATGATCTTGAAGATGTCGTCCTGCGAGACGAAGGACATCTCGACGTCGATCTGCGTGAACTCGGGCTGCCGATCGAGGCGCAGGTCCTCGTCGCGGAAGCACTTCACGATCTGGAAGTAGCGATCGAAGCCCGCCACCATGAAGAGCTGCTTGTAGAGCTGCGGGCTCTCGGCGAGCGCGTAGAAGCTGCCGGGCGTCATGCGCGACGGCACGAGGAAGTTGCGCGCGCCGCCGGGCGTGTACTTCACGAGGAACGGCGTCTCGAGCTCGAGGAAGCCGTTGTCGTTGAAGTACGTGCGCGTGGTGTGATTGATCAGGTGCCGCGTGCGCAGCGTCTTCTGCAGCTTGGGACGCCGCAGGTCGAGGTAGCGGTACTGGAGGCGGACCTCTTCGCGCGTGTCGAGATCGTCCGCGATCTCGAAGGGCGGCGTCTTGGCCTCGTTGAAGACGGTCGCCTCGACGACCCAGACCTCGACCTCGCCGGTCGCGAGGTTCGGGTTCACCTTGTCGCCGCGCGAGACGACCACGCCGCGGATGCCCACGACCCACTCGCCGCGCACGCGCTCCGCCAGATCGTGGGCGCCCTGCATCTGCGCGAGGTCGACCGCGAGCCCCTTCTCCTGGATGGAGGCCGCGTAGCTGGGATCGAACACGCACTGCGCGATGCCCTCGCGGTCGCGCAGGTCGATGAAGATGCAGCCGCCGTGATCGCGCCGGGTCGCGACCCAGCCGAACAGCACGACTTCCTTGCCAACGTCGGACGCGCGGAGATCGCCGCAGCGATGCGTGCGTTTGAGCTCGTCGATGAAACGCGCCATGGTGCCGGCACCCTAGCAGGGCGACGGGAGCCCCGACACTGCTCACGGCCACGAGCGCTCGACGAAGAGCCGTTCACCCGTTCAGTCCGGCACGCAGCGCGCAGCACAGCGCGGCGCGGTCGGAAAGGGGCGACGGCGCAGCCGCGCGCGACCGGGACGGAGCCTGCTCCAATTCACCCGCCGCCGCGCGGCGTTCCGCCCCGAAATGGCGCGATCGCGGGCTGGCCCTGCGCGGCCGTGGGCGCGTACGCTGCGCAGTCGCCGACGTGACGCAGGCGCGCGCGCGGCAAGTCTTCAGGTGCAGGTCGGGGAGGTACGGTCGTGAGTCAGCTCTACGTGATGGTCGACAACCAGACGCAGCTCCTCGAGGTCGAGGAGCTGGTGAAGCGGATTCAGTCGGGGAGCCTGCCGGACTCGGTCCAGGTGGTGACCCCGGGCCAGTCGAGCTGGGGCCCCGCCAAAGACCACCCCGACGTGAAGGCCAAGCTCGGCGCCTCGCCGACCGCAGCGAGCCCGTCGGGTGCAGCCGCCGCGCCGACTCCGACGCCCTCCGTGCCTCCGCCGGCCGGCGGATCTGGCGTCGCCGCGCCCCCGCCCGGGACCGTGCAGATCGGCAACCTCGCGCTGCCGAAGGGCGCGCTGATCGGTGGAGCCGCCGCCGCCGGCGTCGTCTTCGTCGTGGTGATCTTCTGGCTGTTCTACCGCAGCAGCTACAGCCGCGGCGCGGTGCTCGAGCACGTGCCGGCCGACTGCGCCGAGCTCATGTACCTCGACGTCGAGGGCATCGCGACGAGCGATCCGGTGAAGTCGAACCTCGACAAGCTGATCAAGAACGTCCGCGATCTCTCCGAGGACAAGGTCGAGAAGCGCTCCAAGAAGGACAAGGAGCGCATGACCAAGGCGATCGACGCCATCAAGGGGAACGGCCTCGACGAGACTTCGGTCCGCGAGATCGCGATGTGCGTCCCGCAGAGCGCCGACGACGACGGCAAGGGCAAGCCGTCGACCGACTACGAGAAGGCCGTCGTCCTGGTCGGAGGCACCTTCCGCAAGGGGAACGTCCTCAAGGCCATCAAAGAGGGCCTCGAAGCCGGCACTGGCAAGGACGACCTCTGCAAGTTCGAGGACGACGACGGCCTCAACATGATGAAGTGCTCGGTCGATCTCGGCGGCGACAAGCGCCAGACCTTCTACGCCGCGCTGGTCGAAGGCCGCGTGCTCGCCGTCAGTCTCGATCGCAAGGTCATCAAGTCGGTCCGCAATTCGAAGAACCGCGCGAAGGACTACTCCGCCGACAAGGGCGAGCAGATCGTGGTCTACCGCTCGAAGGACGTGCCCAACTGGGACGGCTCGTACGGCACGACCAAGCTGAAGGTCGACTCGAAGGAGACGACCTTCTCCGTCGAGACGCACTACGACACCGACAAGGCCAAGTCGAAGGCCGACGCGTTCAAGGACGACGGCTTCCAGAAGAAGGCCGAAGAGCGCATGAAGACGGCCGCGAAGGAGTGCTTCGAGAAGTCGCCGGTCGACAACCTCAGCGACTCGATCGAGAACGGCAAGGTCGAGACCTTCGACGACGGCGTGAAGTACGAATACAAGGTCTCGAACAAGGAGATGACCAAGGCCTTCAAGGCCCTCTCCGACGCCGACGAGCGGGAGATCGAAAAGGTAACTTCACTCCCCTGGTGCGTCGCGCGCACCGTGGGCGGCTCGAGCTACTGAGAAGCGCCGAGCGTGGGCCGAAGCAGCCTCGCGGGGCTGCGCGGCTCACTCGTCGGGCGGCGCCAGCGACGGATCGAACGCGTCATCGCTCGGTGCCTTGTCGGAGTCGCCGTGCGTCTTGAGCTTTCCGTGCGGCGCGGGCGGCGGATCTCCCGGCTTGTGGAACACGAGCTCGTGGTCGAGTGCCGCGGCGAGCTCGTCGTCGTCGAGGCGTCCACGCGCGTGCTCCGCCTTGAGCAGCATCCGCAGGTACGCGAGGTAGCCCGGCCCGATCGAGCCGCGCTCGTACATGCCGTGCTTCTTCACCGGCGACGGCAGCAGCGAGATCAGGAACGTTGCCTCGAGCGGATCGAGCTCCGATGGGGGGCGCCCGAAGTAGTGCCACGACGCAGGGCCGATTCCGTAGAGGTTCGGCCCGAACTCGATGACGTTGAGGTAGAGCTCGAGAATCCCATTCTTCCCGACCGCCTGCTCGAGCCACACCGTGAGCAGCGCCTCTTGGAGCTTGCGTGAAGCGAGCTTCCGGCGATCCAGGAACAGGTTCTTGGCGAGCTGCATCGTCACCGTGCTCGCGCCCAGCAGGAACTTCCCGGCCTTCACGTTCGCGAGCAGCGCGTTGCGGATCGCGCCGTAGCTGAAGCCATTGTGCGAGAAGAATGCGCCGTCCTCGCACGTGAGCACCGCGTCGGTGACGTACGTCGAGATCGATGACAGCGGCGTCCACCCGCCGGCTCCGGGCCCGAAGCTCGCGGTGCGAGGGTTGCCCTTGGGGTCGTACACCTTCATCTCGAACGGCTTCCGGAAGCGCTCGGCGTCCAGCGCGGCAGGCGCGCGCGCCACGCGACAGCGCTGATCGAGCGCGAAGTCGAGGTCGGTCTTGTCGAGCGCACGGCTGTCGAGCGTGAGCCGTCCGTTCGCGCCGAACATCCCGTTGAGCTCGAGCCCATCGAGGTTCGGCAGCAGCGCCTTCGGGAGCGAGGCCAGCGCATCGTTGCAGGCCGTCTCGGGGACGGTCCAACCCGCCCAGACGCGCATGCCGGAGCGCACCCCTTTCCCGTCGGTGAGCGCCTCGAACCCGCCATCGACGTCGATTCTCAGCTTTCCGAGCTCGAAGCTTCCACCCGAGAGCGTCCACGAGGCGAGATTCCCCTTCGACGCGAGGATTCCGCGCGCTCGGAGATCAAGCCCCTGGAGCGGCGCGTCTGCGAGGTGAGCGTCGGTGATGGTCGCGCCATGGATGGCGAGGCTTCCATCGGCAGCGAGTGTCTGCGCCTCGAGATCGAGCTCGAGGGCCCCGCGAATGTCCGCGTTCGTCTTCTCGAGTCCCGAGAGGCCAAAGCTCCCCTCGCGCATGCCCAGCTCCTTGAGCGTCGCTGGCCCGAAGCGAAGCTCCGCGCTGATCTTCCCGCCCGCGCGAGGGACGATCGTCTTGAGCGCAAGCGCTCCTTCCCTCGGCTCGGGGCCTGGGTCGACCTCGACGGAGCTCGCCTCCGCTCCGACCAAGATGCGCAGACCCCATGGCCCCACCGAGATTGCGGGCGAGGCCAGGCTGAGGCGGTCGATGCGGACATCCGCTCCGACGGCGAAGGGCTTCAACGCGCCGGCCGCCCGCCGGCGCCAACCGGCGAGCCTTCCCCACAGGTCAGGCGATGCCCCGGTGACGGCGTTCGGCTCGAACGCCTCCGAAGCCTTGCTGGCGGTTGGCGCTGGCTCGAGGGTCAGCTGCTCGAAGTGGAGCGAGCGCACGGGAGCGTCGCCTCGTCCGAGGGAGAGCGTTCCGTTCTGCCCTGTCGCGTGCACTCCCGAGAAGATGCACTCGCCGCCGACGCCGACAAGCGCAAGTGCGACGCCGTCCCAACTCGCCTCGGCGACCGATCCGCGGGCGAATTCCTCGGCCGGGCCCCGCCACTCGATTTCCACCCGTTCGATCCGAACGGGTCGGGCCGATGCTCCGCCCGTCCCGGGGCTCGGGTCGGGACGGCGCGCCCGCCAGTCCTCGACCGCCTTGCGCAGCACTCCGGCCTCGCCGTGCGCGGAGAGCCTAACGCCCCGGAGGGTAGGCTCTCCCAGCCCACCGAATCGCCACGGCACCAGTATCTCACCGATAGCTCCCTCGATTGCGTCGACCCCCTCGAGGCGAACCGTGACGCCGTGGAGTTCGATTGCGCTCCAGCGGATGCGCACGTCGCTCGCGGCGACCGCGAGCCCGCGGGCGTACGCGCGCTCGGCGATCGATCGTCGGATCCATCCGGGCGCTCCAAGCGCAATCCCGCCGCACGCCGCAGCAAGCAGGAGCCCTGCACCGGCGCCGACAATCCCCCAGAGGCGTCGACCGCGCTGCACCCGGGAACCGTACACGCGGCTCACCTCCTGGGCCAACGCCGTGGGCGGTGCATCGTTGGCGAGGGGCAAAAAGACGAAACCCCCGTGCCTAAAGACACGGGGGTTTCGATGAATAATCCCGGCAGCGTCCTACTCTCCCACAGGGCTTCCCCTGCAGTACCATCGGCTCCGAAAAGCTTAACTTCCGAGTTCGGGATGGGATCGGGTGTGGCCTTCTCGAAATCACCACCGGAAAATTTTGGGCTTTGTCCAAGCGCTTTGCAGCGTGGGTTCGCGG
>CAIXWQ010001080.1 GCA_903923175.1 uncultured delta proteobacterium | reverse complement strand
GATGCGTGCCGTGGAGCTCTTCGAGCTCGGTCGCTGGATGCCAGAGCTTCTTTCTGCTAGGCCTGTAAGACGAAAGCGGACGGAAAATCAGGCTGTGGCGTAGCGAAACGGGGGCTCAGGCTGCGAAAGTCGGGCTAGCGCGCAGGCGCGCAGCAGCCGTGCCCCGATTGGCTCGCGGCACAGCGACGTCACGCAGTCGGGATGCGCCAGCGGCGGACCCGATGGCGACAGGTCGGGCAACGCCCCGCCCACCGGACCAACAGCGCCCGCTCCCACCAGCGCCGGTGGCTCCGATCGAGCGAGGTGTTGCAGCGAGGGCAGCCGTCTTCGCGAATGTTCGCCTCGCGGTTCGTATTCGAGGCCGCGCGCCCGCTCGGAGCTCTCGCGTCCCGCTCTCGTGGGTCCATCAGCCCTCGAAGAAGAGCGGCGCACGACGCTCGAGGACGCGTTGAATCAGCTCGCGATCCCCTTGCGCGAGATCGACGAACCCCGCGCCGAAGCCGGGGTGCTCGCTGCCGTCCACATCGTACTCCCGCAGCCACCGCACTTGGACCTTCGCTTCGATGGGCGACTCCAGCCCGGGTAACGTGAAGCGGACATACAGCCGCTCGCCAATCCTACGCCCGGCGTACGTCGCGACGAACAGGCCTCCGTCGGACAGGTTCTCGCTGAAGCCGCTGAAGAACGTGTGGTCGCTCTCGAAGTCGATCTCCAGCACGGCGTCGATGCGTGGGAGCGAGCGACGCTGCGATGCGCCGAGCGAATCGGGGGCACTAAGGCGGTCAGTCACGAGGCCTCCTGACGATCAGGTCCATCCATCGCGCACGGGCCGGCGTCGCACGAGGAGGGTTCCGGCCTCGGCGCGTACGCTGGGTGAGCTCGCTCCCTGTTCGCCCGCCGGGCCTAGCGTTTTCAAATCGGCGCGATGGGCAGCGAGCGAGGCCCGCACGCTCTCGCGCCCGGACGCCGAGGCCGCGCTGGCAGGCGAAGCACGTGTTCCCCGCACCCCGGGCGGGCGATTCCGGGGGCGCGACCCCTTCCGTCTCTGCTCTTCTCGAAGCAATTCGAACCTTCAGGGCCGGCTCCAAGCCCGAGGCCGTTGCCGATGAAAATTGCTACCGGATGCGGCGGATGCCGTTCGACTGATGCTCAACCGCAACCACCGCCGCCTCGCTCGCTCCGCCGCGGCGCTATCGCTCGCGGCCGCGGGCGGGCTCGCCTCGGCCGCCCGGGCGGATGACTCGTGCACGATCCGCGTGACCCCGCAGGGAGCCAGCTCCGTCTGGCGGGCGGCCGCCGCCGACGCACAGCGGGCGATCGACGACACCGCGCCTGCGGTGCGCGATTGTCGCCGCATCGAGGTCGAAGTCTCTGGCAACGGCGCCACGCTGACGTTCGTCACTCGCGACGGGCGCACCGCGACGCGCGCGCTCCCCGCGCCGAGCGCTCTCCGCCCGGTCGTCGAGGGGCTGCTCGTCACGCTTCCGATGTACGCACCTCGGCCGCCGGCCGCGGCCTCGAACGCCGCGAGCACGCCGAGCGCGCCGAGCTCGTCGGCGGGGGGGACGGCGTCGGCGGCGTCGAGCACCTCGCTCGCGAGCTCCACGCCGCCGGTCGCCTCAGCCTCGGCGAGCGCGCCTCCACGGCGCACACCGCCTCCTCCTGCCGCGTCGAGCGCGCCCTCCGCCCCCTCGACCGCTCCGCGCGACGGCACCACGGCCGCGGAGTCGCCGCGCGTGCTGCTCGCGGCGACCGCGGGCGTCCGGCTCGGCACGCCGCACAGCTTCTTCGGCCCCGCGTTCGGCCTCGACGGCTCGTTCGCCATGGCCCGTTGGGAGCTCGGCGCGTTTGGCTTCTGGGAGCCCGCGAACGCCGAACACAACTCCAAAGCGCTGAGCGGCTCCTCGCTCTCCACCCTCGGCCTCGGCGTGCACGTCGGGCGTCGCGAGCCGCTCGGTGCTCTGCAACTCCTCTACGCCGCGACGGCGAGCGTCGTCCGGATCGCGGCGAGCGCCGACACGCTCGCCACCGAGACGGTCACCGACACTCGCTTCGGCGCGCTCGTCGGGATCGCCTGGCCCCAGGGCTCGAAGTACCGCTTCCGGGTCCAGCTCCAAGGCGACTACAACCCCGCTCGTCACGGCCAATCTCTCCTCTCCGGTCTGCCCCGCTGGAGCTTCGGACTTCAGGTCGGCCTCGAGACGGAGCTGCTGTGATCGCGATGCCCCGCAACCGAACCTCGCAGGGCCTCGGCGTCAGCGACGCCGAGATGATCGCGCACCTCGCCAGCGGGGAGATGAGCGCGCTCGGGCAGCTCTACGATCGGTACGACGGCGACGTGCGGCGCCTGATCGGCCGCCTCGGCGTGCGCGACGGCGACGTCGACGATCTCGTCCAGGCGACGTTCCTCGACGCCCTCAAGAGCGCGGGGCGGTTCGACGGTCGCGAGTCGGCCAGGCCGTGGCTGCTCGGCATCGCGGTCATGATCGTCCGTCGGCATCGACGTTCGGTCGCGCGCCTCGCGGCGCGGATCGCGGCCTGGGCCGCCGAGCCGTTCAGCTCGCACGAGCGCACGCCGGAGGAGCTGGCCGAGCTGACGCAGGACGCCGACCGCGCGCAGCGCGCGCTCGAGAGCCTCTCGCCGAAGAAGCGCGAGGCGTTCGTACTCGTGGTGCTCGAGGGGATGACCGGCGAAGACGCCGCGTGCGCGCTCGGCATCCCATCGGCGACGGTCGGCACGCGCGTGCACCACGCTCGCAAGGAGATCCGCGAGTTCCTTCAGCTCGACGGCCAGCAGCGGAAAGGCAGCGAGCCATGAACGCCCGGATGTGCGCGCGGGTGTGGGAGGCCGAGGCGATCGAAGACGGCCGGCTGGTGGACGCGGATCGCGCGTCGTACGAGCGACACGCTGCTGGGTGCGCCGAGTGCCGACGAGAGCTCGGCCTCCTCGCAGAAGTGCGCGCGAGGATGCTGCTCGCGCCCGAGCCGGCCCGTACGCCGCTGCAACGACGCGCCGAACGAACGGCGATCCTGCGCCGCGCCAACGGTGACTACGTCCGCGCCGGCGCGCCGCGCGCCTTCGGTCGCCTCGCGTTCGCGCTGGCGGTCCCGCTGCTCGTACTCCTCGGGTTCGTAGGGCGTGGCATCGTCGGCCGTCGTCACCTCGACGTCGCGATCGGGCAGGCGGCAGGCTCGACCGCGGCGACGCCGAGCTTCCAGGTCCTCGACGCGCGCGGCGCGGTGTGGAGCTCCGCCACCGATGGGCCCGTCACGCGCGTCTCGCTGCGCGCTGGGGTCGCGTCGTTCCACATCGAGCCGATCGCGCCGGGGCGGCGCTTCTTCGTCGTGCTGCCAGATGGCGAGCTCGAGGTTCGTGGCACGCGCTTCGTCGTCGACGTGGAGGCCGGCGCGACGCGCTCCGTCGAGGTCACCGAAGGGGTCGTGGCGCTGCGGCTCGCGGGCCGTACCGAGCTAGCGCTCCGCGCCGGCGAGCGCTGGTCGGTCGCAGGCGCGGCGGCGGCAGCGTGGACCTCGGCTCCTCCCGCCACGACGGCATCTTCGGATCCCGCCACGCCCCCCTCGCATCCCGTCACCCCGACGTCCGCGACGTCCGTCGCTCCGGCTGGGGCGATCGTCGCGCCGAACACGGCGAGCTCGACGACGGCGACGAAGGCCTCGAGTACGGGCAAGGCTGCGTCGCCCGCAGACGAGCGGTACGCGGAGGCCATCGGGGCGTACCGCGTCGGCGCCTACGCGAAGGCCGACGCGCTGTTCGCGGCGTTCATTCGCGATTATCCGAGCAATCCGAGCTGCGAGGACGCCGCGTTCCTCCGCGCCGTCTGCCGTCAGCGGCTGGGAGACGCGCCTGGCGCTGCGACGCTCGCGCGCGCGTACCTCGCGAGGTACCCGAGCGGCCTCCGCCGGCCGGAGGCGGAGCAGCTCGCCGCACCGCCGAAGGAGTGACGCGGGGTAGGCGGCGGCGCGACTCCATCGAGGACACGCGCCGCGCACACCCTCTCCTCACAATCGTCAGCCAACCTCGCGGACGGGAGCGTCGTCACTCTCGCGAGCGCGTGGGGCGGGCTGCGGCTGAACTCCCCGAACGATCTGGCCGTGCGCGCCGACGGCACGATCTACTTCACCGATCCGACCTATGGACTCGGGAGCGCCCCCTCCGAAGTCGGCTTCACCGGGCTCTATCGCATCGACCGCTCGGGCGTGCTGCACCTCGAGGCGAAGATCGACGGTCAGCCGAACGGGGTCGGCTTCGCGCCGGGCGAGCGAACGCTCTTCGTCGCGGCGACGACCGCGAATCGCCTCCTCGCCTACACGGTCGCCAGCGACGAGTCGCTGACCAGCGGCAAGACGTTCGCAAACGTCGACGCGCCGGATGGCTTCGCGCTCGACCAGGCTGGCAACCTCTACGTCGCGGGGCTCGTCGGCGGACACGGGGCGCTCGTGGTGATCGACGCCGCGGGACGCACGCTCGGCGCGGTTCCGCTCGATCAGCAGCCCACCCATTGCGCGTTCGGGGGGAGCGACCGCAGGACGCTCTTCGTGACCGCCCGCACGGCGCTGGATCGGATTTCCGTGCCCATCGCGGGACGGTGAGCGGCAGTCCGTCCAGGCTCCGGACGCAACGCAAAGCGCATCGGCGCGCGCCGTTTGCTGCAGTTGCGACGAGGTCTTCGGCGCCGATGAAAATTCCATCGCGCTGCGGGCGAGCATCCTTCGAGTTCGCCCGGCGCGCCCGTCGCGGCGGCCCTCTCGGTTTCTCACACGCGCACCCTGAGCGACGTCGCCGACTTCTCGGTGACGCCGACGTCGACGTCAGTCAGCGGGTTCGGCGCGAGCAACGCTGCCCTCGTGACGTTCGCGCCGAAGTCGCTCGGCGCGAAGTCGAGCACGCTCGGCCTGTCGGTCACCTCGACGTTTCCAGAGACGATGGCGCTGACCCCGATCTGCGGGAACGCCCTTCCGCAGCTGACGGCGACCGGCACGGGTAACTGATCCGATCGGCCGCGGGGCTCGACCGCGAACGCCGAACGAACGACACGCTCGGACGCGGGGGGCTCGGGCGCGGCGAGGACGCTGCGACCCGGGCCCCGTGCGTGCGCACCGAGCTCCCCCTCCCCTCACGCTCCATCCCCCGGAGAAACCTCCCGTGATCCCTCCTCTTCGCTCTGCGCTCGCCGCGTCGCTCTCCCTCGCCGTCGGCTGCTCCTCTGCCAACTTCGAGGTGCCGCCCGTGTCGAACGACGCGGCGGGCGCCGTCGACTCCGCGACAGCAAACGACGCGCTCGTCGTCTCGGAGGCCGCGACCGACGCGCCTCTCGACGCACGGACCGACGGCGCGGCCGACGCCTCGACCTTCGAGTGCCACGATCCAAGCGCGTGCGCGGGCAGCAAGCCGATCTGCTGCGCGAGCTTCGAGCTCGGGAACGGCATGCTACCGCTCTGCCCGCTGCTCGCGGCAGTGACCCGTTGTCAGGCCTCGTGCGCGACGCAGCTCCCGACGAAGTGCCCGAATTCCGGGCGCGCGCAGCTCTGCCGCACGTCCGCCGATTGCACCGCCGACCCGATGAACGGCCACTGCTGCAAGCTGCTCGGCACCGCCGCGCTCGACTCGGTCTGCGTCGGCGACGCGATGGCCGCCAACACGATGTCGTGCAACTGAGCCGCCGCGAGGACGCACCGCGCGACCGAGCGCGGAGCGGCCCGCGCCTATCGGCCCTACCGACTACGCGCCGGGGCGCTGAAGCGGCGTCAGCACCCGCAGCAGCGCCAAGCCGTTCGGGAAGCGCTCGAGCGGATCCATCGCGAGGCAGCGGCGCACGATGTTCCACGCCTCGGGCGCCATCTGGGTGCGCCCCGGGAGCGCGTCGGCGTCGGAGACCGCGATCGCGTGCATCACCTTGAAGAACGGCTCGCCGGCGCTTCCGAACGGACACTCGCCGACGAGCGCCTCGTACAGGATCACTCCGAGCGCCCAGACGTCGGCCCGCTCGTCCGTCTGGCCCGAGCCGTACACCGCCTCGGGCGGGAGGTACTGCGGCGTGCCGAGGATCTCGTTGCGGGCCGTCATGCGCGCGTCGCGCAGCATCGAGACGCCGAAGTCGAGCACCTTCGCCGAGGCCGGCGAACCTTCGGCGCCCGCGCACAGGAAGACGTTCTCGGGCTTGAGATCCCGGTGAACGATCCCGCTCAGGTGCGCCGTCGCGATCGCGTCGGTCAGCGGAATCAGCACCTCGAGCGCTGCGTCGAGCGAGACCCGTCGCTCCGGCTGTCGTTCGAGCATCGTCGCGAACGACTCGCCCTGCAGGAGCTCCTGCACGAGGAACACGCTCGACGACTCGGCGTCCTTGCCGACGTCGAACACGTCGACGACGTTGGGATGCAGCCGGCCGTTCTTCTGGATGCGGTTGGCCGCCTGCGCCTCTCGCAGAAAGCGCTTCAGGAGCGAGGTGCCTTGATGCGCCGCCGAGTGGAACACCTTCAGCGCGCAGTCGCGCCCCGCCCACGTGTTGCGCGCGCGGTAGACCGCCCCCATCCCGCCGATCCCGAGCAGCTCGTCGATTCGGTACCGATCAGCGATGGTCGTGCCGAGGCGTCGCAGACAGACGTCGAGCAGCCCGTCCCTCACCGCCACTTGCTGGGCCTGCACCGTCACCTTGGCTCGCTGCTCGTGATCCTTCGCTTCGGACATTCGCTCCTCTGCCAGCGCGCGGACGCTGTAACGGCACGACCACGCCAGCGAGGTCGCCGACGCGTCACCGCGGCGCCATCGAGTAGGTCTGCGCGACGTCGCGGTTGTGGAGCGTCGCGGTCTCGTTGGCGGGGAGCGCCGCGCGCACGTATTCGACCTTGGTCGTCCCTGGCCCGACGCTGATGCGCAGGTGTCCCGTGCTGCTGGCGATCGTGCCGCTCGCGTAATGATACGAGGTAGCGAGTCCCGGCCCGCTGTTGAAGTTGACCGCGCTCGGCTGCGCCACCTCCTGGTACACGATCCCGTCCAGGTCCTGCTTCACGTACAGGTGGTCATGGCCGTGGAAGAGCGCGGTCACGTGGCTGTCCACGAGCAGCTGGTGGATCGGCTTCCCCCAGCCGGGACGCTTGGCCGCGAAGCCGGCGGTGCCATCGGCGTTCTGACCGCCCCATTCGTAGAACGGCGCCGCCTCGACACCGCCTCGGCCCTGGCCATCGAGGCCGCCGACGAGGTGATGGATGAAGACGAACTTGAAGGCCGCGTTGCTCTTCTGCAACGTCGCGGCGAGCCAGTCGTACTGCTCCCGACCGAGCGTCCACGCCCAGCCGTCGGCCTTCGATTTCGCCGTCGAATACCAGTACGGATCGAGGGCGACGAAGAGCGCGTCGCCCCACTCGTAGGCGTACCAGGCACCCCGCTTGCCCACGATCGGCTCGTCGGTCGTACCGCCCGAGTAGAACGCGTCGGGCAGCGGCACAGGGAAGAAGTCCTTGCGGGCCTGCGTGGTCCAGATCGCGAGGTTGTTCGGCGTGCCGTCGAGGAACCAGCCCGCTTCGCCCTCGTGATTGCCATTCACCAGGAACAGTGGCGCGGAGTGCGCGACCGTGGCGTAGTTCACGTGCTCGTACAGATAGCGAGCGCGCACGGTCGGCGCGTCGGGGGCCGCCTGCACGGTCGCGGAGAGCGGAATCGAGTGCTTCTCGCACATGAACGTGTCGCCGAGATCCATCAGGAAGTCCGGCGCGTCGGCGAGCTCGTTGGCCAACGTGCGCCGATAGAGGTCGAGGCTCGAGTTCTCGTCGAGGTGAGGATCGGCGTGCAGCGTGAAGACGAACGGGCGCCCCTTCGGTCGCGCCGTGCGGAAGGCGCGCTCGGGGCCTGCCGCGAAGTCCGTCGCTCCCGGTGCGCGCCAGCGCATCCGGTAGACGTACGCCGTGTCAGCCGCGAGCCCGTCGAGCGTCGCGAGGAACGGCGCTGAGCCCGGGTGCGCGGCCGCTGGCGTGTGGGCCGTGTAGACCCCCTTCACCGTGCCGTACTCGAAGTAGGCCTCGACGTCCTTCTGCGGCACCGCGGTGACCGCGACCGAGCTCGCGGTCGGTCTTCCGAGGACCTCGGTCGAGAGGAAGTCGGCGGCCACGTCGCCGTCTGCGACCGGGCCGACCGTCGTGTCGTCCACGCTCGGAGCGTCGCCGAGGAGAGCGGTGTCGCCGAGCGTGGCGTCGCCGACCGAGCCGTCGCCGGTCGCCGAGGCGGCCGAGGTGTTGCCGCACGACGCGATGCCGGCGGCGCACAGCAACACCGCCATCCCGTGAATTCCGAAGTCCCGCATCCGCATCACTCCTGCTGCTCAGGCCGCACGACGACTTCGACCTCGGACGCCCTCGAACGCATCGCGCGTCACGGGTTGTAGACCCACGTCGCGGGCGGCGCGGCGCCGATGCACGTGTAGGCGAAGTCCTTCGCCTGGCTGTCGGTCGGCTTCGCCGGGATGCTGTAGGAGAAGGCGGTCTCGCCGTTGACCTCCTTGCCGGTGAAGATCTTGTTCGGGTTGGTCTTCAGGTCGATGTCCCGATACGTGCGCACGTAGTCGATGTGCACCGAGTCGGCCGACACCGTCACGTCGAGAAAGCCGGTGTTGGGCAGCAGGACGTTGTAGCTCGGGTCGTACTTGCCGTAGCCCGCGGGGCCCTGCCAGGCGATCGAGGCGGGCGCGTAGGCGTCGCAGTTGTAGGCGAAGTAGCTGTTGTCGGCCGGGTTGGGGACCTCTTGATAGATCACGCCGTCGACGATCTCGCGCGCGAACATGTGGTCGTGCGCCTGGAAGAAGACTGTGACCTTCGTGTCGACCAGGAGCTGATGGATCGGCTTGGCCCAGGTCGGACGGTTCGTCTTGAAATCGGCCACCGCTCCGCCCCACTCCGCCTCGGGAACGCAGGTCGCTCCTCCGCGGCCCGTGCCGTTGATGTGGTGGGTGAAGATGAACTTCCACTTCGCCTTGCTGGTCTCGAGCGTCTGCTTCAGCCAGGCGTACTGCGCATCACCCATCGTCGCGCCCCACAGGTTCTTCCCGGCCGCCTTGTCCCCGTTGTAGATGTTCGTCTCGGGGTGATCGGGCGCGTGCCAGTAGGGATCGATCGTGACGAAGAGCGCGTCGCCCCACTCGAAGGCGTAGTAGTCCCGCAGGAGCCCGTCCGAGGCGGCGAGCGTGGGGTACCCGTTCACCGAGGCCATCTTCTCGCCGTCGCCCGAGTAGAAGCCGCCCGGGGCGGGGAGCGGGTAGTACTTGAGCCGACCGTCGGCCGCCCAGATCGCCGAATTGTTGAAGATGCCGCCGAGGCTCGAGAGTCGCGTCTCCTCGTGATTGCCATTCACCAACATCAGCGAGGTCGCGTTGGCCATGACGCCGAGGTACTTCTGGCGCTGCTCCAGGTACGCGGCGTTGCTCCGGGGCGAGGAGACGCCATCGGTGAGCATCGGCTCCGAGAACGGCGTCTTGAGCGCCAGATACTGACTGTTCGGAATCGCCCCTTCGACCGCCTTCTTGAACGCGTAGCCGGCGCCGTAGTTCGCGTCCTTGAACGTCTGGATGATGTCTTCGATGCTGAAATCGTCGCCCAGCATGAAGTACAGATCGGGCTGCCGGTCCCGCACTTGCTGCATGGTCAGTCCGTACAGCTCCGCGTGGAACATCTTGTTCTGGTAGCGCTCCGGGTGCGAATCGCCCTGCACGCCGAAGTGGAACGTGCTCCCGGCCGCGCGCTGCGTGTGGAAGCTGTGCAGCGCGTCGGCGTCGTCACCGGCGCCGCCAGGCTGGTAGTGGACTCGGTAGTAGTACTTGGCGTTGGGCGTGAGCCCGGTGAGATCGAGCACGATCGGCTCGCCCTTCGTCGAGCTCGCGACCGCGCTCTTCTGCCCGCCGACGAGGTTCGCCTTCGCAGCGTCGATCTCGAAGCCGTACTCGACCCAGGCCTTGTCACCGGCCGCGTCGGCGAGCACGCTGATGCCGATCGAGGTGTCGGTCGGGCGGCCGAGCACGGTGTTGTGCTTCGACGGGTTGATCACCGAGGGGCCGTCCGGTGGAGGAGGCGCAGCGTCGTTTCCGATCGCGCCGTCCCCGCCCCCGACGTCCCCCGTGCCGCTGTCGACGTCTCCGTCCGCCGGGAGTGCGTTCGACGAAGCGGACGAGCAGCCCCACGAGCCCAGGAGCGTCAGTGCCGTCAGCAGTCCGATGACTTTCATCGTCAGCGCTCCGCCGGTGGCAGCGTCGATTTTCATGTTTCGTCGAAGCATCCGTCGAAGTGCGCCTTTCACGAGTTCTTGAGGTCCTTCTGCGGCTGGACCCGCCGCAACCGCAGCGCGCCCAGCGCGGCGATGAGCCCGGGGATGACGAGGAGCCAGGCGCGTCCGCCGCTCCCCGCGCGGGCACCGTCGGCGGCCTGGCAGCCGCCTGCGGTGTCGCTCGGGCACGTGCAAGCTGATGGCGTCGCGGTGTCCGCGCCTCCGTCGGTCGTGGCAGCGTCGCTCGTGCCCGCGTCGCCGGAGCCCGTGTCGTCGATGCTGGTGTCGGGCACGCCCGCGTCGGGCGCCGCGACCTGGTCGGTAATGAGCCCAGTCGGATTCAGCGTTCGCCCGGCGAAGGCAGCGTCGTCCGCGGCGTATCGGTAGGCGCGAAAGACGGAATTCACCATGGGGAGGTTGTCCCCCATGATCTTGGCCGCCGAGACCGCCCCCGTCGTCGAGTCACGCATGAGCGGGCTGATGTACTCCCAGACAAGCTCCAGGCCGCTGGTCACCTCGATGAAGTGCCCCTCGGTGTCCGAGCAGATGAGCGTGTTGCCGTTCGGCAGTCGCTGCACGCTCCCGCCGATGTTGCTCGACATCCCCTGCGGGCTCTTGGCGCCGAAGCGCCACACGCGTTGCTTCGAGATGTTCGCGGTCGGCTTCGCGGTGTCCTTCGGGGGCGTGTAGGTCGTGTACCCCGCCGTCGGCGGATCGACGAACGTCGTCTTGGTGGCACCCGAGGAATCGAGGTACGGGTTGATCTCGTCGGCGTACGACTGATTGGTCAGCTCGTTGAGATACTGGCCATTGTTGAACACCAGGAAGTTGCCGGCGCCCGGGAGCCCAGGCCGGATCCAATGGATGTCGTGGGCGCCGCCGATCTGCTTGTGGCCCGTCGACGCCGCCGTCCAGTTCAACGGGATCGAGGGGGCGGTCCCTGCCTTGTACCGAGCCGGATCACCGTAGCGATACAGGAAGTCGCCCTTGCTGGTGGCGGCGGCCGCGACGCTACCGGCCGGATCGTTGGCGGTGAACGTCGCGCCGTGGTCGATCACGTAGAACTCGCCGCCGACGGCGTTGATGACGACCTGATCGTTCTCCTCGTTGTAGTCCATCGAGTTGCAGTGGAGCCAGTCGGAGCGCAGGGGGCGGCCCGGGAGGTTCACGTCGAGGCGCCCGGGGACCTTGCTCACGCTCGTCGCGCCCGCGACGAACGTCCCCGCGTAGTTGGGGAACGCGGAGCTCGTGTCTTGCACGAGGTGATCGATGAACCGCCACTCCCAGATCACCGTCCCCGTCGAGTCGACCTCGACGATCGTGTCGACCTGCGCGTTCTCGTAGCTCTGCTTCCCATCGGTGCCGGTCCCGGCGTTCGCCGGATCCGCGCCGACCGCCAGGGCTTCCGCCTTCGTGATCGTCTTGTTCGCGATGTACATCGTCGTGTACGCGCCGAGCTTCTTGTTGTGGAGGCGGATGAAGTCGTGGTGCATCGCGTACCCGGCGCGCTTCTCCGTGTACGTCCAGACCGACTTGCCGTCCCAGTCGAGCTCTTGGAGCCCGCCGAAGCCGCTGGGATCGTCCTTGGAGGCATCGAGGATGTGGCCGTCGGCGAGCAGCTTCGGGTTGGTGCCGAGGCTCCAGGTGTGAACCACCTGGCCGCTCATGTCGATGACGTAGGTCTTCCCGTGGGCCGCGAACAGCGTGTAGCCATTGAACGCCTTGGCCTTGTTCCAAAGCAGCATCTCGGTCGGGCCCTGCAGCGCCTCGTAGGCTTCCGCGCTCGCGTCTGCGAGGCACAGGGCGAGCCCGAGGCTCGCCGCGAACAGCACCTTCTTCATGACCATTGCTCCTCGGCGCCCGATGGGCGCGCGGCTGTCATCGCGTTTGCAACACGACGCGGAACCCGATGTGGAACCAGGGCCCGTTCGGATCGTCCATGGTCTGGTACTTGCCGCGGAAATAGCCGGGATCGCGGTTCGAGACCCGCTCGTGATCGCCGCGGTAGAGCGTCGAGTTCAGGAAGCTGCCGCCTCGCAGGTTGCGGTACGGCTTGCCGTCCGGCATCGGATCTCCGGCGGCGGGCCCGGGCGGATCCTTGGCCGGGCTGCTCGAATAGTAGTCCTTCGAATACCAGTCGTTGACCCACTCCCAGGCATTCCCGGCCATGTCGCAAAGCCCGTACGCATTGCGGCCGTCGAGGGTCTGGTAGCTGTCGACGGCAGCCGGCCAGGCGAAGTCGGCCTTCTTGCGGAGCGAGCCGTCGAAGAAGCAGGCCGGCGTGGTGTTCGGCGCGGGCCCCTGCTCCCAGGGGTCGTTCGATCCCACCTCGTTCGCGCGGTTCTCTTCGTTCGTGTCGCCCCAAGGGTAGTTGTAATAGGGAGTCTTCTGGCCGCCGCGCCCCGCGTACTCCCACTCTGCCTCGGTCGGCAGCCGGAAGCACCGCCCAGACCCGTCGGTCGTTCCGGCCGGGAGCGTGTAGCACCCCTTCAGGCCCAGCTTCTCGCCGTACCAGTTCGCGAACATCGCCGCGGCGAGCCAGCGCACGCCCGTCGCCGGGTGGTTCTCGCGCCCGGCCACGATGCCGAAGTGGCCGCCGCTGAAGGTGAAGCAGGTCGGAGCCTGCGCGTCCGAGGTCTCGCCGAGCTCGGTCCCGTCGCTCGTCGTGATGAGGCCGCCCGCCTTCACCTGGATCTTTCCGGCGGCCAGCTGCTCCGCGAGGAAGGGGAGGTACTGCGCGCAGGTCGTGTGGCTGCGGGCGATCTGGAACGCGCTCAGCGAGACGGTGTGCAGTGGGAGCTCGTCGCTCGGGTGCTTCGGATCGACGAAGCCGGTGTGATCCCCCATCACGAAGTCGCCGGCGGGGATGTCGACGAGCTCGATCGACGCGGCACCGGCGTCACCGACCTCCACGGCGTCGGCGGCGTCGACGCCGACGTCGAGCTGGCCGACGTCGGAGGACGCGTCGACCGCATCGACCGGAGTCGACTGCCCACCGCACGCCGCGAGCATCAGCGGCAGGAATGCATGGTGGCTTCGCATGGATTAGATTCCCCCCTCGGCTAAGGCATGCCCGGCGTGGGGGCCGCGCCCTGGGTCAGCTTGAGGCAGCAGATCCCGCCCGACGCGCAGCTGAAGTGGCTCGAGACGTCGGTGCCGCCCGCCGCGGTGCAGTCGGCCGCGGCCTTGCAGCCGTAGCTCGGGTTTGCCGGCGGGCACGTCGTGTCGGACCGCTCGATGACCCCCTTCGGCGTAAGGTCTTTGCCCGTGAACCCCGCGAACGTGGGCGGGTACCAGTGCGTCTTGAAGACCGCGTTCTCCGGGTGCGTCTTCGGGTCGAGCGAGGCGAGCTCGTATTGGGCCATCGGGCCGACGTTGGCGACCGGGTTGACGTACTCCCAGACGATCGTCCCGGTGGAGGTGATCTCGAAGAAGCGTCCGGTCGTCCCCTCGCACGCGAGCGTGTTGCCGCTCGGGAGTCGCTGAGTGCCAGAGATTTCGACACCGTAGAACGAGGTCGGCGGCGTGGCGACGAACTGCCACGCGAGCGAGCTGGGGCCGAAGGCGACCCCCTTCGCCAGCGAGGGGTAGCTGCCGTCGGCTGCGACCGGCGAGACGAATTCGTCGAGCGTCGAGTATGCGCCTTGAGGACGATCGAGGCCGTTGTTGAACACGAGGAAGTGCCCAGCGCCCGGGAGCCCGGGCGCGATCCACTGCGCGTCGTGCTGGTTGAAGAGCTTGCGGTCGGCCGCCGCGCCCGCGCCGTAGTTCTGCGGGTTCCCCCAGCGGTAGAGGAAGTCGCCCCCTTTGCCACGCTTGCCGCCGGAGTGCGCGGCCGCCTCGGCCGTCGTCGTCGAGTGGTCGAGCAACCAGATCTCGTTGTGCGACCGCGCGGAGATGACGATCTGGTCGAGGTCGGCGTTGTAGTCGATCGAGTTGGCGTGGTTCCAGAAGGCCGGCGCGCCGCCCGCGACCGCGAGTCGTCCGGGGTAGTCGGCGGGGTTTCCGTAGTTCGCGAGCGAGGGATTCCCGCCTTCGATCAGGTGATCCCAGACGTGCCACTCCCAGACAATCTCGAAGGTCGTCGCGCCGGTCTTCTTCACCTCGATCACGTACTCGGGCGCGACGTACCCGTCGGCGAGCTTCGTGGTGTCGAAGCCGACGGCGCCGGCGGCCGCAGACTCCTTCCGCTCGACCGCGAGCATCAGCAGGTTGCCGTTCGGCAGGATCTTGAAATCGTGGTGCGTCGAGTGCTGGTTCGAGACGTAGTCGAACGACCAGACGAGATTGTCGTTCCAGTCGTACTCCTCGATCCTCCCGCCCTCGCCGCCGCCGATGCTCCCCGCGCCGGTCTTCATCGCGGCGCGCACGAGATTGCCGTTCTCGCGCAGGTAGCAAGACTGTCCGGGCTCGTAGATGCTCTTGGACCAGTGGTTCACCACGCGGCCGAGGCGGTCGAGCAGGTAGACGTCGCCACGATGCTTGTGCGGATAGAGAACGTATCCCTCCTCGGTTCCTGGACGGCAGAGCCGCAACCCGATGGTGCGGTCGGGGTACGCGACGTCGCAGACGGTCGCCGCAGAATCGTCCGTCGCCGCATCGGCGCCGATGTCGACGAGGGCGTCCACGCTCGCATCCCCGGGATCGACATTGGCCGGCGTCGACTGACTGCCGCACCCCGCGGCCATCAGCGAGAGCAGCCCGATAGGCAGGCTCCTCCGCGCGTAGACGACCGTCGTGCGTAGACGAAAGACGAGCGTGGGTCGCATGAATGCCCTCTCTTCCTGGCTCGCGGCGCGCCGGCGTTCCGAACGCTCTCGACGACCTTGCCAGGCAACTGTGGAGGAATGATGAGCGGAGCGTGGCGCGCCGTGGTGGCGTCGGAGCCCACGTTCGCTCGGTGTCCGCCGCTCACGACGCCGCTTTTCATCGGCGCGCGTACGCGCCTGAGGACGACCTGGCTGCGCCAGCGAATACCCCGTTCGGGTTCGTGACGACGCGCGGTGCGGTGCGACCGCGCGCCCGTCAGCGCGTGTACGTGACCGTGAGCTGACTGCTCCGGAGGATGAGCGGCGTGATCGCGGCCGTGACCACCGCGCCGGTATCGAGCCGCGCATCGGCGGCGAGCGCCGGCACGCCGGAGAGCGCGTAGAGCGTGAACGTGTACCCCATGAGCCCTGGGCCCTGCGAGCACGGCGGCGCGTAGGCGAGCTGCGGCCCGTCGCTCGTGAGCCCCGCGACGCCGATGCCCGTGGCGCCCGCGGGGATCGCGGACGTCGTCGCGGGGATGTGGAACAGGACCCAGTTCCACTTCAGCCCGTCCTTCGCCTGCGTCGTCATCAGCAGCGCGAGCTCGACGGTCCCCTCGGGGACGCCCGTCCATGCGAGCGGCGGGCTCGTCCCCGCGCCGTCGCAGGTGAACTCGACCGGGAGCGTCCCCTGGTCCTGAAACTCGCCGCTCGTGAGCTTGAAGGTGCCGGCGTCGAGGGGAGGCGAAGTCGAGTCGTCGAGGAAGGCGACATCGGCGGTATCGGCGGCGTCGCCCGTGATGGCCGAATCGGGGGGGCGGCTCGCGCTGGTTCCGCAGCCCGCCAGCGGGCACGAGAGGGCGAGGGTCACGTGGAACGCGAGCCGGAAGCGGTGCGAGTGAGATGTCATGCGGTCCGTCCCCGATCGTGTCGGGCCGTCGACGCCAGCGCCGCCTGGCGACGGCCGATGAGCTGCGCGAGCATCGCGACGACCGCGAAGACCCATGCCGCCGCTGCGACCCACGTTCGAGGCGCAGGGTTCGCCCGGCTCGGCGCGCGCGGCGCTGCCGGCTGCGGTTCGATTGCGCGCGGGACGAGGACGGGGAACGACGCCGCGGCGCCCGGCGCGCCATAAGACATCGAAGGCTGGACGAAGGTGTAGAGCACCGGTCCGAGCGCGCTCGGCAGCGTCACGGTGACCGATCGCGCGTCGGCGACCGGTCGCGCGCTCTCGAAGCGCAACGGGCTCGTGGGCGCGTGCACGTGCGTGGCACCAGGGCCCCGCGATGCTGAGGCCGAGACCTGCGCGGCCAGCATTCGCACTTCGGGTGGTGCTGGGAACGCGCGAAGTACGAGCGGAATCGGCATGCCGTCGACCTCGAGCCGCGTGGCGCCCTCGAGCGCACGACGCGCTTGGTCGACCCACCCCGCGAGCGCTTCTTCGCCGCAGGTCGCGAGGTTCGTCGCGTCCTTCGCGTCGGGGACCGTGCGGATCACGAGCTGGACCAGATCCACGTCGGCGAGCACCTCGACGTGCTCGTCGCGGAGCGTCACGCGCGCGGTCGAGACATCGAGCGCGTGGGCCGCCGCGGCGCGTGGAAGGGCGATGAGCGCGCAGAGCAGCGCGACCAAGAGCGGCACTCGCAGCGCTGCGTACGGAGGCCTCGCCTGATTGACGCTCATGACTTCGCCCGGCAGTACGTGCCCGTCTTCACGACGCCGCCAGTCGTGTACGACTTCTCCTCGAAGTCCCAGCAACTCGCGGTGGCCGAGGGCTTGTACCGGATGTAATAGCTCTGCCCCGAGTAGTCGTAGCTCATCGTGCGCGTGCCATCCGCCGCCTCGACGAGCGCGAGGTTCTGCACGCCCCCCGGCGGCTTCGAGCCAGGTGTGCGCCCGCCGCCGCCGCCCGGGTTGGTGAGCGGCGAGACGCGAGGAGCCTTGGCGAGATCGACCTGCCCGACGAGGCACTGGAAGACGTACGGGTGCGCGTCGGACGTGTGGTAGCGATACCCGAACGTCGGATCGCTCTTGGCGTTGCAAACGTCGAGCTCGCCCGCGGCGATGGGGGTGCCATCGGGATTGGTGTTGCCGTAAAGGGGATATCCGTCGAAACCCCAGCCGAGGATCGCGGCAGGCCCCTTGTTCTTCATTGCCAAAATCATGCAGCTCGGGGCTGCGTGGTAGTGGTAGTCGTCGCCGCGTCCGGAGTGGCCGTTGCAGAGATCGAGCTCGCCGGTGAGCTTGGTGTCGAATTTCGGATCGTAGACGTTGACGTCGTTCGTCCCCTGCGACGAGTAGTCGTAGATGGGGACGCCGTTCACCGCGACGCCGAGCGCGGCGTCGATCGACGTCGGCGCAGCAGCGTGCACCGGCGCGAGGGCGATCGGCGAGGTGTAGCCCGGCGCCGGGACGGGGACTTGATCGTTCGTCCCGGTGATGCCGTTCATCAGCACGTGATCGGGATACGTGTCCGAGACGACGTTGGCGTAGTCGGCGTCGCAGGTGACCTGCACCTTCGCGGCGAAACCCGCCTCCGAGATCGAGCGCTGGATCACGGCGCAGCGCTCGGCCTTCGTCATGACCCCGGCCTCGGGTGTAAGTGCGTCCGTGGCTCCGTCCGCTCCGAGCGCATCGCCTCCGCCGTCGACGCCGGCGCCCGGGTCGACGGGCGCGTCGGAGCCCCCGCCGCAGGCGAACACGGCGAGCACGATGGCGGCCGCGGTCGATGCCACGCTGAGCGATAGCCATGCTCCGCCACCCGCTCGTCTGCCGTTGCCGCTCGTCGCCGATGGTCTCGCGTCCTGCATGCGCGGAATCTGCGCCATGAATGTGGATCCTTTGTGAGCCCACCATGTCGCCCGCACGAGGACCGATCTTTCACGCCGCGCTTCGGGGCCTCGCGCGTCGCCTCAATCGAGCTCGAGCTGGTATCCGACGCCGTAGATCGACCGTAGGTGGTTCGACTCCGGCGCGATCTTCGCGAGCTTCTTCCGCAGGTTCTTGACGTGCGTGTCGATCGCCCTATCGAACGCCTCGTCGTCGACGCCGTGCAGCTCCACGAGCAGCTGGGTTCGCGAGTACACGCGCCCCGCGGGCAGCAACAGCTTGCGCAGGAGCCGGTACTCGCTCGTCGTCAGATCGAGGCGCTGATCATGGAACGACACGCGCATGCGCGGCTCGTCGAGCGAGAAGGGGCCGATGGTCCTGGCGTCGGTCGACTCGCCCGGCGCCTCGACGGCCGCGGTCCGCGGGCGCCGGAGGACGGCCTTCACGCGCGCGACGACCTCGCGTGGGCTGAACGGTTTGCAGATGTAGTCGTCGGCGCCGAGCTCCAGCCCGAGCAGGCGATCGATCTCCTCGACGAGCGCGGTGACCATGACGATCGGCACGTCGCTGAACGCTCGGACCTCGCGGCAGACGTCGAGGCCGTTGCGGCCGGGGAGCAGGAGATCGAGGAGGATGAGCGCGGGCACGCGCGCACGAACGAACGACGCGACCTCGGTCCCGTTGTCGAGGATCGCGGACGCGTAGCCGGCCGCCCTGAGGTAGTCCGCGAGGACGAGCGCGATCTTCGTCTCGTCTTCGACGATGAGGATGAGCGGCGGCGAAGGCTCGGGCTTCATGGCGACGGCGGCTTGCTCCCGGCGGGCGGGCGTGGCCGATGCGAGGGGCGACTGGCCGGGTCGGCGAACAGCGGGAATGTGAGTTCGATTCGTAGGCCACCGAGGGGGCTCGGCGACGCCACCACGGTGCCGTCGTGCGCCGCGACGAGGCGCTGGCAGATCGCGAGCCCGAGCCCGGACCCGCCGGCCTCGCGAGACCGCGAGGCGTCTGCGCGGAAGAAGCGCTCGAAGAGGTGCGGCAGGGCCTCGGCGGGGACGGCAGGGGCGGAGTCGTCGAAGCGAAGGCGGAGCGTCTCGACGCTCTCGCCCGAGTCGGCGGGATCGCGTCCGACGAGGCCCGACACGCGAAGCACGCCGCCGACGTCGGTGTAGCGCGCCGAGTTCTCCAGGAGGTTGGCGAAGATCTGCTGCAGGCGCACGCGCTCGCCGGAGATGCGCGCCTGTTCGAGCCCAGCGACGTCGAGGTCGATGGCGATACGCCGCTGCTCGAAGCGCGCGCGGAAGATGGCCAGGCTCTCCTCGAGGAACGGCACGACCGCGATCGGCGCGCGGATGAGCTCGAGGGCGCCGCGATCGGAGCGGGCCAGCTCGCCGAGATCATCGACGAGCTTACCGAGCCGCAGGATCTCCGCGTGGAGTGACGCAATCGCCGCCGCGTCGGCCGGGCGCACGCCGTCGACGATCGCCTCGACCTCGGCGCGCAGCACGGCGAGCGGCGTGCGGAGCTCGTGCGAGGTGTCGGCGACCCACTGCCGACGCGAACGCGCGTTCTCGGCGAGCGTGGCGGCGAGCGTGTCGAAGTCGCGGGCGAGCTGCCCGAGCTCGTCGGCCGAATCGACGCCG
Source organism: uncultured delta proteobacterium (assembly GCA_903923175.1). GTDB lineage: Bacteria > Myxococcota_A > Polyangia > Polyangiales > JADJMO01 > CAIXWQ01. The sequence continues at coordinate 1,210 of CAIXWQ010001080.1, read as the reverse complement.
CTCCTCGCGTCGTAGTCGCCCGACGTGAGCCTGCGCGTGCCCGCGGCCAGGGCCTCGACGGGGCGGAGGATCCGCCGCGTGAGGATCGCGGCGGCGACCAGCCCGAGCACGAGCGCCGCGGCGGCGATCACGGCGAGCTGCCCGCGCACGTGCTGCAGGTAACCGACGTCGATCTTCTCGTCGAAACGGGTGATGGGGCGAACGCCGAGCCAGCCGACCGTCCTGCTCTCCACGACCAACGGGATCCGCGTCGCGTCGGTGTCGAGGCTGCTGTCGCCGACGACGGGCTTCCGACTCGCGTCGTAGAGCGTCACGCGCGGGAAGGTCTCGAACGGGTCGGTGTCGCGCCGCTCTCGCTGCTCGGGCGGGGGCGGTCGCGCGGAGGCGTCGGCAGAGCCCTCGGGACGAGGCGGGCGCGCCTCGCCGGCCTCGCGCTGCTCTCGCGAGCGCCCTTCCGGAGGCGGCGCGGCCCGCTCGTCTTCGTCACGACGCAGCAGTCGACCGAAGCGGCGCGGATCGTGTCGCAACGTTTCCCAGCTCCCGTCGCGCGCGTAGACGGCGGTCAACCGACGCACCGCCGGCCCGAGCCGCGCCTCTTCGAGACTGCGGACGTAGTGCTCGAAGCCGCGCTTCACGCTCAGGTACGACAGCGCGCCCGCCAGCGACACGACGACCAGGAGCGTCGTCAGAATCGCGAGGTTGATCTGCCGGGCGAGCTTCATGGGGAGGTCGGCCACGGAGAGCCGCCATTTCAGGAGAGCACGTCAGTGTGAGCAGAGCATGAGCGGTGGATGAGGCGAGGTTCGACCACGAAGCTCGGGCGTAAGAAGCGCGCCAGATCGGAGACCAGCTAATCAGCAGCGCCGTCCGTTGGGCCGGCGCCATCCGCGCCTCCGCCGTCCGGAGGCGGACCTCCGTCACCGGGGCCGCCGCCACCCGACGGGACGCAGACGCCGGCGGCGCTGCAAAGCTGGGATGGATCCGAGCAGTCGCTGGCCGTGCTGCAGCTCGGCACGCAGCGAAGCCCGCTCGGCGTGGTGGCGCAGGCGCACCCCTTCGTCGCGTCCTTGGGACACGCGTCCGCGGCTGCGCAGTCGGTGCTCGTCGCGCAGGAGGCCGGCGCGCCCGCCTCGCCGACGTCACCGCCACCGGCTCCGTCTCCGGCGGCTCCGTCCTTGGGTGGGGGCGCACCGTCGGCCGGCGGCGGCGG
>CAIXWQ010001079.1 GCA_903923175.1 uncultured delta proteobacterium | reverse complement strand
TCAATTTCGTCGGCCTGCGCGACGCCGGCGACCCGGTCGAGTGCGCCCGCCGCTACGACGAGGACGGCGCCGACGAGATCACCTTCCTCGACATCACCGCGACCTCCGACGAGCGGCCCATCCTGCTCGACATCGTGCGCCGCACGGCCGACGTCGTCTTCGCGCCGCTCACGGTCGGCGGCGGCGTGCGCTCGCTCGACGACGCGCACGCGCTGCTGCGCGCCGGGGCCGACAAGATCTCGGTCAACAGCGCGGCGGTTCGCGACCCCGACCTCGTGAAGGCCATGGCCGACGTCTACGGCGCCCAGGCGATCGTCGTCGCGATCGACGCGAAGTGGCAGCCGGCCGAGCGCCGCTGGATCGTCACCACCCACGGCGGTCGCAAGCCGACCGACCTCGACGCGATCGAGTGGGCGGTGCGGGTCGCCGCGCTCGGCGCCGGCGAGATCCTGCTGACCAGCATGGATCGCGACGGGACCAAGGAAGGGTACGACGTGCCGCTCACGCGGGCGATCGCCGACGCGGTGCCCGTGCCGGTCATCGCATCGGGGGGCGTGGGCACGCTCGATCACCTCGCGATCGGGCTCACCGACGCGGGGGCCGACGCCGCGCTGGCCGCGTCGATCTTCCACGACGGCGTGTACACGATCCGCGAGGCCAAGGCGTTCCTGGCCGCGCGCGGGATCCCGGTCCGCGAGGTCTGAGGCGCGGGCTCGGAGCGCGGGAAAGACCCAGCGCTCTTCACTACCCACCGGGGCGGCCGGCACCGCCCCTCCTCCGTGAATCCGCCGGGGCCCCACCCCACCGGAGAGACTGTTTCACCGTCTCTCAGCCCCCCGCGCCGACCAGCGAGATCGAGCTTCGCGCCGAGCCGATCCAGGCGCGCGCCCCCTTGGGGACGACGCGGTCCGCGAAGTCCTGCCGGCGCGTCGTGTAGCTCGCGCGCAGCGTGGTCGCGCCGGCGAGCGCCTTGCCGCCGTTGCGCGGTCGCGCCGCCCACGCCGCGAGGTCCCAGCGATCGACGAGGGTGCCTCCCGGGGCGAGCACCGCGGCCTCGGCGACCGATTTGTCGCGGTCGTCGCTGAGCTCGATCCGGCGGTGCGTGCCGTCGGAGCCGACGAGCGTCACGTGGACCCAGTCGCTCTGGCGCTCGGTCGCCTGGACGTGGCTCATCACGACGAGCGGGATCGGGCCGACGTTGCGCAGCGTGGTCACGAGCGTCGCGCCTTCGAGGACGGCGCCGAAGACCAGGCCATCGACCGCCTCGCCGTGGCCGTCGGGCGCGCTCTCCCCGGGCCGCGCGCTCGAGGGGGGCGTCGTCGAGGGCGCCGCGCTCGGCGAAGAAGAGGGCGCCGAGCGGCACGCGCCGAGCGCCAGTGCGAGGAGCAGCGAGCCGCGGCGCACCATGCCGAGACCCTAGCAGCGCGCCGACCGCGGAACCTCCTCCCCCTAAACTTGGCCCCCGGTTCGGCCCCCTGCGATGGCCCGCTGCGAGGCTCAGCGTCCATGTCGAATGCCGAAGAACTGGTCAGGCTCGACGATCTCGTGATCGCAGGCGATCGCGAGCTCGTCCCGGTCGGCCCCGAGATCGCCGGATACCTCGTGCTCGAGGCGGCGTCGCGCGTGCGCGACGTCGGCGGCGGCGTCGTCGGAGCGACCGAGCTCGCGATCGACCTCGCGGGGAACGTCGTCCTGGTCGCGCCGCCCCGCCGGGCCGACGAGGTCCGCGCCGCGCTGGCGCTGCGGCGGCTCCTGGGGGAGCTGCTGCACGTCGCGACGTCGTCGACGCCGGCGCTGCGCGCGTGCGCGAAGCGCAAGGACCCGACCGGCCTCGTCGCGTTGATGCGCGAGCTCGAGGGGGCGCTCATCCCGCTCAACCGCGCGGCGAGCCGACGCGGCGTCGCCCGCATCGCGCGCGAGGCGCTCGAGCTGATCGAGGCCGGCGAGCTCGACCTCGACGACGTGAACGACGAGGACGAGGCCCCCTCGCAAGAGGCGAGCCCCTCGCCGCCTCCGGTCGTCCGCGCCGTGGCTCGCAAGCCCGAGGCGCGCGCGAGAGAAACAGGCGAGGCACGCGAGGCACGCGAGGCACGCGTCACCGCACACCGCCCGGAGCTCGACGTCCCGTCGCTCCCGCCGCCGGTGGTCGCCGCGAAGCCGGCACACGCGCCGACCCCGCCGCCCCCGACCGCGCTCGCGACCGACACCGCCTCGACGCGGCCGACGCTCTTCGACGACGCGACGCCGCAGACGGCGCCCGCGCAGTTCGCGGAGAAGGGGCCGACCCCCACGCCTCTCGACGAGCTCGCCGCCGCGCTCGACGCCGCCGAGCTCGAGGGGGGCGCGCACCAGGAGCCGTTCGAGGTCGTCTCGCAGCTGCCGCCGCCCGTGTCGTATGCGGGCGAAGCGCACGCCGATCAGGCAGATCACGCAGGCGACTCGGACGACGACTCCTCACGCTCGTTCGCCGTCGCCATGGACGCTTCGCACGGCGCGGGCACGAGCGCCCGCCAGGCCGCGCCGACGACGATGCGCGGCGCCGACGTCGAGGCCTACGAGCAGAGCCGCGGCAAGCTCACCGACGTGCAGACCGACGTCGACGGCGCGCGCGTGGCCGAGCGGCCGGTGCTCGCCCGCCCCGACCGCGTGAAGGCGCTCGCCGACTCGTTCCAGGTCTCGCGCGTGCAGGACGATCCGACGCTCGCGCGCGAGCTCAAGGCGATGGTCGGCGTCGAGACGGGCAGGCCGCCGACGGTGATCGTCGACATGCCGGCCGACCTGCCGCGCTCGCTGCGCGGCGGGCGTCGGTCGCTGCTCGAGGCCGCGACCCCGGCGGGCACGGTCTCTACGCTCGTCGTGGATCGCGACACGCGCGAGCCCGGCGACGTCGAGGTGGCGCTGGCCGATCTCGAGCCCGCGCCCCGTCCGGGTCGCCTGCGTCGCGCGATGGCCTCGGTCGGCCTCGTGGCGATGGCGGGCGCCGCCGCGTTCTTCGGCGTGAGGGGCTCGCTCTCACGGCATGCCGGGGCGCCGCCGCCCGAGACGGTGACCACGCAGGCGACCGTCGGCACGAGCGCCGCGGTCGTGAGCGCCACCGTCGGTCACCTCCCCGCGACGTGCGAGGGGACGCTGACGCTCGAGGGGCTCGTCGATGGGAGCGAGGTCGTCCGCAAGCTCGGGACCGCGCCGCTCACGACCGTCGTCCCCGCGCGCGTGCCGCTCGATCTCGTGGCCCTCGCGGAGGGGCGGCCGCCGCAGCGCGCGCACCTCGACGCCTCGGCCGCCTGGGCCAGCGACGCCACCGGTCCGCACCTGGATGTCTCGATCGCGCTCGAAGGCGCGCGCGGCGACGCCAAGTGGCCGGCCCGCACGCCGAGCACGACGGCGCTGGGCGCGCGCAACCAGAGCCCCGCCGCGCGCGGCCTGCTGCGCCTGCGGAGCAACCCGGACGGCGCCAGCGTCTGGCTCGTGGTCGACCCGCGCGGACTCGCCGTCCCCTGCGGCGCGGCGACCGATCTGCTGGTGATCGCGCCGGGTGGCGCCAGCCGGCCGCTCCGCGTCGAGTGGAGCGCGTTCACCGGCATGCCGGCGAAGGCTTCGATCAAGGCGAACTGAACCGTCGCGACGCCGCCCGCCCGCTACGGCTTCGCGCTACCGCTCGGGGTCCCGCTCGGAGAAGGCACCGCCGTCGGCGCGGGGCCGATGGCCCCGACGGGGATCCAGCCCTCCTTGCTCGAGGCGGTCTTCACCTTGACCCATCCCGCCGTGGGCCCTTCCAGGAGCTGCACGCGACTCGGTGCGCCGAGGTTCTCGACCGGCGCGTAGAGCATGCCCGGCCCCGAGCGCACCTCGGTCGCGCCGATCGGCACGCCGCTGAGCGCGGCGCGCGCGGCGCCCGAAGAGCCGGAGCCCGACGCCGAGGCCGACGCCGCGGGGGCCGCGTCGGGCAGCTGCGGCGGCTTCGCGATGAAGCGCGTGTAGACGAGGTAGGCGGCCGCGCCGAGGAGTGCGGCGTCGAGGATCCAGTGGTACCAGCGGCGCCCCCCGCCCTTGCCGTCGTCGTCCTTGTCGTCGTCGGCGTCACCCGCGGGCTTCTTGGGGGCCGTTCGTCGCAGCGCCGCGCGCTCGGCGCGCTCGCGCACGGCCGCCAGCGCGCGCTCCTCGCCCTCGCTCGCGAGCCGCTCGACCCGCACGGTCCAGCGCGCCGTCACCCGCTCGCCGACGGCGACCTCGAGCGCGGCGAGCTGCGCGCCGAGGCGCTCGCCGGTCTCCGCGAAGCTCCGCCTCGGCGCCGCGAGCAGCGCCTCGTCGGCACCGTCCTTCGCGTCCTTCACCGCGCGCGCCGAGATCGCCGCCAGCGCCGTCGCGGCCTCGCGACGCGCCACCAGCGCGGCCACCACCGGCGCGAGCTCGTCCGCGAGCGCCTCGCTCAGCCAGCCGGTGGCGTCGGCGGCCTCGTCGCCGAGCAGGTCGGCCTTGCCGACGCCGCGATCCTTGGCGATCGCCGCGACGTGCGCGTCGAAGCGTCGCTCGAGCCACCGTTCGAGCTCCGCGAGCGCGCCGACGACGGCCTCCTGCCCCTGCTGCGCGTCGAGCGCGACGACGCTCTCGGCGAGCGCCTCGGCGCTGCGCTCGTCGCCGCCCTTCGGCGCGAGCCACCCCTTCGGCGCGTCGACGACGCTCCGCGAGCGCCGCTTGATCTCCTCGCGCATGGCCGCGTCGATGGTCGGCTTCTGCTCTTTGCTCGGGTCGCTCGGCTTGGGCTGCGGCGTGCTCATGGGGGCGCGGCGAGCATAGGCCGAAGCGCCCGGGAGGGGTCGACAGAGGAGCGCGTCCGCGCACGCCCCTCGCGCCGCCACCGCGCCGCGCGGATCTCGGCGATGATGGCGCACTCCATGCGCGCGACGCTCGACGATCCGGAGTCCATCGCGGCGGCGGCGGCCTGCACGCTCGCGGCCGACGAGGCGCTGGCGTTCGGCGAGACCGTCGGCGTGCACCGCGCCGAGCGGGGCTCCGAGGCGGCCGTCTCGCCCACGCTCGTCGCGGGCGAGCCGATGGCGCACGTCGCTGGCGGCGCGGCGCCGGTCGAGCTCGGACCGCGCACGATCGACGCCCGCACGCTCCCGCTGCTGGCGCTCGCGTTCACGGAGCGAGGACGGCCGGACGCGGTCGGCGGAGGCGAGGACGCGCCCGGGTCGACGGCCGATCTCGTGGTCGGGCGCACGCTCGGCGCCGGCGGGATGGGGATCGTGCAGCTCGCTCGTCAGCGCTCGCTGCAGCGCGACGTCGCGCTCAAGCGCCTGCACGAGCGCGACACCGGCGCCGGGCACGTCGAGGCGCTGCTGCGCGAGGCGACCTTCACCGGCTTCCTCGAACACCCGAACATCGTCCCCGTGCACGCGCTCGGGCGCGACGCCGACGGCCGGCCGCTGCTCGTGATGAAGCGAATCGAGGGGACGACCCTCGCGCGGCTGCTGCGCGATCCCGAGGACGCGACGTGGAAGCGAGCCGGCGGCGACCGTCTCGGCTTCCTGCTCGGCGCGCTGCGCAGCGTCTGCGACGCGCTCGCCTACGCCCACGCGCGCGGCGTCCTCCACCGCGACGTGAAGCCCGAGAACGTGATGCTCGGACCGTTCGGCGAGGTCTATCTCCTCGACTGGGGCGTCGCGCTGCGCACGAGCGATCGGCTGCACGACGACGCGATCGTCGGCACCCCCGCGTACATGGCGCCGGAGATGTTGCGGCCGGGCAGCGACGCGCTCGACGCGCGGACCGACGTGTACCTGCTCGGCGCGACGCTGCACGAGTGTCTGGTCGGCACGCCGCCTCACCTCGGCCGCACGATGCACGAGGTGCTCCTCTCGGCGGCGCGCTCGCAGCCGCGGAGCTACCCGGAGCGCGTGCCCGCGGAGCTCGCGGACATCGCTCGTCGCGCGATGCACGCCGACCGCGCGCAGCGCTACGCCTCGGCCGAGGAGCTCGGTCGCGCGCTCGCCGAGCTCGCGCGTCACCGGGCCGCCGCCGAGCTCGCGCGGATCGCCGAGGGGCGCCTCGCCGAGCTCGAGGCGGCGCTGGCGCGCGGCGATGGGCCGGAGGTGATCGAGCCGCTGTTCCACGAGTGTCGCTTCGGCTTCGAGCAGTCGCTGCGCGCCTGGCCCGAGAACGCGCGCGCGCACGCCGAACGCCGCCGCGCCATCGAGCGGATGTGCGCCTACCAGCTCGCGCACACGAACCGCGCGAGCGCGGCTGCCCTACTCGCGACGCTGGAGCCCGCGCCGGCGCAGCTCGTGGAGGGGCTCGCGGCGCTGGATCGTGAGCTCGCCGGGCACGTCGAGGATCGCGCGCGGCTGCAGCGCCTCGAGCACGATCTCGACGTCTCGGTCGCCGAGAACGAGCGGCGAACCGCGGTGCGGATCCTCGCGGGGCTGCTCTACGCCTTCGCGACGTTCCTCACCGCCGCCTACGTGCTGCACCTCTTCGTGCCGGGGCCGAAGCTGATGCTCGCGTCCTCGGTCCCGGTCGCGGCGATCCTCGGCAGCATCTCCTGGCGCTACCGCCATCGACTCTTCCGCAACCGGGTGAGCCGCCAGATGGCGCTGACGATCCTCGCCACCGTCGTGCTCGTGGTCCTCAACCGCGCGCTCGGCTATGCGTACGATCGGCGCTTCGCCGACGTCGCCTCGGGCGACGCCATGCTGATCGCGCTGGCCTCGGCGAGCTTCGCGATCACCCTCCGGCGCGTCTACCTCGTGCCGGCGGTGCTGTTCGTCGCCGCCGCCGCGCTCGGCCCCCGCCTCGGCGCGCTCGCGTTCGCTCCGATGATGGCGGCCGCCGTGCTGTCGGTCGCCGCCGTGATCCGCGCCCCCGCCTGCCTGCGCAGGCCGCTGATCGAAGACTCCGCGTCGTCCGAGCGCCCGGGCGCCTAGTGCGGCGGCGAGCCTGCGCGTCGCTCCGGGACGCCAGCGCCGCGAACGCTCACGGGCGCTCGCAGCGGAAGCCCGCGGCGCTCGTCCCGCGGCACCAGGCCGCGCCGCCGGCGCAGATCGCGTCGCCGCCGCAGGCGCAGCTCAGCACGCCGGAGCTGCACGCGGGCGCCTGGCTGCAGTGCGCGGCTCCGGCGGCGTCGACGAGGCACGCGGTGCTGCTGCCGCACGCGGCGCACCCGGCGACGGACTCGCATTGGGTCGGCGCGACGCAGGTGCCGTCGCACGCGGCGGTCTGCCACGTGTTCGGGCACGTCGCCGGCTTGCAGCCGCTGCCCACGCACGCGACCGCGGCGGGCGGCGCGCAGAAGTCGGTGGAGAGCGAGCCGACGCTGGAGAGCCAGCTCACGAGCTGCGCGGCAGCCGGCACGGTGTTGCGCGCGGTGGTGTCGCCGGTCATCCCCAGCTGGACGGGCGAGTACGTGCTCGTCGTCGCGTCGTAGCGCCACGCCACGTACAGGCGCGAGCCGGCGTCGGCGCAGCTGTTCTGGCGGATGAGCATCCCCGTCTCGGCGAGCGAGACGAGCTTGTACATCGCGAGCACCTGGTCCTTGGACAGCGTCGTGAGCAGCTTCGCGTTCGACGCGTACTTCGTGGTGATCTCGGTCTCGGTCATCCCGGCGTGGGGCCACGGGACGTCGGTCGGCGCGGGCGCGGGCGTCGCGGTCTGCGGGTGCGAGTACGACCACACCTCGCCGGCCGCGTTCACGTAGATGCCGTCGTACGTGAAGCCCCAGGCGTAGTTCTGGTAGCCGGCCTCGAAGAGGAGCTTCTGCGCGGGCGGTGGCGCCGGCGCGTCGAACGCGGTGTCGATCGCGCCGTCGATCGCCGTGTCGGGCGCGCCGTCGATCGCCGTGTCGGGCGCGGCGTCGACGTCGTCGCCGGTCTCCGGCAGCACCGCCCCGTCCGGCGTCCCCGCGGCGTCCGCGACGAGCCCGAAGCAGCCGACGCTACCCCAGGCGAGGCCGGCGAAACCGAAGGCGAGCAGCGGGGCGAGCGCGCGGAGGCGAAGCGAGTTCATGAGGCCCCCTACTGCATGGTCGATGCCGACGAGGCCGACGCGTGCGCGCCCGGTCCGACCGGTCCTCTCGCGGGCGCCGAGCCGCGGGTCCGCGACGGCTCCGACACACGCTGGCACAGGCGCGCGACGGACGAGCCGCGGATCCACGATACGCTGCGCGGGTGAAGCCGATCCTGCGCGCACCCCGGCTGCCGATCGTCGGCAATCTCCCCTCGTACCTGCGGAGCCCGCTCGCCTTCCTGCAGCGCATGTCGCGGCTCGGCGACGTCGTCGACGTCGGGGTCCCGGGCACGCCGCTCGTGCTCGTGTCGCACCCCGATCTCGTCGAGGAGGTCGTCGTGAAGAAGGCGAAGGACTTCGCGAAAGACCGGTTCCTCCGCGACTTCGTGCGGGTGGTCGGCCGGGGGCTGCTCACCAGCGAAGGCGACTTCTGGAAGCGCCAGCGCCGCCTCGCGCAGCCCGCGTTCCACCGCGAGCGCCTCGCGGGGTACGCCGACACGATGGTGCAGTGCACCGCCTCCGCGATCGATCGCTGGCGCGACGGCGAGCGGCGCGACCTCCACGCGGAGCTGATGCGCCTGACGCTCGAGATCGTCGGCCGCACGCTGTTCGGCGCCGATCTGCACGACGACGCCGAGCGCATCGGCCGCGCGCTCGAGGGGATCCTGGAGCGCTACGCCGTGCCGCTCGCGATCCTGGTGCCGGGCTGGGATCGCCTGCCGACGCCGGGAAACCAGCGCTTCCGTCGCTCGGTGGCCGAGGTCGATGCCATCGTGCGACGGCTCGTACGCGCGCGGCTCGCGAGCGCGGGGCAGGCCGAGCGGCACGACGACCTCCTCTCGATGCTCATCGAAGCCCGCGACGACGACGGCCGCGGCATGACGGAGGAGCAGCTGCGCGACGAGGCCCTCACGCTGATCCTCGCCGGCCACGAGACGACGGCGATCGCGCTCTCGTGGACGTTCGTGCACCTCTCGCGGCACCCCGAGGCCCAGGCGCGGCTCTTCGCCGAGGTCGACGACGTGCTCGGCGGCCGCCTCCCGCGCTTCGACGACTACGCGAAGCTCCCGTACGCCGAGCGCGTCATCCAGGAGTCGATGCGGCTCAGCCCTCCCGCGTGGTCGATCGGGCGCGAGCCCGTGCGCGACGTCACGATCGGCGACTACGACATCGCCAAGGGGACGCAGGTGTGGATGGCGCAGTGGACGCTCCACCGCGACCCGCGCTACTGGCCGCGCCCCGACGCCTTCGAGCCGGACCGCTGGAAGGACGGCCTCGCACGCTCGCTGCACAAGTTCGTCTACTTCCCGTTCGGCGGCGGTCCGCGCGTCTGCATCGGCAACCAGTTCGCGATGATGGAGAGCGTGCTCCTGCTCGCGACGATCGCGCAGAAGTTCCGCTGGCGGCTCGAGCTCGATCGCGAGCCGACGCCGCTGCCGCAGATCACGCTGCGCCCGAAGGAAGGGGTCCGCGCGCACCTCGAGCGGCGACGCGGGCCGGGCGCGGCCGCAGCCTGAGAGACCGTGAAACCGTCTCTCCGGTGGGGTGGGGATCGCATTCGGCGGGGCGGGGCGGTGCCGACCGCCCCGCTGGGCAGTGAAGAGCGCGGGTTTCTTCCCGCGCTCAGATTCTGAGCCCGCGTCGGAGCGAGCCGGCCGCTACTTGCCGCTGACGCGGACGTCGAGCTCGAGCGTCCGGCCGCTCGGGCTCGACGGCCAACCGTAAGACTCGCCGACCCCGCGAACGCAGGCGAGCACGCTCGCGTCGGTCACGCTCGCGCTGTCGGCGTTCACGCGCGTCGCCCGCCCGCCCGGCGAGACCACCACGCTGAGCGAGACCGCGTAGTCGCCCGCCGGCAGCGGCGCGAAGCAGCCGACGGCCTGCGCCTTCGCCGCCAGGATGGCCGCGTCGAACGGATCGACGCTCGGCGCCTTCCCCGGCGTCGCGACGGTGATCGTGTCGCTCCCTGCAGGGAGCGTGACCGTCGGGGCATCGAAGTCGGCCGGCACGATCTCGTGCGCGTCCGAGATCGCGAAGGGGTCTGCCCCGGCGGTCGCAGTCGCGGCCGCCGTCGCCTCGCCGCCGTTCCCGGAGGCTGGCGAGGCCGCGGGGGCGACGCCAGCCTCGGCGGCCCCGCGGCCGCTCGAGCTGGCTCGCTTGCAGGCGCAGAACGTTCCGCCGAGTGCAAGCGCTCCGAGCGCCGCGACGACGAGCCGGCCTGCGCGCCGCATCACCGGCGATCGCCCCCCATCGGCGACGCCGCGCGATCGTCCTCGCCACCGGGCTCCTTCACCCTCGCCTGCTCCGCGTTGAGCGTGCGACCGCCGACGACGGCTCCCTTGATGGCCTCGACGCACTTCTCGAGCGCGGCGAGCTTCACGTCGACGAACGTGTTCCGATCGCGGATGCGGATGCGGCCGACGTCGTCTTGCGCGACGCCGCCGCGCTCCTCGAGGATTCGCAGCAGGTCGAGCGCGCGCAGCCCGTCGCGGCGACCGCCGTTGACGAACACGGTCGCGACGTCCCCCTCGGGGAGATCCTCGCGTGCGTCCGCCCGCGGCTCCTGGCTCGCCTCGGCGCGGGCCTCGGGACGCGGCTCGCGCGGGGCTCGCGGCTCGCGCGGCTCGCGGGACTCCACGCGGGCCTCCGCGCGCGGCTCGGGGCGGGGCTCGCGGGGCTCGCGGGGCTCGGGACGCGCCTCACGCGGCTCGGGACGCGCCGGGCGCGCCTCGACCTTGTCGCGCTGGATCAGCGGCGCCTCGTCGTCGGCCTCCTCGGGCGGCGACCAGTCGGTGAGCTTCGAGGTCGGCGGGCGATCCTCGCCGCGACGCCCGCGGTCGCGGCTGCCCATGCGCGGACGTGCGTCGCGATCCGTGGCGGGGACAGCGGCGGGAGCCTCGACCGAGGCGGCCGGAGCCGCGGCCGCGACCGGCGCGGTCGCCGCACCGGCAGGCGGAGCGTCGAACGCC
>CAIXWQ010001078.1 GCA_903923175.1 uncultured delta proteobacterium | reverse complement strand
TGCCGTGCCGACTGCGGTCGCGGCGCCTGCTACCCCGACTGCGGCCCCGGCGCCTGTCGCGCCTGCTGCGCCTGCCCCTCCGGCGTCCGCCTCGCCGTGGGCCGCCGCCAGCGCCGCTGCGCGGCAACCGTCGCCCGCGCCGCTCCCGAAGCCGTCCGCGAAGCCCCTGGCGGCAATGGCAGCAAGTCCCGCCATTGCCGTCACCGAGTCGCTCCATCCGGCCGACCTCGAGATCTCCCCCCCATCGCAGCGCATCACGACGCCCGCGCCGCCCCCCTCGCCGACGAGCGCAGCGCCGAGGCCGGACGCCCCGGGCATCACCGAGCCGGCGCCGCCGTCGCAGGCGACCACGAAGCCGCCGCCCGCGATCGCGCCGGTGATCGCGCAGCCGATCGCGCCGACGCCGCCGCCCGCTCCGGTCGTCGCTGCGCCGACGCCGCCACCCGCGCGCACGCAGCTCGCGCTCGCCGCGCCGGCCACGCCCGAGCCCGCGATGGCCGCGGGTGACGAGATCGACATCGTGCTCGCTCCGCCGTCGGTGCCCCCCGTCGCCGGGTACACGAGGTCCGACCCGGCGGGCCCCGCCGTCGTTCCGTCGGTGCCGCCGCCGCCCGCTTCGCGGCGCAGCCGAGGGCTCCTCGTCGCGCTCGCGCTGGTCGGGCTGCTGGGGATCACCTTCGCGGCGCTGCGCCTCGGCGGCCGACACGACGACGCGGGCGCCGAAGCGCAGCCGAAGTCCGCGAGCGCCACGCCGCCGCGCGCCGAGGCGACCAAGCGGCCCAGCGCCGACCCGACCGGAACGCCGCCCGCGACGGGAGCGTCTGCGCGTGAGCCCGCCTCGGCGGCCATCGCGTCGCCGCTCGAAGCCTCCAGCGCCTCGTCGGCCGCTCCGAGCGTGAGCGCCAGCGGCAGCGCAAGCCCCGGCGACGACGCCGGTCGCGCGCGCCCGGCCTCCTCGAACGCCGCCGCGCCCCGCCCCGACAAGCCAAAGCCGCCGTCCTCCACCCCCTACGATCCGCTCGGGATTTGATGCACGAAGCCCCTCCGCGCCGCCGAAGCCTCCAGCGCCTCCTGCGCCTCGTCGCTGCCCTCCCGGTCGCCCTCGCCCTCGTGCTCGCGCACGCGCCGCGCGCGCAGGCCGCCGGCGACCCGCCGGGGAAGGCCAGCCCGGTGAAGCGCGAGCAGGCCCAGTCGCGCTTCGAGCGCGGCAAGACGCTGTTCACGGCGAAGAAATACGACGAAGCGCTGGGTGAATTCCGCGCGTCGTTCGAGATCGTCGCGAGCCCGAACACGCACCTGTTCGTGGCGCGCTGCCTGCGCGAGCTCGGACGGCTCGTCGAGGCCTACGTCGAGCTCGGTCGCACCGCGATCGAGGCCAAGGAGCTCGCCGCCGAGGACTCGCGCTACGCCAAGGCCGCGGAGTCCGCGAGCGCGGAGCGCAACGAGATCGGCAAGAAGCTCGGCTTCGTGTCGATCACCATCGAGCACGCGACCGATGCGACGACGCTGAAGGTCGCGGGCGAGGAGGTGCGACGCGCCGGCTGGAGCGAGCCGGTCCCGGCCGTGCCGGGCGCCGTCGTGATCCGCGTCGAGACCCCGCCGACCGGCCCGATCGAGCGCACCGTGACCCTCACCGCGGGGGCGCACGAGTCGCTCGTCATCGACGCGAACGACGCGCCGGCCGCCTCGGGCGCCGTCAGCGCGCCCGTGAGCGCGCCGACGCAGGACGCCCCCCGCAGCGGCTCCTCGACCCGGACGTGGGCCTACGTGTCCGGCGCGGTCGGGCTCGCCGGGCTCGTGACCTTCGGGATCGCGGGGGTGTCCGCCCGCGCGACGTACTCGATGCTGAGGAGCGACTGCGCCGGCGGCCCCTGCCCCCCCTCGCGGCAGAGCGACATCGACGCGGGGCGCACCAAGCAGACGATCGCCAACATCGGGCTCGTCGTCGGGCTCGTCGGCGTCGCGGCCGGCACGACGCTCTTCTTCCTCGGCGGCAGCGCCGAGAAGCCGACCGCGCCGCACACGGCCATCTCGGTCGGGCCCGGCACGATCGCCATCCAGGGGGCCTTCTGATGCGCTCGAGAGCTCGGTTCGCGGGTGCGCTCGCGCTCGCGCTCGCCGCCACGGCGGCCTCCTGCGCCTACGATTTCGGCCAGTTCGATCCGGTCGCCGGCCCGACCACCGACGCCGGCGGCGACGCCAGCGCGGACGTCGCGGCCGACGGCCACGTCGACTCGGGCGCGGCGCCCGACGTCGGGCCCGACACGGCGATCGACACCTCCGTCCCCCCGACCGACACCGGCACGCTCGACACGGGCACGCTCGACACCGGTCCGATCGACTCCGGCTGCGCCCCCTCGGCGAGCTGCCTGAGCACGGCCACGAGCTGCGCCGCGGGCTGCACCACGACGGCGACCAGCTGCATCTCGGCCTGCGGCGGCAGCATGTCCTGCAAGGCGAAGTGCAACAACACGCTGGCGACCTGCAAATCGACCTGCGCGAACGACTGCAACGCCTGCACGCAGGCCGCGGGGTGCCGTTCGTTCTCCGCCTGCCAGGCCGCCGCGAATTGACGGCTCCGCACCGAGGCGTATCGGTGTGACATGGCGGAAGGAGACGAAGCAGACGAAGGCGACCGCGCGGCGCTGCTCGCCGAGGTCGACCGCTTCGCCCGCCGCGCCATCGAGCCGCGGGTCGCGCGCCCGGAGGCGCCCATCGAGCCGTCCGAGCTCGCGGCGATCCTCGAAGAGGCCGAGGCGCTCGGTCTGGCCGGGCACGACGCTCCCGCGAGCGGCGGCGGAGGAGGCGACGAAGCCGAAGGCGAAGACCACGGAGCGAGCGCGGTCGGCGCCTGGGAGACGCTCCCGGGCGACGCGCGCTGCGCCACCACGCTTCGAATGCTGACGCGCCTCGCGCGGGCCAACGCCGCCGTGGCCTTCGCGATTCACCAGCGGGCGCTCGCCCGCGCCGCGGCACGCCTCGCCGCGCTCGCGCCGACGTCGGGGCCGATCGCGATCGCCCCCGACGGGCGCCTCGGGCTCGGACGCGTCTCGTTCGCGCGCGCGCTCGCCGGCGCCCCGCTCGACGAGGACGATCGCGCCGTGCTCGCGGACGTGTTCGCGCCCGACGCACCGCGCGTCCTGCCGCTCGATCCGGCCGCGCGCGGCTTGATGACGCTGGCCTTCCGCGACGGCGCGCTCCGCTGGCAGCGGCACCTGCGGCCGGCGCTGGTGCTGACCACCGACGCGCACGCCCACGGGCTCGACGAGCTCTGCACCGCGCGCGTGCGCCCGCTCTCGGCCGCGGCCGGCGCAGCGGAGGTCTCGCCGGCGCGCGCGCCCGACGCGCCCGACACGCCGACCGCGCAGGAGACGGAAGAGGCGCTCGAGGCGATCGC
>CAIXWQ010001077.1 GCA_903923175.1 uncultured delta proteobacterium | reverse complement strand
GCACCTCGTCGTGGGCGAGCGGGGCCGGGGCGGACGGCCTACCGGCAGGAGACCGAGTACCCCAAGCTCGTCGAGGCTGCGCGGAGAGACGCGCAGCAGCACCTCGCCCGGACGGGCGCCGGGGCGGCTGAGCGCGACGGGGAGCCTGCGCGGCGAGCATCACTCTCCCCGGGCAGCACGCTCGAAAGCAGCGCGGATCGCCGGATCGACCCCGGCGAGCGGGTCGTCTTTGAGCTCCTCGGGCTTCACGGGCCGCACGGCGGTCTTCTCGGCGATCGCGTCGAGGTCGTGGCGGTGGATGTGCAGATACTTCCCGCCGAGCTTCGAGAGCCGGGCACCGTACCTGCGCTGCAGCGCGTACGCCTGGCGGGTCGACACGGTCGACGGGCCGCAGCGCACCCAGTTGAACGGGGCGAGATGCAGGCGCCGGATAGCGGCGTCGATCTTCGCGTCGATGATCTCGTCGATCGTCATGGAAGGCTCCGCCGTGAGGTTCCGCTGCTGCTCGCCCGCGTTTGAAACGAAGCCGCTCAGGGCGCGGGCGCTCTGGTCGCGCCGGCGAGCCCGCTTCACGCGCACGACCGTCACGGCGCTGCCCTCGGCTACGCGATTCGAGGGGGCGGGCTAGAACTCGCCTAGACCGGACCTCGATCGAGGATCTCCCGCGTCCGCTCGAAGTAGTAGTCCATCTGCCCCTCGCGGACCCCCAAGTCCCAGATGAGCCGATGCGCTCCCACGCGCGAACGGAAGTCGTTGGCGGCGATCACGTCGAACACCCTCGCTGGAACCATCTTCCCGAGGGCGCAGCCGACGTGCTCGAGCTCGTTGATGGACCAGAACACGGGCCGGCCGACGACGTGCGCCTCCCACTCCGCCACATCGACGGCCTCGGCAAGGATTTGGTCGGGTGCGCTTAGCCAGACGAAGTTGTCGCGGTGGTGCACAACGACGCCGAACACGCGCGCCGGCGCCCAGCCCGGCTCGACGTCCAGCCCCGGCGCCACTGCCAGCACGCCGGACCGGCGGATCTCCTTCGCCGTCTCGAGGATCTGCCCGCAGGCGCCCCCTAGCTCGTCTACGAGGCGATCCCGCAGCCCCGGCGCCCCCATCAGCATCGGCGAGG
Organism: uncultured delta proteobacterium; assembly: GCA_903923175.1. Lineage (GTDB taxonomy): Bacteria > Myxococcota_A > Polyangia > Polyangiales > JADJMO01 > CAIXWQ01. The sequence goes on along the minus strand of CAIXWQ010001077.1, from coordinate 541 downwards.
TCACCGCCGCACGCTTCGACTCGACGAGCACGAGATCGTCCCCGAGGCGCCACGCGAAGTCGCAGCGGGGCACCTTGGTCTCGAGCACGCGGGCGACCGAACTGCAGGCGATCGTGCGATCGGTGCGGTGCAGGACGCGGCCGACGTACGACTGCATGGCGTCACCGAACTTCGACGGGAACTTCCCGGGGCGCTGCTGCAGCGCCTTCAGGCCCTCGGCGATCGAGAACCAGACACGGTCATCGGCGGCGGCCATGACGAAGTCGGCGTGGAGAATCACGTAGCGGTTTGGCGCGATGCGCACGAGTGGCCACTTCCGCAGCGGCTGGAACACCATCGCCGGATTGAGATCAGCGCGTCGGCAGCCCTCGAACTCCGCGGCGTAGTCGGCGGGTGCGGCCGAGAGAAGCACGGGAGCCTCTCGAAGCCGCTCGACCGACCGTCGCGGCATCACGGGCGGTTCGTTCAGATCGAGTTCTCGCGTGAAGCCGCTCGTGGGTCCGTAGGTCACGCACATCTGCGAGAGGAGGGCGACGATCGT
>CAIXWQ010001076.1 GCA_903923175.1 uncultured delta proteobacterium | reverse complement strand
CCGGGCGAGAGGCGTGCGGCGCGGCCGCGATGCGTCCGTCGAGCGACGCGGCGAGCTTGAGCCGCACCCACGGCAGGCCGCTGCGCACGTGCTTGCTCCACGGCGCGAGGAAGCGGACGCACGCCGCCTCCTCGACCCCTTCGAGCACCTCGAGCCCCGCCGCGCGCAGGCGGTCGTTGCCGCCGCCCAGCACGCGCGGGTCGGGATCGCGCATGCCGGCGACCACGCGCGCGATGCCGGCCGCGAGGATCGCCTCGGTGCACGGCGGCGTGCGGCCGTGGTGATTGCACGGCTCCAGGGTCACGTAGATGGTCCCGCCGCGCGACGCGGCGCCGGCCTCGCGCAGCGCCGCGACCTCCGCGTGCTCCTGCCCGCGTCGCGGGTGGAAGCCGCGGCCGACCACGCGCCCGTCGGACGCCACCACGATGGCGCCCACGTGCGGGTTCGGCGAGGGCGTCCCCTTGCGCGCCTCCTCGAGCGCCGCGCGCATCTGCGTGGCGTCTTCTTCGTTGGCCCTGCGCTGCGCCTTGCTCATCCGCCGCGCGCCCCGCCGCGTCCCGGGTCGAGCTCGAGGCGGCCGGAGGGCGCGCCGTTCGGCGACGCGAGCCCCTTCTGCATCAGCCGCTGCAGCTCGTCGACGAACTCGCTGATGTCGCCGAACGAGCGGTACACCGAGGCGAACCGCACGTACGCGACCTGATCGAGCTCGCGCAGCTTGAGCATCACGCGCTCGCCGATCGCGCTCGAGGGGACCTCGCGCACGTCCATCGCCTGCAGCTCACGCTCGACCTCGTCGACGAACGTGTCGAGCTGATCGGCCGACACCGGCCGCTTCTCGCAGGCGCGCCGGATCCCCTGCATCACCTTCGCGCGATCGTACGGCTCGCGGCGATCGTCCTTCTTCACGACCATCGGCAGCGCCTCCTCGACGCGCTCGTAGGTCGTGTAGCGGCGGTTGCACCCCTCGCACTCGCGACGCCGCCGCGTGACCTCGCCCCCGGCCGACAGCCGGGAGTCGATCACCTTGTTCTCGAGCGACGCGCAGAACGGGCACTTCATCGCAGCGGGATCCTGTCACGCGCCGGGGAGGGGCGCGGGGCTCACTTCTTGGGGGTCGACGCGCTCGGGGCCGCCGAGGCGGAGGGGGCCGCGGAGCCGGAGGGGGCCGCGGGGAGCATCCCCGGCTTCTTGGTCGCGAGCAGGATCTTGAGGCGGGCGATCTTCTCGTCCTTCGAGAGCCGCGGGTACGCGCCCTTGGCCGCCGGATCCCCGAGCGCCTGCTCCTCGTCGAGCACGGCGATCACGACCCCGCCCTCGCGGCCGGCCACCCCTTCGGCCTTCGTCGGGGTCGCGCCCGAGCCGGCGACCGGGAAGGTGAAGTACACGCCCTCGTCGCCGACCTCCTTCACGGGGACGGCCCCGTCGAACTTCCGGAACGCGCCGAGCGCGTCCTTGGCGGCGTCCTTCTCGTCGCGCGTGACCGCGATCACGCGCCAGCGCTTGCCGTCGCCCTTCATGTACGCGGTCGCCCAGCCGGCCGGGATCGAGAGCGCGAGCCCCTGCGATTTCCCCTGCGGGCGCGCGTACTTCGGCGGGACGTACTCGAGGCCGAAGGGGATGCGCCCCTCGACCTCGCCGGGGAGCAGCACGACGTCGAGCGGGAGCTGCGTCGAGCCGCCGATCTTCGCGTCGATCGCCTGCACGAACTTCGGCAGGATCTGGTCGGCCGCGGCGACGAGCTCGTCGGGGGCGGCGTCGTCGTCGATGTAGTCGAGCTCGACGAAGTACCGATCGCGCCAGAGGCTCGCGTGCCCCTTGCCGAGCGCGCCCACGCCCGCGACCGCGATCGGCTTGAGCGGGCGGCGCCCCTGCTTCAGCATCACCTCGGGATCGGGATCGGCGTCCGAGACCGTGCGCTCGGCGAAGAAGCCGAATGCGTTCTCGGGGCGCTCGTAGGCCGAGATGGTGAGCTCGACCTCCGCCTTCGGCTTCTTCGTGTCGTGGAACTTGAGGCGATCCCAGCGCTTGGCGAAGTAGGCGTGGACGTAGATGTCGCCGCCGCCGTCGATGCTG